>NZ_JBEYIW010000006.1:0-335959 GCF_040636045.1 Rhodococcus sp. NPDC006774 | reverse complement strand
CAGAACCCTCAATGCCGAGAACACCCCGTCGAACCCCGACGGAGAAGCCCTGGCAATGCAGCAGAGGACCCGGGTTCGATTCCCGGCAGCTCCACCGACGAAGACCGGGCCGAGAGACACACTCTCGGCCCGGTCTTCTTTTTCTGTCGGACAGGTCACAATCGCCCCGTTCGAACCGATCCCACCCGAAGCGGCCGCGGTGCCGAATAACCGGCATGAGCAACGAGCCGACTCCAGTTCTGCGCACCGGCAGAAGAGTGTCCGAGCCTGCACTGGTCGTGTTGGTCCTCGGCGGCGGCAAGGACGTGAGCCGGGCGCGCAGTAGGCCGTGGCACCTCGCCGGTCTGCGGATGTGGCCGTTCACCTGGATGCTTCGGCGCGTGGGACGCGCACACGACATTTCGGTGCAGCAGTTGCAATACCGGTTCCGCGGCTGGAACGCCCCCGAACGGTCGCCGGTCGAGGACGCCCGGTGGGCGCTGAACCGAATCCACGCGGAGCATCCCGACGTTCACGTGGTGGTCGTCGGCCATTCGATGGGTGGCCGCACCGCAGCTGCCCTGATCGACGACCCTTCTGTCGTGGGAGTGGAGCCTGCAGGAACGACCCAGAAAATCTCGGGTGTCGTCGCCTTGGCCCCGTGGTGGCCGGAGGGTGTGGAGGCCGACGGATTCGGCGCGCATCATGCGTTGCTCGTCGTTCACGGGACTGCAGACAAGTGGACCGATCCGAGAACCTCGCGCCGTGCGGTCGAACGTGCGGCGGCGCGCGGGGCTTCCGCTCGCTACCTTTCCGTTCCGGGTGGGCACTTCATGCTCCGCAATCCGCAGCTCTGGTCGCGGGCGACGCGTGACTTCGTTCTCGGTATCGCCGCCGATGCGCAGGCCGACTGCATGGGCAAACCGTCGTGACGCGCCGTCGTATCGCGGTGGTCGGGAGCGGTATCGCGGGCCTGACGGCCGCATACGCACTGTCGAAGAACTCGTCGGTGACGCTGTACGAGGCGGACTCTCGGCTCGGTGGTCACGCGGACACGCACCATGTCGACGGCCCCGACGGTCCGGTAGGCGTCGACACCGGGTTCATCGTGCACAACGACCGGACGTATCCGACTCTGCTGCGCCTGTTCGACGAACTGAACGTGCCGACGCAGGATTCGGACATGAGCATGTCCGTGCGCTGCGACGGGTGCGGGCTCGAGTACTCGGGCGGCCAGGGCATGAGCGGAATCCTCGCGCAACGTACGGCGGTGTTCAAGCCACGATTCGTCTCGATGTTGCTCGACGTCAAGCGTTTTCATCGCCTGGCCAACGAACTGCTGGACAGTGCCGAACCGGTGGAGTCCGAGACGACTCTCGCGCAGTTTCTCGAAGATCACTCGTTCTCGGCGTACTTCGAATCCCACTTCATGACGCCGTTGGTGTCCGCGGTGTGGTCGTGCGATCCGGATACTGCTCTCGCCTACCCGGCTCGCTACCTGTTCACTTTTCTCCGCCACCACGGAATGCTCACCGTCACAGGATCACCCACCTGGCGCACCGTCACCGGCGGGTCCATCGAATACGTTCGCCGGGTTGCGGAGCACATCGACGAGGTACTGCTCGATACCCCGGTGCGCGCGGTCTACAGGTCACCGGATTCCATGCAGATCCGCGACGGCCACGACCGCCTGCGCACGTTCGACGCGGCCGTGATCGCCGTGCATCCCGGTGCCGCGCTGAAGATGCTCGCAGAACCGACGGCCCTCGAGCACACCATCCTGGGAGCGATGCCGTACTCCACCAATCACACGCAACTGCACACGGACTCGTCGGTGTTGCCGAAGAACACCAGGGCGCGTGCATCGTGGAACTACCACCTCCCGTCGTGCACGGCCAGGCCCGACCGGGTGCTGGTCAGCTACGACCTGACCAGGTTGCAGCGCCTGGGCGACACCGATCGCAGAATGCTGGTCACCCTCGGTGGAGCGGATCGGATCGACCCGAACGCGGTACTCGACGAGATGACCTACGAACACCCTCAGTACACCCCCGAATCGGTTGCAGCGCAGCGTCGACTTCCCGAATTGGATACCGACACAGTGGCATTCGCCGGTGCGTACCACGGCTGGGGATTTCACGAGGACGGTGCGTTGTCGGGCGCGCGCGCCGCACAACGGGTGGGGGCCACGTGGCTCTGACATCGGTTCTGCCGACCACCCGCGCACACGGGGCGGCGTTGTATCGCACTCGGATCGACCACGTTCGACGCGCGCCGATTCGAAATACGTTCTCGTACAAGAGTTACAGCTGGTTCGTCGATCTCGACGCTCTTCCCGAATTGCCCCGGATACTGCGACCGCTGGCCTCCTTCGATCCCCGTGACCACCTCGGTGACCCCGACGCCACCATCCGCCAGAACGTCGACGTGTTCCTGGCGGAGAGCGGTATCGACCTCGGCGGCGGACGGATCACGATGTTGGCCAGTGCGCGGGTGTTCGGGCACACGTTCAACCCATTGAGTGTGTACTGGTGTCACGATCGCGACGGAGAGCTCCGCTGCGTGGTGGCGGAGGTGCACAACACCTACGGCGAGCGATACCGGTATCTGCTGCACACCGATCATCGCGGTGCGGCCCGCACGACCAAGGAGTTCTACGTATCGCCGTTCAACGACGTCGACGGCGAATACTCCATGCGGCTACCCGAGCCGGACGCCGCACTCCGTCTGTCGATCGTCCTCGAACGACCCGGTCGGCCTCCGTTCGTGGCGACCGTCCACGGCCGTCGTCGAGAGGTGACGTCGCGGTCCATTCTCCGCACCGCACTCGAGATCCCGTGTGCGCCGTTACGGGTGGTGATACAGATCCGCTGGCAGGGCATTCGGCTGTGGGCGCGGGGTCTGAAGATCGTGCAGAAACCTGCCCCTCCCGGGGCGCGAGAATTCCAGAAGGAAGGGGCCAACAGATGACAACTGTGTCGAAGGCCGATTCTGTGTCGAACCCGTACGGTGGTTCCGCTGTCGGTCCGCGCCCGCTGGTGGATCCACGGGTCTGGCCTCAGATCGCCCAGGTTCCCGGTGGCATGAAAGTTGCAGCCGCCGCACCAGTCGCCGACTTCCTCTTCCGCCGCGCGGTCGCGCGATTGCAGGTCCGGGTCGCGATGCCCGACGGCGAGGTCATCGGGGCAGGCTCGGCCGATGCACCGTTGATGACCGTCTATCGACCACACGACTTCGCCGCACGGGTCGGCGACAGCGGACTCATCGGATTCGGTGAGGCATACATGGCCGGAGACTGGGATGCCGCGGATCTCACTGCTGTGCTCGAGGTCTTCGCCCGGCGCATGGCGTCCCTGATTCCGAAGTCTCTGCAGCGCCTCCGAGGGCTCTATATCCCCAAGCCTCCACGGAGCGAGCGGAATACGACCAAGAACACGCGATCCAACATCTCGCGCCACTACGACCTGTCGAACGACCTCTTCGAACTCTTCCTCGACGAGACGATGACGTACTCCAGTGCGTTGTTCGCCGAATCGGGAGACGACGACAGTGAGGAGCTCGCCGACGCTCAGCGTCGCAAGATCGACCGGCTACTCGACCGGGCGGGCGTCGGCGAGGGAACCAGGGTGCTCGAGATCGGTACCGGATGGGGTGAGCTGGCCATCCGTGCGGCAGCTCGTGGTGCGACGGTCCGGTCGGTGACCTTGTCGACCGAACAGCAGGAATTGGCGCGTAAGCGCTGTGCCGCTGCCGGTTGCGGAGACCGGATCCAGATCGATCTCCTCGACTACCGCTTGGTCGACGGCGAGTACGACGCGATCGTGTCGGTCGAGATGATCGAGGCCGTCGGGCATCAGTACTGGGCGACGTACTTCGAGACGATCGACGCGCTGCTCGCACCGGGTGGGCGGGTTGCCCTCCAGGCCATCACGATGCCGCACGACCGAATGCTGGCTACCCGAAACACGTACACCTGGGTCCACAAGTACATATTTCCCGGCGGATTCCTGCCGTCCGTGCGGGCCATCGAGGAGGTGACCGAGCAGAGCACTTCGCTTCGGGTTCGCGAGCGTCTGTCGATGGGCGATCACTACGCGCGAACCCTCGCTCAGTGGGACAGGCGCTTCCGTGAATACCGCAGTGAGGCCGAGGAGCTCGGTTTCGACGAGGTGTTCGCGCGAATGTGGCACTTCTACCTGTGCTACTCGGAGGCCGGATTTCGATCCGGATACCTCGATGTTCAGCAGATCGTGCTCGACCGAAGGGACAACCGATGACCACCTCGACACTTTCCATCGAACGGACCGACCGCAGTGTCGGTGTCGCACACCGGATTGCCGAGCTGATCGAACCCCTGGTGGGTGGTCCGCTTCCCGTTCGGCTGCAGGCGTGGGACGGATCCGTTGCGGGAGATGCGTCGGCACCGCGAGTGCTGTTGCGGAGCCCGAGCGCCCTTCGTCGATTGCTGTGGAGCCCTGGCGAACTCGGTGCTGCACAGGCGTACGTCACCGGGGAGTTGGACGTCGACGGCGATCTCGCCGCGGCCCTCGATCACGTCTGGGGTGTGGTGCGTGAGCGCCGACTCTCGGCGATACGACCGGGGCCGGCGTCGCTCCTGCGGTTGGCGAAACTGGCCAAGGATCTCGGAGTGTTCGGCCGTCCTCTGCCGCCGCCCGTGTCGCAGGCATCGGTGAAAGGGCGGCTGCACTCGGTGCTTCGCGACCGCGCCGCGATCAGTCACCATTACGACCTGTCGAACGACTTCTACGAATTGGTGCTCGATTCGCACATGGCGTACTCGTCGGCGTACTGGACCTCGGATTCGCCGGACTACACCCTCGACGATGCCCAACGCGACAAACTCGACCTCGTCTGTCGAAAGATCGGTCTCGACAAGCGTGCCGGGCAACGCTTTCTCGACGTCGGCTGCGGCTGGGGGTCCCTGAGCCTGCATGCGGCTCAGGAGTACGGAGCGCAGGTCGTCGGAGTGACCATCTCGCGCGAACAGAAAGCCTTCATCGACAAACGAATTGCCGACCGAGGACTGCAGGACAACGTCGAGATCCGAATTCAGGATTATCGAGAGATTCCGGACGGGCCCTTCGACGCGGTGGCGTCGATCGAGATGGGTGAGCACGTGGGGGAGGCCAATTACCCGACCTACACCGCCGCACTGCACACCAACGTCAAGCCGGGTGGACGCGTGTTGATTCAGCAGATGTCGCGAAGAGAAGGTGACAACCCCGGCGGCGGAGCATTCATCGAGTCGTTCATCGCGCCGGACATGTACATGCGCCCCGTCGGGCGGACCGTCGCGATGATCGAGGAGGCAGGGCTGGAGGTTCGCGACGTCCACGCCCTTCGGGAGCATTACGTGCGGACCGTCGATGTCTGGACCGAGCGCTTCGAGGCGCGCTTCGACGAGGTGGTGGCGATGGTCGGGGAAGAGGTCGCGCGCGTGTGGCGGCTGTACCTGATCGGCGGCGGAATGGCCTTCCGGGACAACAGGATGGGCGTCGACCAGATTCTGGCGGTTCGGTCCGAGAACGGGACGTCCGAGTTGGAACCGGTGCGGCCGGTGTGGGTGGGCCCGCGGTGAACTGGTCCGACTTCCTCACGGTATCGCTTTCCAGCCTCGGCGGTACCGCCGTCCTGATGATCGTCACCGCCCTCATCGGCGCGCGCATCGGACGCCACAACGTCGTGGACGTGACGTGGGGCGGCGGGTTCGTTCTGATCGCGCTGATCTCGGCTGCGACCGGAACAGGCGAATTGTGGCGTCGAATACTTCTGCTCGTCCTCGTCGGTGTGTGGGGACTTCGTCTCGCAGTGCACGTCTTTCGACGCTCGCGTGGGCACGGTGAGGATCCGCGCTACACCGAACTGCTCGCCAAGGCCACCGGTAACAAAACCCTGTACGCCTTGCGGAAGATCTACCTGACGCAGGCGGTTGCATTGTGGTTCGTGTCCCTGCCGCTGCAGGTTTCCGCTGTCGCACACGGATCCGTTCTGCCGGTCGTCGTACTCGGCGTACTGGTCTGGATTCTCGGATGGACGTTCGAGGCAGTGGGGGATGCGCAGTTGACGGCCTTCAAGGCCGACGCGTCGAACAAGGGCAAGATCATGGATCGTGGGCTGTGGTCCTGGACGCGGCACCCCAACTACTTCGGTGACTCGGCAGTCTGGTGGGGACTGTTCCTCGTCGCGGCGTCGGCGTGGCCCGGAGTGTTCACGCTGCTGTCGCCCATGGCGATGACGTACTTCCTGGTGTTCGCCACCGGTGCGCGGTTGCTCGAGCGCAGCATGGAAAAGCGTCCGGGGTATCGCGAATACCAGCAGCGGACCAGCTATTTCCTCCCACGGCCGCCGAAAGGACCCAGCAAGTAGCTCGTGGGGGAGGCAGCGGCGCTAGGGTTGGTCGAGGATTTCGGTTCGTCGATCAACGAGGAGGCGCATCGTGGCGCACGAGAGAGCTGGAACCACTGCACTGCCGGAGGATCTGGTAGATCTTTCGCAGCTCGTGACGGCGTACTACTCGCGAGTTCCCGACGTGTCGGAACCCAGCCAGCAGGTGGTGTTCGGCACATCAGGGCATCGAGGATCCAGCTTGGATTCGGCGTTCAACGAGGCACACATCGTCGCGACGACGCAGGCGATCGTGGAGTACCGCGCTGCGCAAGGCATCACCGGGCCGTTGTTCATCGGCCGGGACACCCACGCGTTGTCGGAACCCGCCTGGACGACGGCTCTGGAAGTGTTGGCGGCCAACGACGTCGACGTACTGGTCGATTCGGGGGATCGGTACACCCCGACCCCGGCAGTCAGTCACGCCATCCTTCGGTACAACGAATCGGGCCCGGCGGCGAAGGCCGACGGCATCGTGGTGACTCCGTCGCACAACCCGCCCCGGGACGGCGGCTTCAAGTACAACCCTCCGCACGGCGGTCCTGCCGACAGTGATGCCACATCGGTCATCGCCGCTCGCGCGAACGAGCTTCTGCGCACCGGCATTTCGGGCATCGAGCGGGTGACGCTCGCGCAGGCGTTCGCGGGGAGCGTCTCGCGCTACGACTTCCTCGGCACCTATGTGGACGATCTGCCGAACGTGCTCGATCTCGATGCGATCCGTGCTGCCGGAGTTCGCATCGGCGCAGATCCGCTGGGCGGCGCGAGTGTCGATTACTGGGATGCCATCGCCGAGCGGCACAATCTGGACCTGACCGTGGTGAACCCGTTGGTGGACGGCACATTCCGCTTCATGACTCTCGACACCGACGGCAAGATCAGGATGGATTGCTCGTCGCCGAACGCGATGGCGTCGCTCATCGCAGCCCGCGATCGGTTCGACATCTCGACGGGCAACGATGCCGACTCCGACCGGCACGGCATCGTCACTCCCGACGGTGGCCTGATGAATCCCAATCACTTCCTCGCCGTCGCCATCGATTACTTGTTCACGCACCGACCCGATTGGTCGCCCACGGCGGCAGTGGGCAAGACGTTGGTGAGCTCGTCGATGATCGACCGGGTCGTCGCAGCTCTCGGCCGTCGTCTGCTCGAGGTGCCGGTCGGGTTCAAGTGGTTCGTTCCGGGTCTGCTCGCAGGCGAGCTCGGATTCGGCGGTGAGGAGAGCGCAGGAGCGTCGTTCCTCCGACACAACGGCCGAGTCTGGACCACCGACAAGGACGGCATCGTTCTCGCACTGCTGGCGTCCGAGATCACCGCCGTCACCGGATCCACGCCGTCGCAGCGCTACGGCGAGTTCACTGCGAAGTTCGGGAATCCGACGTATGCCCGCGTCGATGCACCGGCAACCCGCGAGCAGAAAGCCGTTCTCGCCAAGCTCTCGCCCGACCAGATCACCGCCACCGAGTTGGCAGGCGAACCGATCACGGCAACGCTGACCGAGGCTCCGGGAAACGGAGCCGCCCTCGGTGGCCTGAAGGTGACGACGGAGAGCGCCTGGTTCGCTGCGCGCCCGTCCGGAACCGAGGACGTCTACAAGATCTACGCAGAGTCGTTCCAGGGCGAAGAGCATCTCGCCCGAGTGCAAGCCGCAGCACGTGAACTGGTGTCGTCCGCACTCGAGAGCTCGTGACCGACTCACCTCCACCCGACAACGACAGTTCGGCTCCCGAGCCGGCATTCCGACCCGGAGGCAAGCTCCCACCCGAGATCTGGGTTCTGGTGTCGGCGGCGTTCGTCATCGCGCTCGGATTCGGCATCGTCGCGCCCGCTCTGCCACAGTTCGCCCGGGAATTCGGCGTCGGGTACACGGCGGCGTCGGCGGTCATCAGTGCATTCGCTCTCATGCGGTTGCTGTTCGCACCCGCCAGTGGTGCTCTGGTGCAGCGGCTCGGCGAGCGGCCCGTGTACCTGATCGGACTGCTGATCGTTGCGGTGTCCACCGGTGCGTGCGCTCTGGCCCAGACGTATTGGCAGCTGCTGGTGTTCCGCGGACTCGGCGGCATCGG
Source organism: Rhodococcus sp. NPDC006774 (assembly GCF_040636045.1). Classification (NCBI taxonomy): domain Bacteria; kingdom Bacillati; phylum Actinomycetota; class Actinomycetes; order Mycobacteriales; family Nocardiaceae; genus Rhodococcus; species Rhodococcus sp. NPDC006774. Next base: position 327,506 of record NZ_JBEYIW010000006.1, on the reverse strand, counting down.
CTCGACGATGTTCTCGGTGTCGGCACTGGGACTGCTGATCCGGATCAGTCCTCCGACCAGTCGTGGCCGCATCTCCGGCCTGTATGCGACCGCCTTCCTGTTGGGAACCATCGGCGGTCCGCTCGTCGGCGGCGCGCTCGTCGGGTTCGGTCTGCGGGTGCCTTTCGTCATCTATGCCGTGGCTCTGGTGATCGCCGCGGCCGTCGTGTATTTCACCCTGGGCAATTCCGACCTCGTCAAGCCGGAGAAGGGCTCGGCACCGCCGACGATGTCATTGCTTGCCGCGCTGCGGATCCCGTCGTATCAGGCGGCGCTGGCATCGAATTTCGCCAACGGTTGGGCTGTGTTCGGTGTTCGGGTGGCCTTGGTGCCGTTGTTCGTGGTGGAGGCGATGCAGCGATCCGAGGTGTTCGTCGGTATCGCGCTGACAGTGTTCGCAGTGGGAAATGCGCTGGTTCTCACCAGTGCAGGTCGCCTGTCCGATGTGCGCGGACGCAAGCCCTTCATGGTGGGTGGGTTGGCGGTGTGCGGCCTGGGGACCGTCGTGATGGGGTACGTCCACGATCCCGTGCTGTTTCTCGTGGTGTCGTTGATCGCCGGCATCGGATCGGGTCTGATGAGCCCCGCCCAGCAGGCCTCGGTTGCCGACGTGATCGGCTCGAAGGCGCGCGGAGGGCCCGTACTGGCTGCATTCCAGATGGCCTCCGATGTCGGCGCGGTCATCGGCCCGATCGTGGCCGGGATGATCGTCGAACAGGTCTCGTTCGGTCCGGCTTTCGCCGTGACGGGAGCGCTGCTTCTCCTGGCAGGACTCTGGTGGTCGCGAGTTCCGGACACCCTCGGACGCGAGCGCGCCTGACGGGCGCAACCGTAGTATTCGCTGTGTGAGCCAGAAGAAGATATCGAGTACGAAACACACACCCGAAGCAACCTCCAATACGATGACCTACGTATTGGGTGGCATCGCATTCGTCGTAGTGGTGATCGTCATCGCGGTGGCGATCATGTGGCAGAGCGGAAGCGACGCTCCACGCAACGATGGCTACGGAACGGTCAAGAATCCGGCGGTCGAATTGTCGTTGCCGGGTGACGGGGTGGTGCAGCTGTCGCGTCCGGAAGCGCAGCGGGTCATCGATGTCTTCGAGGATCCGATGTGCCCGTTCTGCGGCGACCTCGAAGTGAAACACGGCCAGGAGCTGGCTCAGAAAATCGACGACGGTGTCGTCTCGGTGAATTACCACCTGGTCAATTTCCTGGATCCGCAGTCGCCGTCCGGTGACTATTCGACGCGTGCCGTCGCGGCGTCGCACTGCGTGGCAGCGACAGAGAACGCGCGGGTCTACTCCGCATTTCACGCCGGTCTGTTCGACCCGGAATTTCGCCCCGAAGAAGGCGGTGACTCCGACCGAACCGATGCCGAACTCGCGGAACTCGCCCGATCCGTCGGAGCCAGCGATCTGGCAACGGAGTGCATCGCCGCCGGTGCGCAGCGCGACGCAGCAGTAGCGGATGCGAACACCGGACGGGACGCGTTGGCGGCGTCGGGTGCCCGTGGAACGCCAGGGGTCCTCGTCGACGGTCAGGTCGTCGATGCGCTCGGTGACTCGGAATGGCTTGCGTCGATCAACTGATCTCGGGGCGTGGGTGCGGTCGGTGATCGAGGATTCGGTACCGGCCGCACCAGGTGATTTGTTGCTGCTGCGACCGATGGTGTAACTTCGTTCGAGCAACCGCATGAGCGGGAGCACGCAGTACTCGGGGCTATGGCGCAGCTGGTAGCGCACCACACTGGCAGTGTGGGGGTCAGGGGTTCGAGTCCCCTTAGCTCCACCGTGAAGGACAAGCTCGTTTTCGGTCAATGAAAAAGCGTCGCCCCCGGGCGACGCTTTTCTTGTTTCGGTGTCACCGACCGCCGAGTCGGCATCCGAGCGTCCCGCCCGGAGCCGATTCGTCGATCGACGGCTCAGTGTGCTGCGTCGAACGCCTGCTCGACCTCGGCGGGGATTCTGCCTCGCGCCGAGATGTTGTGGCCGTTCGCCTTGGCCCATTCTCTGATGGCTTTGGTCTGATTGGCGTCGCGCTTGGCGCCGGTTGCGGGAGTGCTCGACTTCTTCGTTCGCTTTCCACCGACCTTGGTGGAGTGCTCGATGTAATAGTCGAGCTTGCGGTGAAATTCCTTCGCGTTCTTGTCGCTCAGGTCGATTTCGTAGCTGACTCCGTTGACCGAATAGGTTATGTGTTCGCCACCGGATTCGATCGGTTTTTCGTCGATGTCGTCGACTAGTTGCACATAGACTTTTCTGGCCATGCTGAAGCTCTCCAATGATGCAGGGGATGATGCGGGGATGTCCAGATCGAACTGAAGCGACTATACGGCTGAACAATGTGGTTATCCACGCGGGCCGGGGAATTGTTACGTAATTCCCAGAATTGTCTCGAAATCGGATCGTGTGGTTACCGAAACGTCGATATGCATGCGAGAACATTGTCTCGCTGCGACCGTGTGTCATAAAGGAGACAAAAGACGAACCGGCCGGTTCGAAGGCGGTTTTCCATCATCGAGTCGGTTCGTGGTCGTTTCGGTGGGGCCGTGGACGATCTCGGCGCGAAACGACCATTCGTGTCGGCAACGAATCGGTCACGGAAGGCACTCATTTCCCTAACGAATCATTGTGCGAGTCTCCCCGGGGCCGTCTTCTGCTTCACTTGAGGCGCAAGTGTCTGTTGTGACGTGTGGTGCCCCGCGATGCGGTGACCGCTCGGATCAGCGGTGTCCGAGGGGCCGAGAGGGAGTAGCGCAGCGAGCTCCACCGTTGCGCCCACGACGATATGAAATCTGCACCGATGAGCAGGTCGGCAGTAACGGCGCTGATGTGCGTCGGAGTGCTCGGTGTCGGAGTGCTCGTGTCGGCGCTGGCCATCGCCGCACCGTCCAGCACGGCACCCCCCGCCGGCACCGAGTTGTCGGGGAAGACAGTGTTCCTCGACCCGGGTCACCAGGGCACCGCACACTCGGAGAATCTGCAGCGGCAGGTGAACGACGGGCGGGGAGGCACCAAGGATTGCCAGACCACCGGTATGACCACACTGGACGGCGTGCCCGAGCACACGATCAACTGGAAAGTCAGCGAGCTGGTCCGATCGAGCCTGGAGAGTCTGGGTGCGACGGTCGAGACGAGTCGAGCCGACGACACCGGCTGGGGCGGATGCGTCGACGACAGGGCGCGGGCCGCCAGCGAGTCCGGTGCCGACGTGGCCGTGAGTATTCATGCGGACTCCACGAGTACGACGACCGATGCGGACAAGCACGGGTTCCATCTGATCGTTCCCACTCTGCCGATTCCGAGCGCGGCTGCCGATGCTGCCCAGTCCGAGGGGGGACGGTCGGCATCGACTCTGATGCGAGACTCCTACGTGCGCGCAGGCTTCGAGCCCGCGAACTACGCAGGGGTCGAGAACGGGATACAGGAACGATCCGATGTCGCCGGGCCCGCGCTGACCACGGTGCCCCTCGTGTTCGTCGAGATGGGCAACGGATCCAACCCCGGCGACGCAGCTCTTCTCGAGAGCTCGGACGGTCAGCTGAAGCATGCGATCGCGATCTCGACGGGGATCATCGACTACCTCCTCGGGGCCGAAACCGCCTCCACCCCAGCGGCCGCCGCCACCACGACTGCGGCTGCCCCCGCCGCGACAGCGACGACCGACACCGCCGCGCCCGCAGCGACGTCAACCGGCCCCGCAGGCCCCGCGGCCGAGGGGCGTAGCGCATTGTCGAGGTTGCTCGAGAGCGTGTCCCCGTACGTGAATGCATTCGGCGTCGACGGCCTGGCAGGACTCGCGACCCCGGACAACGTGAGCAGTGTGTCGACGTTCGCTCGAGGCCTGCTGAAACAGATTCTCACCGACCGGTAGTCTCGGACGCCGTGGCGCGTCGACGAATTCCGGTGGTGATAGTTGCGGGCTTTCTCGGAGCAGGTAAGACCACGCTTCTGAACCACCTGCTGCGCAATGATTCCGGCATCCGAATAGGGGTTGTGGTCAACGACTTCGGGGCGATCAACATCGACTCGATGCTCGTGGCCGGCCAGGTCGATTCGATGGTCTCACTCGGTAACGGCTGCATCTGTTGCGCTGTCGACATCAGCGATATGGACGCGATGTTCGACGCCCTCGCGCACCGTCGGTCCGCCATCGACGTGATCGTGGTGGAGGCCAGTGGCCTGGCCGAACCCCGCAATCTCATCAGAATGGTTCGGGGTAGCCAGAACGAATTCATCGTCTACGGCGGGCTCGTCGGTGTCGTCGACGCGGTGGAGTTCCCGCGGACCCGCACGCGCCATCCCGAGATCGACCAGCACCTGCAATTGGCCGACCTGGTGGTGCTGAACAAGTCGGATGCGGTGACCGAGTCCGAGCGCTCCGCGGTGGTGTCGACGGTGCAGTCCGTCGTAGGAGACGTGCCCGTCGTACCCGTGGCCTTCGGTCGGGTCGACCCGCTGCTGCTGTTCGATCGGCGTGACGATCACTCGGTGGATTCGGCAATGGCGGTGCAGCTGTCCTTCGACGAGCTACTCCGGGAGAACCACGATCACGACCACGACCACGACCATCACCTGCACGCGCAGTACTCACACACCCAATTCGTCACGACGATTCCCGTCGAACCGCGCCGTTTGATCGAGTTCTTGGAGAATCCTTCCGGAAACCTCTACCGCATCAAGGGATTCGTGCACTTCGGCATCACCGGCTACACGCAGAAGTTCGTCGTGCACACGGTGGGCCGACACATCCGATTCGAGGCTGCGTCGTGGGCCCGGGGTGAGCCCGAGCAGACGTCACTGGTGCTGATCGGTACCGATCTCGATGCGTCGGCCGTCGAGCAGCGGTTGCGTGCCTGCGTGCGAGGACCGGACGACGCCGACGACGCCTCCGCCATGCTTCCGGTCCATCGTTATCTCGAGACCGGTTAGTTCTTTTACAGCCCGACCCACTCGGTACGTCCGCCCTCGAATCCCTGACGCTTCCAGATCGGGACCTCGGCCTTGATGCGCTCGACGAGTCGGGCGCAGGCTTCGAACGCTTCGGCGCGATGAGCCGAGCCGACGGCCGCGACGAGCGCGAGGTCGCCGACCCGTAGATCGCCGACGCGATGTACTGCGGCCACTGCCAATCCCGTCTCTGCCGATACCTCCGAGCAGCAGCGGCTCAGGAAGCGTTCCGCGTCGGGATGTGCGCGGTATTCCAGAGTCTCCACCGCATGCCCGCCGTCGTGATCGCGCACGATTCCGCTGAACAGTACAACGGCACCGTGACGCGAATCCTGAACTGCCACCTCTACTTCGGCAGTGCTCAACGGTTCGTTCGAGATACGGGCGACGAGCTCACTCATCGTGGGGGCCTCCTCCGGCGATCTGGGCCAGCACATGGTCGAGGAGCGGGTCGAGAACGGAGAGTCCGTCCTTCACGCCACCCGGCGAGCCCGGCAGGTTGACTACGAGCGTGCGTCCGATCAGACCCGAGACACCGCGGCTGAGCACCGCATGAGGTGTCGCAGATGTTCCGCGGGTTCGGATCGCATCGGCTATCCCCGGCATGTCGATGTCGAGGAGCGCCGCCGTCGCCTCGGGGGTTGCATCGGTGGGGGATACGCCGGTGCCGCCCGTGCTGACGATCAGCGACGGTTCGCCGCGTAGGGCGTCCTGCAACCCCGTAGCGATGTCGGCATCGGCGTACACCAGTGGGCCACGCACGGCGAAGCCCCGGTCGGTCAACCAGGACGCGATGGTGGGGCCGGTGGTGTCCGGGCGAGATCCGTTCGCGCCGCCGGTCGAGGCGACCAGAACCGCTGCGGACCGTGAGGAATCGAATATCGGCGCAGCCGCAGAATCGGGGGAGTCCGCTGCGTCGTCCCGTTGCCAATGTCCGTGCTTACCGCCGTCTTTGGTGAGCAACCGGACACCGTTCATGGTGGCACCGGGATCGACGGCTTTGACCATGTCGTGCAGCGTCAGGCCGGCTACGGCGACCGCGGTCAGTGCTTCCATCTCCACCCCGGTACGTCCGGTGGTGCGGGCGGTTGCCTCGACCGTGATGGACGAGTCGGTGAATCCGAACGAGATCTTCACCGAGGAGAGGGCGAGCTGGTGGCACAGCGGAATCAGTTCCGACGTCTTCTTCGCCGCCGAGATGCCCGCGATGCGGGCGGTGGCGAGAACGTCGGCCTTGGGCATGTCGTCCGCGCGCACGAGCGCGACGACCTCGGCGGTGGTGACGAACTCACCGGCGGCGACGGCCGTGCGCGAGGTTTCCTTCTTGTGCGCCACATCGACCATGCGGGCGCGGCCCTGATCGTCGAGATGAGACAGTTGGGGTTGCGGTACATCTGTGGTCACAGTGGCCACACCTCCACGTCGGATCCTGCAGCGAGTTCGGTTGTCTCGGAGTCGATGTCGATCAGCACATCGGCCCATGCCAGTGCAGCGACCAGGTGCGAGCCGGGACCGGCGACGAGCTCCACCCGCCCGTCGTCGCGCAATCGGCCACGGAGCAGTTGTCTTCGACCGGGCGGAGACACGATCGGTTCGTGCAGGGCCGCAGGGGCCGAGAGTACCGGCGGCAGACCGGCCGCTCGCCGAACGATGTTGCGCGCGAACATGATGTACGAGACGACCGTACTGACGGGATTGCCGGGAAAGCTGAGCACGGGAACACCGTCGAACATCGTGATGCCCTGCGGACCACCCGGCTGCATACGAACCGACCCGAAGTTGCCGCCGAGCGGCCGGAGTACGTCCTTGACCACCTCGAAGTCGCCCATCGATACTCCGCCGGACGTGATGATCAGCTCGACCGATTCTGCTGCGGCGTCGAGGATCTCACGAAAGCGGCTCGGCTCGTCGGAGCTGCGCGAGACGGAGACCACCTCTGCGCCGCTGGCGCGAAGGTGTGCGGCGAGGGTGATGCCGTTCGAGTCGTAGATCTGACCGGGCGTCAGCGTCGAGCCGGCGTCGACCAGTTCGGCACCGGTGGTCACGACGGCCACGCGTGGACGCGAACGGACGTCGATGTCGCCGAAGCCGACGGCAGCGAGAACGGAGATGTGTCGGGGTTCCAGAACGCGGCCCGACTCGACCAGGACCGTTCCGACGCGTACGTCGCTGCCCTGCTCGCGTACGAATTCACCTGCTGCGCGGCTTCTTTCGATCGTCACGGAACCGGCCGCCGGTACGGAGGTGTCTTCGACGGGGACGATTGCGTCCGCTCCGTCCGGAATGGGGGCACCGGTCATGATCTTGGCGGCGCTGCCCGAGGCGAGGACTGCCGATTCCGTCGGGCCTGCGGCGATGATCGTCGAGACCGGAAGCGTCACCGGGGTCGTGGCCACGGATCGAGAATCCACGGCATAGCCGTCCATCTGCGAGTTGCGGAACAGCGGCAGATCGACCGGCGATCGCACGTCCTCGAACGCGACGCGTCCCAGCGCGTCATCGAGAGGAATTCGCTGAGCTGTTCTCGTGGTCAACGCCGCGAGCAGAGTCTCGACCGCGGCGGTGTGTTCCTCGACCGATACAGCGGTCACTGTGCGAATCCAGTGATCGCGTGCGTGTGCTCAACCGTCATGGGTGCCAATCCTAAGCACGCCGATCCGTCCACTCGGTGTGGGCTGCGGCATAATGGGTAGACACACGAACGACAGACGTGATTTCCGACGGAGACGAGGTACGAGGTGACGGTGGACAGTGTTACCTCGCTGGGCATTCCCGGGTTCGGCACCACCACGGGTTCGACGGCAGGCAGTGTCGGCTCGGTGTCCGACCGGCCGGACGTGCCGCATCTGATCGATCGATTCGGCCGAGTCGCGCGCGACCTGCGTATCTCCATCACCGAGAAATGCTCCTTGCGGTGCACCTACTGCATGCCGGAGGAGGGGCTTCCGGCCATTCCTGCGTCGAACCTGCTCACGCCGACCGAGATCGCGCGAGTGGTGTCGGTGTCCGTGCGGCTGCTGGGTATTCGGGACGTGCGCTTCACCGGAGGCGAGCCGCTGATGCGCCGCGACCTCGACGAGATCTTGAGGCTGTGCTCCGATGCTGCGGCAGGTGTACCGCTGTCGATGACCACCAACGCAGTGGGTCTGGAGCACCGCGCCGGGGCACTGGCCGATGCCGGTTTGACCCGGGTCAACGTGTCCCTGGATTCGGTCGACCGCGAAGACTTCGCGCGGCTGACCAGACGCGACCGATTGCCGTCGGTACTGGCCGGAATCCGAGCGGCGAAGCGAGCGGGCATCGGTCCGGTGAAGATCAACGCAGTGCTGATGCGCGACACGCTGTCCGGTGCAGTCGATCTACTGCGCTGGTGTCTCGACGAAGGGGTGGCACTGCGCTTCATCGAGCAGATGCCGCTCGATGCCGACCACGAGTGGGCTCGGGCCAACATGATCGACGCCCAGACCTTGCTCGACGAGCTGTCCACCGAGTTCGACCTACGTGAGGTGGGGCGCGCCGATCCGTCGGCACCGGCCGAGGAATGGAGCGTCGACGGTACCGATGCGACCGTCGGCATCATCGCGTCGGTGACGCGCTCGTTCTGCGGTGATTGCGACCGCACCAGGATCACTGCAGAAGGAACGATTCGGTCCTGTCTGTTCAGCGACGACGAGACCGATCTGCGGGCAGCTCTGCGCGGCGGTGCCACCGACGACGAACTGGCAGCGGTGTGGCGCGGGGCGATGTGGAACAAGTGGGCGGGGCACGGCATCGACGCCGACGGCTTCGTACCTCCCACCCGCAGCATGGGAGCCATCGGTGGCTGACACCCGGGTGGAGGTGCGGTACTTCGCTGCAGCGGTCGACGCGTCGCACTGCGAGTCCGAGTACCTCACCGTGCCGGTCGGTGCCACCCTCTCCGATCTGCGAGAGCTGATCCTGTCTCGGCACGGCGCGCCGATGGAGCCGATTCTTCGGGTCTCGGCCTACCTGGTGGGAGATGATCTCACCCGCGATCTCGGGCGCACGATCGGCGGCAGGGTCGACGTACTGCCGCCCTTCGCCGGCGGCTGAGCACACCCGGTTCGCCGCGCCACCGACCTGTGGCTGCCCGATTCAGCTGCTTCTCTTCCACCAATCGTCGAACGGCGTCACGGGCACCGTGCGCTTGTGACGAGTTGCGAGGAACATCTTCTCCAGCTTGTCGGCGACCTCGTCGGTGACGTCCTTGCCCTCCAGGTAGTCGTCGATCTGTTCGTACGTGACACCGAGCGCTTCCTCGTCGGGTAGCGCCGGACGATCGTCCTCGAGATCTGCGGTGGGAACTTTGCGCCAGGTGCTCTCGGGTGCTCCCAGTTCGCGCAGCAGCGCCGCACCTTGACGCTTGCTCAAGCCGGTCAGCGGAGTCAGATCGACGCCGCCGTCACCGAACTTGGTGAAGAAACCGGTGATTGCCTCGGCGGCGTGATCGGTGCCCACCACGACGTAGCCGAGTTCGCCGGCGAGTGCGTACTGGGCCACCATGCGCTGGCGGGCCTTGATGTTGCCGCGGACGAAGTCTCGGATTTCGGCACTTCCCAGCGCGTCCGCGGTCGCGGCCGCTGCGGCGTCGGCAGCGTCCTTGATGTTCACCGTCACCGTGCGGTCGGGATCGATGAATTTCAACGCGATCGATGCGTCGTCCTCGTCGGCCTGCACACCGTAGGGGAGGCGAACGGCGACGAACTCGGCCTCGTGTCCGTCGGCTCGGAGCTCCGTTGCTGCCTGTTGGGCGAGTTTGCCGGTGAGCGTGCTGTCCTGACCGCCACTGATTCCGAGTACGAATCCCGAGGCCGGAGTCGACGCCAGGTAGTCCTTGAGAAAGTCCACTCGTCTGCGGACCTCCGTGATCGGGTCGATGGTCGACTGCACGGCCAGCTCACGCATGATCCCCGAGCGCAATTCCGAGTTGATGTGTCCCATCACGCCATCCTAATGACGAGTGCCGGGATTCGATCTCGCGCCGTGCGTAGTGTCGGTGGTCGTGAGTGGATCCTCCGATACCTTCGTCAAGCGAAACCCCCAGGCCCACCCCGACTTCTACGCCGCCGAGGCCGCCGGGCTTCGGTGGCTCGGCGAGGCGGCGGCCCCGGTCGTCGGAGTGATCGGGCACGACCGGACGTACATCGAACTCGAGCGGCTGGCCGCGGCCCGTCCCACGCTCGCCGCAGCCGAACGATTCGGGCGCGCACTGGCATCGACGCACTCTGCCGGAGCCGGTGGGTTCGGTGCGCCGCCGGTCGGCTCCGACGGCGTCGCTTTCTCGGGTCAGCTGTTCATCGGATCCCGGCCCATGAGCAGTACGGTGCACCGAACCTGGGGTGCCTTCTATGCGGCCGAACGAGTGGTGCCGTTTCTCCGAATCGCGGTCGACGCCGGCACGGTGACGCAGGGCGAGGCGGCGATCGTCGAATCGGCGTGCGGACGCATCGCGGACGGAGACTTCGACGACGCGGAGCCGCCGAGCCGTATTCACGGCGACCTCTGGAACGGCAACGTGTTCTGGACCGACGCGGGAGTGGTGCTGATCGACCCGGCAGCACACGGTGGGCACCGCGAGACCGATCTGGCGATGCTCGCACTGTTCGGTTGCCCCCACCTCGACGTCGTCGTCGACGGCTACGAGGCGGTGCAGCCGTTGCGATCCGGGTGGCGCGAGCGCACGGCTCTGCATCAGCTGCATCCGCTCGCCGTTCACGCGGCCGGGCACGGCCGCGCGTACGGCACCGCGCTGCACGCGGCGGCCGCGGCCGTCGTAGGGCTGTGAGCGACGGATCTACCGAAGGCGAGTTGCCCCGATGGCTATCGGACTCTAGTTGCCCCGATGGCTATCGGACCCGAGTTGCCCTGCGTACCAGGTCTTCCCAGCCGTCGGCCAGGCGATCCATCGGCATCCCCAGATCTCGGTACTGGTGGAGTACCAGGGTGGCCTCGAGTGGTGTGAGCAGCCAGTACGCGAGCAATTCGAGATCCCCGTCCACCTCGGCTGCGCGGAGCAGCGACAGGACGTGGGTGAAGTTGACCATGTGCGCCGGGGCGGAATATCGCGCGTCGTCAGCGCTCTCCGCGGCGCGCAGCACTTCCCCCTGGACGTTGACGAACTCCAGTCGAGCTCGGCCGAAAGCGACGAGGCGATCGATCGGGTCGGCTCCCGGGCCGAGCGGCGGGTCGCCGAACATGAACGAGTGCTGCAGCTTCTTCTCGGTGTGGTCGAGCAACGCGCGCATCAGCCCGGCCCGGTTCCCGAAGCGACGGAATACTGTGCCCTTGCCCACTCCGGCCTTGCTGGCCACTGCGTCCATGGTGATGGCGTCGGCTCCGACGGTCGCCACCAGATCCGTTGCGGCGTCGAGGAGCAGCCGACGGTTGCGCGCTGCGTCGCACCGTTCGGATTCCTCGCCCGCTATGGGCAGCATCGGGCCGGTCACAGCCGAAGCCTACCTTGCCGGGAACATAAATGGACCACGGTCCGTTTGGATGGTAGGAATTGACACGACGATCACGTCATCCGAACTTGCGAAGGAATAACCTCATGTCAGACGCTCATGTACTCGTTCTCGTCGGAAGCCTGCGCGCCGAGTCGGTGAACAGGCGAATCGCCGAGACCGCTGTCACCGTGGCACCCGCCGGTGCCGAGGTAGTGGTCTACGACGGACTCGGAGATGTCCCCTTCTACAACGAGGACATCGACGTCGAGGGATCGGTGCCCGAGGGCGCACTCGCGCTGCGGGCCGCTGCCGAAAAGGCCTCGGCGTTGTTGCTGGTCACGCCCGAATACAACGGCACCATTCCGGCCGTGCTGAAGAACGCCATCGACTGGCTCTCCCGTCCGTACGGTGCCGGTGCCATGGTGGGCAAGCCGGTCGTCGTCATCAGCGCGTCGCCCAGCGGCAACGGAGCCAAGTGGGCACACGAGGACACCAGCAAGGCCGTGCGCATAGCAGGCGGAACCGTTCTCGAAGATGTTCAGCTCTCCATCGGCGGCACCATGGACAAGTTCGGTTCGGCGCACCCGCGCGAGAACGCCGAGGTCTCCGGTGAGATCGGCCATGTCGTCGCCGAGTTGGTCAAGGCTGCCGACGAACTCGTGAGTGCGTGACCCTGTCTCAGTTATGAGAATCATTTTCATGTAAGATGGTTTCATGAAGGTGAGAAACTCGTTGAAATCGCTCAAGAACAAGCCCGGTGCACAGGTGGTACGACGCCGTGGCACGGTGTTCGTGATCAACAAGAAGGAACCGCGGTTCAAGGCGCGTCAGCGCTGACGACTGCGTGATCGACGACGAGGGCCCTCGGAGAAGTTCGAGGGCCCTTCGTCGTGCCGGGGGGCGTCGGCACGCGTCACTGTCCCGGCCGAGTTCCGTTGTGATGGACAACACATAGTCGGTGTGACGTGCGACACGCCGATGCAGCTCGATATTTCCGGCCCGATAAAGCCGTGACCAGCGAATACCAAGCATGTTGTTCGCAACATCTCGTGTTGTAGGCAGATGTCGGACACTAGGTGTAGTGTTTGACCGACCGAGAGGCCACAACTCGAAGAACGTGCACAACGGGCTCGAGCAGGTCGAAGTCGCCCTGAGCGGGAGATGTTCTCGGTGCCACACGCAGAGCACATCGGTCGCGTCGGTGCACCCGATGGCGACAACGGAAAGAGGGACACCATGAGCATCACCGTTTACACCAAGCCCGCCTGCGTTCAGTGCAATGCCACCTACCGCGCCCTCGACAAGGCGGGTATCGAGTACTCGGTCATCGACATCTCGCAGGATCCCGAAGCGCGCGACTACGTCATGGCCCTCGGTTACCTGCAGGCCCCGGTTGTCGTCGCCGGTGACGATCACTGGTCCGGCTTCCGTCCGGACCGTATCAAGACCCTCGCAGCGAACGCTGCTTGAACAGAACGAGAAAGTGAGTGAGCGGTGAGTTCGCAACCGCAGTCCTCCCACTCACTGGTCTACTTCTCCAGCGCGTCCGAGAACACTCATCGCTTCGTCTCGAAGCTGGGCATTCCCGCGACACGAATCCCTCTGCGTGATCCGGACGGCACCTTTCGTGTCGACACTCCCTACGTTCTCGTCGTGCCGACGTACGGGGGAGGGACCACGTACTCCGGGCGCGACACCAACTACGTCCCCAAGCGAGTGATCAAGTTTCTCAACGACGAGCACAATCGCTCGTTGATCCGAGCTGTCATCGCTGCCGGAAACACGAACTTCGGTGACTCGTTCTGCTTTGCGGGAGATGTCATTTCGCAGAAGTGCGCAGTTCCGTATCTGTACCGATTCGAATTGATGGGCACCCCCGAGGACGTAGTGCGGGTCCGCGAGGGGCTGGAGGACTTCTGGGAACGTGAAGTCCGACGCGCCGCCCACACGCACTAGAGCACCACACACCACATACCCAGTAGGAGCATCGCCGTGGCACCGACCATCACCGACGCAGCACCCGTACCCACCACCGTCCGCGGCGACGGCGACATGGATTACCACGCGCTCAACGCGATGCTCAATCTGTACGGTCCCAACGGTGAGATCCAGTTCGAGAAGGATCGCGAGGCTGCCAATCAGTACTTCCTGCAGCACGTCAATCAGAACACCGTGTTCTTCCACGATCTGGACGAGAAGTTGGACTACCTCGTCGAGGAGAACTACTACGAGCCCGAGGTTCTGGATCAGTACTCCCGCGAGTTCGTCAAGTTCCTGATCAACCACGCGTACTCGAAGAAGTTCCGGTTCCCCACGTTCCTCGGGGCGTTCAAGTACTACACCTCGTACACGCTCAAGACGTTCGACGGCAAGCGTTACCTCGAGCGTTTCGAGGACCGGGTGTGCATGGTGGCGCTGACGCTGGCCGCCGGGGACGAGGCTCTGGCCACCGATCTGGTCGACGAAATCATCGCCGGCCGCTTCCAGCCCGCTACACCGACCTTCCTCAACTCCGGCAAGAAGCAGCGCGGCGAGCCCGTGTCCTGCTTCCTGCTGCGTATCGAGGACAACATGGAGTCCATCGGCCGCTCCATCAACTCTGCTCTGCAGCTGTCCAAGCGCGGTGGCGGAGTTGCCTTGCTGTTGAGCAACATTCGCGAGGCCGGTGCGCCCATCAAGCGCATCGAGAACCAGTCCTCGGGTGTCATCCCGATCATGAAGCTGCTTGAGGACTCGTTCTCGTACGCCAACCAGCTCGGTGCACGTCAGGGCGCAGGCGCGGTGTACTTGCACGCGCATCACCCCGACGTCTACAAGTTCCTCGACACCAAGCGTGAGAACGCGGACGAGAAGATCCGCATCAAGACGCTCTCGCTCGGAATCGTCATCCCGGACATCACGTTCGAGCTGGCGAAGAAGAACGAGGACATGTACCTGTTCTCGCCGTACGACGTCGAACGCATCTACGGCGTCCCGTTCGCAGATATCGACGTCTCCGAGAAGTACTACGAGATGGTCGACGACAAGCGGATTCGCAAGACCAAGATCAAGTCGCGTGAGTTCTTCCAGACGCTCGCCGAGTTGCAGTTCGAGTCCGGTTACCCGTACATCATGTACGAGGACACCGTCAATCGTGCGAACCCGGTGAAGGGCAAGATCACGCACTCCAACCTGTGCTCGGAGATTCTCCAGGTCTCGACGCCGTCGACGTTCAACGACGATCTCTCGTACAGCCATGTCGGCAAGGACATCTCGTGCAACCTCGGTTCGCTGAACATCGCGAAGACGATGGATTCACCCGACTTCGGTAAGACCATCGCCGTGGCCATTCGCGGCCTCACCGCTGTGTCGGATCAGACGCACATCTTCTCCGTGCCGTCGATCGAGCAGGGCAACAACGATTCTCATGCCATCGGCCTGGGTCAGATGAACCTGCACGGCTACCTCGCCCGCGAGCGCATTCACTACGGGTCGACCGAGGGAATCGACTTCACCAACATCTACTTCTACACGGTGTTGTTCCACGCCATTCAGGCCTCGAACCAGCTGGCCAAGGCGCGCGGCCAGTACTTCAAGGGCTTCCCGGATTCCAAGTATGCGTCGGGGGAGTTCTTCGACAAGTACACCGATCAGGTCTGGGAACCCGCTACGCCCAAGGTCGCGAAGCTGTTCGCCGACTCCGATGTCACCATTCCGACGCAGGCCGACTGGTCCGCGCTGAAGGCGTCGGTGCAGGAGTACGGAATCTACAACCAGAACCTGCAGGCAGTGCCGCCGACCGGCTCCATCTCGTACATCAACAACTCCACCTCGTCGATTCACCCGGTGGCGTCGAAGATCGAGATTCGCAAGGAAGGCAAGATCGGCCGCGTCTACTACCCGGCACCGTACCTCGACAACGACAACCTGGATTACTACCAGGACGCGTACGAGATCGGGTACGAGAAGATCATCGACACCTACGCTGCCGCAACGCAACACGTGGATCAGGGCCTGTCGTTGACGCTGTTCTTCAAGGACACCGCCACCACCCGCGACATCAACCGCGCGCAGATCTACGCATGGCGCAAGGGCATCAAGACGCTGTACTACATCCGTCTGCGTCAGTTGGCCCTCGAGGGCACCGAGGTGGAGGGCTGCGTGTCCTGCATGCTGTAGTCGTCGCGGTCGGTCGACCCGTGGAGAATACCGCTGTACCGCGGCGCGCTGCGGAGCATAATCAGGCATGGACACCGAAGCGGGCGGCGAGGTCGAATCCAACACCGATGTCACGATGGCTCGGAAGGACGCGCGTCCTTCCGAGCAATTCTTGCGTGGTCGACACGCCCGCCGGCGCGTACCCCGCAGCCGCTTGGCCTTGTGGGATCCGGCCTCGCGTGGTCACGATGCGCTCGAAACAGTGCTGGCGCAGAACGTCATTCGGGTGCCGGAGCTGCTGCCGATCCGATACGCCCGAATGTCCGCATCGCCGTGGACCTACTTCCGTGGTGCCGCTGCCGTGATGGCAGCCGACCTCGCGTCGACTCCGCACACCGGCGTCGAGGTCCAGTTGTGTGGAGATGCGCACGTGCTGAACTTCGGATTGTGGGCCACTCCCGAACGAAACCTGTACTTCGACGTCCGCGACTTCGACGAAACCCTGCCCGGCCCGTTCGAATGGGACCTCAAACGGCTGGCGACGTCACTGGTGGTCCTCGGGCGAGAGAACGGGGTCGATGCGCAGCGTTCCGATCGGGCGGTCGCAGCAATGACGGCGGCGTACTGCAGAAAGATGAGGGCATACGCGAACACGCCGGAGATCGACATCTGGTACGACCGCATCGACGTCGCAGGTCTGCTCGGTCACTTCTCGTCGGGCATCGCCCGTCACGCAGAGAAACTCATCGAAACGAAAGCCGAGCGTCGGACCAGCCGTGGGGCGTCCCGCAAGTTCACCGAGACGAGGGACGGGCGTCGAAGAATTCGCGAGGACGCACCTTTTCGCACGCACGTGGGTGATTCCCAGATCGAGCTGGTGCAGGCGGTGATCGCCGGTTACAGCGAGTCGGTCGACGACCACATCTGGAGTCTGCTGTCCAGGTTCCGAGTTCTCGACGTCGTTCGACAGGTGGTCGGCGTCGGGAGCGTGGGAATGCGGGTGTATCTGGCACTGCTGGAAGAACGGCGGACGTGCGACCCGTTCTTCCTGCAGATCAAGCAGGCAGGGCCGTCGGTGTTCGAGCAGTTTCTCGAACCGAGCAGGTACGACAATCACGGTGCCCGCGTGGTCAACGGACAGAGAATGCTGCAGAGCGCGACCGACATGTTCGTGGGATGGACGGCGGTGGGGGACATGAACTTCTACGTTCGGCAGTTCCGCGACATGAAGGTCATTCCCGACGGCGAGATCATCGGGCCGTACCTGACCGAATTCGCCACCGCGTGCGGTGAGGTTCTCGCGCGAGCGCACGCCCGTAGTGGTGACGCGGAGGCGATCGCCGACTATCTCGGCCGCGGAGACAATGTCGATCGGGCGATGGTTGCCTTCGCGCATGCCTACGCCGATCAGAACGAGCGTGATCACGCGCAGTTGGTCGCTGCCATCGAGGCCGGAACCGTCCCGTGCTCGGTGGGGTGGTGACCGTCGAAACGTGAGACCACGGTCGTTCCCCGCGGCAACACTCCGGGCACACTTTGTAGTGCCTCCCTGAACTGTCGGACACAACGGGTAGTGTTCGTGTCAGCGACTTTTCACGTAGCTTCGTCCCCACTTCTCGCTCATCGACCTGTAGGTAGGCACTCATGGTAAAGCTCATCGATCGTGTCTCCGCGATCAACTGGAATCGGGTCCAGGACGACAAGGACTCCGAAGTCTGGGAGCGTCTCACCAGTAATTTCTGGCTGCCCGAGAAGGTGCCGGTGTCCAACGACATCCCGTCGTGGGCGACGCTGACCGCTGTCGAGAAGCAGTTGACGATGCGCGTGTTCACCGGACTGACGCTGCTGGACACCATTCAGGGCACAGTCGGCGCTGTCAGCCTCATCCCGGACGCCATCACTCCCCACGAGGAAGCGGTGTACACCAACATCGCGTTCATGGAATCGGTGCACGCCAAGAGCTACAGCTCCATCTTCTCCACCCTCAGCTCCACCCGCGACATCGACGACGCGTTCCGCTGGTCCGAGGAGAACGTCAACCTCCAGCGCAAAGCCGAGATCGTCCTGAACTTCTACCACGGTGACGATCCGCTCAAGCGCAAGGTCGCGTCGACCCTGCTCGAGTCGTTCCTGTTCTACTCCGGCTTCTACCTGCCGATGTACTGGTCCTCACGGGCCAAGCTCACCAACACCGCTGACCTGATCCGTCTGATCATCCGCGACGAGGCCGTGCACGGGTACTACATCGGCTACAAGTACCAGAAGGGTCTCGAGAAGGTCAGCGAGGCGCAGCGTGAGGAGCTCAAGAACTACACGTTCGAGTTGCTGTTCGAGTTGTACGACAACGAGGTCGAGTACACCCAGGACCTCTACGACGAGATCGGCCTGACCGAGGACGTCAAGAAGTTCCTGCGCTACAACGCCAACAAGGCACTGAACAATCTCGGCTACGAGGGCCTGTTCCCCAAGGACGAGACGGACGTCAACCCGGCGATCCTGTCGGCGCTCTCACCCAACGCCGACGAGAACCACGACTTCTTCTCCGGTTCGGGTTCCTCGTACGTCATCGGCAAGGCCGTCAACACCGAAGACGAGGACTGGGACTTCTGAGACCGCTCGCGCCGTTCCGGGACGCTCACGAATTCGGTGGGCGTCCCGGCGGGCGAATGTCCTCGGCGTCCTTGGGCATTCGGCCCTTCTCGCTCAGCGCGCGGCGCAGCAGGAACTCGATCTGAGCGTTGGTGCTCCGCAATTCGTCGGAGGCCCAGCGGGCGAGGGCGTCGTGCACCGCTGGGTCCAACCGCAGCAGGATCTTCTTACGTTCGACGGCCATGGCTCACTGGTACAGCGATCCGGTGTTGACGACAGGTTGCGTGTCGCGGTCGCTGCACAGCACCACGAGCAGATTCGACACCATCGTGGCCTTGCGCTCCTCGTCGAGCTCGACGACGTGCTTCTCCTCGAGCTTCCCGAGCGCCATCTCGACCATTCCGACGGCACCTTCGACGATCTGCTGACGGGCGGCGATGACCGCCCCGGCCTGCTGACGCCGCAACATTGCCTGGGCGATCTCCGGGGCATAGGCCAGACGGTTGATTCGGGTTTCGATCACCTCGACCCCGGCCGAACGTACACGTGCGTGCACCTCCTCCGACATGGCGGCAGTGATCTCGTCGGCGTTCTCCCGCAACGACATTCGCCCTTCGGCGTCGTACGGGTAGCTACCGGCGATGTGCCGGACGGCAGACTCGGTCTGGACGGCGACGAACTCCTCGTAGTCATCGACCTGGAACGATGCCAGTGCAGTATCGGCAACCTGCCAGACGACGATGGCGGAGATCTCGATCGGATTGCCGTCGGCGTCGTTGACCTTCGATTGCCCGGTCTCGTGGTTGCGGATTCGCGTCGAGATGGCCCGGCGGTACGTCAACGGATTGGTCCAACGAAGTCCCGGCGTCCGCAGGGTGCCGCTGTACGAACTCCCGAGAAGCTGAAGAACGCGAGCCTGATTCGGCTGCACCAGGGTCAGACCCATGAGTGCCGGCAGTGAGAGAACGAACAGAACGACCCCGGCTGCGACGAGTCCTACGACGGTGAACACGAGCCCGAGCGCGAACGCGGCGATTCCGCCGAGGAACAGCGTGAGGCCGATGCCGAGCATCGACCAGCCGGGCAGATCCCATCCCGGGCGCTCGGCGATGGTGGTGGTCGGGGTACCCGTCG
The DNA here is from genome assembly GCF_040636045.1 of Rhodococcus sp. NPDC006774. Taxonomy (NCBI): domain Bacteria; kingdom Bacillati; phylum Actinomycetota; class Actinomycetes; order Mycobacteriales; family Nocardiaceae; genus Rhodococcus; species Rhodococcus sp. NPDC006774. The sequence continues at coordinate 308,188 of NZ_JBEYIW010000006.1, read as the reverse complement.
GCTTCTCGGCGACGGTTGCAGGTGCGGACATGAGAACCTCCCTCTCGATGTTGATAGTAAAGTGATATCACATTATGAAGCGAGAGGGGGGCGGTTCGGTGGAACGGTGTCCTCGGTGGGGTGGGGGAGTCAGCGCCGGAACCACGCCGACGGCTCGCCGGCAATGGCCTTCTCTATGCGCAATCGCGAAGTGGCCGTGAGGTTTTCCGGGAGCGCGTCCAGTGCGAACCAGGCGACGTCGAGATTCTCGTCATCGGCAACATGAGGCGTGCCTCCGGTGTACCGAGCGAGGAACGTGATGTCGAGATACTGCGCGACGTCGCCGTTGGGGTACGTGATCGGCTCCGTCACGTCGACGCTCGTCAGGCGCACGATCGAGGCGTCGACCCCGGTTTCCTCGCCGATCTCGCGCAGGGCGGCCGGGGCGGGTTCCTCGCCCGGTTCGAGGATTCCGGAGACCACGGCCCAGGTGTTGTTGTCCGCTCGCAGGGTCAGCAGCACGCGCCGGTCGTCGTCGAGAACGACAGCGCTGACACCGGACAGCCACAGCGGCGACGTACCGACGACGCTGCGCAGGGCGCGGACGAATTCGGGAATCGGCATCGCGTCAGGAGACGTAGGCGTTCAGGGAAGCGGACAGATCGTCCAGAACGGCCCGTGCGGCGACGACGCCGCTGCCCGACCACACCGTGTCGTTCACGGCGAACACCCGACCGTCGGTGACCGAACCGAGAGCGTGCCACGCGTCACCGTCCATCACCTCGCGCCCGAACGTCTCGCCGTCGGGGCCCGCGAATCGCACGTAGACGATGTCTCCCTCGACCGGCGAGAGGTTGTCCGGCTCGACCGAGAACGTCGCGTCGCGCTGGCTCTGGGGCCGACCGACTCCCACCTCGTCGAGTATCTGGCCCGCGAACGAGTTCGGTCCGTCCACCTCGATGGAGTCCGCAGCGAATCGGACGACGGACGCCTGGGTCTGGGTGGCGTCGATCTCGCGACCGACTCGTTCGGCATCCGCGGAGAACGACGCGAGTGCCTCGAATCCCGCTTGGCCACGACCGAGCGCCGCCGCGGACTGCAGGAAGGTGTCCTTCCAACCCTGCCCGGTTGCGGTGAGGACGGTCGGGGCTATCGCCGTGAGCCTGTCGTAGGTATCGGATCCGAGAGAATCGGCACCCAGGATCAGGTCGGGGTCGAGGGCGGCGATGGCATCGATGTCCGGTGCACCCACCGGGCCGACGGACGGGACGGACGCCAATCCGGTGCCCAGGTACAGCGGTTGATCGCCGTCACCGCGGAAATCGGGGTCGATCGTGGCCGCCCCGACGACACGCTCCCAGATTCCGACCGCGCAGCTCGCGTCCAGTCCTGCGGCATCGAGTACGACGATGCGCTGGGGGTCGGCCGGAATGGCGCTGATGCCCTCGGCATGGCCCACGGGTCGGGTGTCACCCTCGATGCCGGTCGGGTCGAGTGGTGCCAGTGCTGGGCACAGGCCCACGGTGTCCCGGTTGTTTCCGACCACTCCGGCGCCGGCGATGTTCGTGGTCGTGCGGATGATGGTGGACGCGTCGTCCTGCGTCTCGGAGTCGGAGCAGCCGGCCAACGCCATGGTTGCGGCGAGGCATACGGCGGCGACGGCACCGATCCTGCGCGGCGCACACGAACGGGGGACTCGCGGGTGGAGTGGCAACGCGGGACTTCCTTCGACGGGTCGGGTGGTCTCACACAGTATCGGAAGGCCGCCGTCGCAGAACACCCGAACGGACGCCGTCGAGCGTGCGGAATCGGCGACGATCGCGGCGTTCCCCGCTGCGTCGGAAATGCCGACAGCGCAGGCAGATCGCGCGATCCGGGCCTTCTCGATTCGGCCCAATACGACACACGGTAGGACCGGTTCGGCAAGTGCCGGTCCGACGGTCTACGATTCGAGGAGCGCACGACTAGATGACGTCGCCTCGTGGTTCGAGGTCCGACGCGCAATCAGGAGGATCTGTGACTGCCCTAGCGCCTAGGCCCGCTCCCGCGGTGGATGCTGCTCGGCCGTTCCCGCCGAGGACGGGACCGAAGGGGTCGTTTCTGCACAAAGCGGTGACGACCACCGATCCCAAGGTGTTGGGAATCATGTACATCGCGACATCGTTCGCGTTCTTCCTCGTCGGTGGACTCATGGCGCTGCTGATGCGCGCCGAGTTGGCCATTCCGGGAATGCAGTTCCTGTCCAACGAGCAGTACAACCAGCTGTTCACCATGCACGGCACCATCATGCTGCTGCTGTACGCGACGCCGATCGTGTTCGGATTCGCGAACTACATCCTGCCGCTGCAGATCGGCGCTCCCGACGTCGCGTTCCCGCGGTTGAACGCGTTCTCGTACTGGCTGTACCTGTTCGGTGCCTTGATCACCACGGCCGGGTTCATCACTCCCGGCGGCGCAGCAGACTTCGGTTGGACCGCGTACACCCCACTCACCTCGGCTCTGCATTCGCCGGGCGTGGGTGCAGACCTGTGGATCATGGGTCTGGCCATCGCCGGTCTCGGCACCATCCTCGGCGGCGTGAACATGATCACCACCGTGATCTGCTTGCGCGCCCCCGGTATGACGATGTTCCGCATGCCGATCTTCACCTGGAACATCCTGGTGACGTCGATCCTGATTCTGCTGGCTTTCCCGCTGCTGACGGCGGCCCTGCTCGGCCTGGCGGCCGATCGTCACCTGGGTGCGCACCTGTTCGATCCGGCAACCGGTGGCGTGTTGCTGTGGCAGCACCTGTTCTGGTTCTTCGGTCACCCCGAGGTCTACATCATCGCGCTGCCGTTCTTCGGAATCGTCTCCGAGGTGTTCCCCGTCTTCTCGCGTAAGCCGATCTTCGGTTACTCCGGTCTGATCTACGCAACGATCGCGATCGCCGCCCTCTCCATCGCGGTGTGGGCGCACCACATGTACGCCACGGGCGCTGTGTTGCTGCCGTTCTTCTCCTTCATGACGTTCTTGATCGCGGTGCCCACGGGCGTGAAGATCTTCAACTGGGTCGGCACGATGTGGCGAGGCCAGGTGACATTGGAAACGCCGATGCTGTTCTCGCTCGGCTTCCTGATCACCTTCGTCTTCGGCGGCCTGACCGGTGTTCTGCTGGCGTCGCCGCCCATCGACTTCCAGGTCACCGACACGTACTTCGTGGTCGCCCACTTCCACTACGTGGTGTTCGGCACCGTGGTGTTCGCGACGTACGCCGGCATCTACTTCTGGTTCCCGAAGATGACGGGCCGGATGATGGACGAGGCACTGGGCAAGTGGCACTTCTGGCTGACGTTCTTCGGATTCCACGCCACGTTCCTGGTGCAGCACTGGCTCGGAAACGAGGGCATGCCGCGTCGCTACGCCGACTACCTTCCCTCGGACGGATTCACCGAGCTGAACGTCATCTCCACGATCGGTGCCTTCATCCTCGGTGCCTCGACGCTGCCGTTCGTGTGGAACGTGTTCAAGTCCTACCGATACGGCGAGGTCGTCACCGTCGACGATCCGTGGGGCTACGGCAACTCGCTGGAGTGGGCCACCTCCTGCCCGCCGCCGCGACACAACTTCACCGAACTGCCTCGGATCCGTTCCGAGCGTCCGGCGTTCGAGTTGCACTACCCGCACATGGTCGAACGGATGCGCGCGGAAGCGCACGTCGGGCCGGGAGCACACGGTGGTAAGACCACCGCAGTCCTCGAACAGGCCCGCCGGGCTCCGATCGCCACCAGCGATCACGAAGGGTCCGGAGACCCGGACCCCAAGTAGTCCACAGCAGAGCGAGAGCCCCTCCCGGCTACCGGGTGGGGCTCTTCGCTTGCGACAATCTCGTGGCGTGTTCGGGCTCGCTCGTCCACGACAGGTGACACGAAGACCTATCCGGCCGCTGGCCGTGCGCGAAAGGGAGATCCGGTGACTTCGAGCGACACCGCAGTGCTGGTGACGGTGACAGGACCCGACAAGCCGGGCGTCACATCGGTGCTGTTCGCAGCACTGTCACGGCACAACGTCAGCCTCCTCGACGTCGAGCAGGTGGTCATTCGCGGCAGGTTGACTCTGGGCGTTCTCCTGTCCTGCCCCCGCGACCCCGAAGCACTCCAGGAAGAGTTGGAGGACGCGATGGCGACGGTCGGTGTGCACGTCGATGTCGAGATCGACACCGCGCGGGGCGGCGGTCAGATCCTGGCCACCCACGTCGTCGTCGTTCTGGGCCGACCGGTGACCGCTCGTGCCTTCAGCACCATCTCCCGTGAACTCGCCCGACAGGGCGCGAACATCGATGCCATTCGCGGAATTGCCGACTATCCGGTCACGGGCCTCGAACTTCAGGTGACCGCAACCGACACCTCGCCGGATGCCGACCTGCAACTGCGTACCGGCCTCGCGGCCATCGCAGCCGGGATCGGCGTCGACATCGCCGTGCAGCGCGGCGGAATCGCACGGCGATCCAAGCGACTGATCGTGTTCGACGTCGACTCGACGCTCGTCCAGGGTGAGGTCATCGAAATGTTGGCTGCCCGCGCCGGGCGAGAGGACGAAGTTCGTGCGGTCACCGAAGCTGCGATGCGCGGTGAGATCGACTTCGCGGAGTCGCTCGAACAGCGCGTTGCCGTGTTGGCGGGGCTCGACGAATCCGTCATCGACGAAGTGGGCGAGAGCCTGGAACTGACGGCGGGTGCCAGGACCACCATCCGTACCCTCCGTCGTCTCGGATTCGCCTGCGGCGTCGTATCAGGAGGATTCCGGCAGGTCATCGAGGGACTCGCGCACGAACTCGAACTCGACTACGTCAAGGCGAACACCCTCGAGATCGTCGACGGCAAGCTCACCGGCCGGGTGATCGGAGAAGTGGTCGATCGTGCTGCGAAAGCGACGGCACTGCGCGAGTTCGCGGCACAGTCGGGAGTGCCGATGGAGCAGACCGTCGCCGTCGGCGACGGAGCGAACGACATCGACATGCTGACGGCCGCGGGCCTGGGGGTCGCCTTCAACGCCAAGCCTGCGTTGCGAGAGATCGCCGACACGGCTATCTCGCATCCGTATCTGGACGCGGTTCTGTTCATCCTCGGCGTCACCCGCAACGAGATCGAAGCTGCGGACGCAGTCGACGGGGGAGTCCGCCGCGTCCCGATCCCATGATCGGCGATGACATGACCGGCGACGACATGACCGGCGGTCCCATGAGCGATGCACCGGATGACGTGGCGGCTGTGACTGTGGCCGAGGAGTTCTCGCCGGACAACACGTTCGTCTCGCGCCACGCCGAGCTCGCTCGTGGGTACGGCGGAGCGGAGGACCCGGCAGATCCGTCCCAGGTTCTGGCCATGCCGTTGGTGCTGCACATCCCCAAAATCGATCCGCCCCTGCGTAGCGAGTTGCTCGAGGCAGCTGCCAGAGCCACCGTTGCGCTGTGCCTGGACCCACGAGTGGGCGTGGGCGCTTCGTGGAACGAGGCCTTCACCGAGTGGACGTCGGCTCGCATCCGAAAGGTTGCCCGACGTGCGCGCGGTGCCCAGTGGCGTGCGGCGCAGGAAGTTCCGGGTGTGACGGTCGACGTCGGGGGAGCGTCGGCACGCGCTTTCGTGCCCGGTCGGGTCGGAGATCTGGATCCGCGGATCAAGCGGCTTCAGATCGGTGGGACCGACGTGTCGGCCGAAGACGAACCTTCGGTCTCGGCAGGCCCGGTGCTGTGGATCGACGCCTCGCTGTCCATGACGGTGGGCAAGGCAGCCGCGCAGGTGGGTCACGCGTCGATGCTGCTGGCGGGTGCGATGAGCACAGCGCAATGCCGCGAGTGGGCTGCGTCGGGCTTCGAATGTTCGGTTCGGTCTGCGAGCCCGGAACAATGGACGCGTGCGTTGGACGAGGTTCGCGCTGGACGTGCCGTCGCGGTGCGGGATGCAGGCTTCACCGAAGTGGCACCCGGTTCGACGACCGTGATTGCCGTTCCCTAGATCTGGGGTCCACTGTCGCACAAGTGGCTATGCCGAACATATCCAGTAGCCCCGAGACTGGAAGCATGTTCATCTCACCACGTCGTGTTGTCGCCGGTCGCCGGCTACCTTCTCGGTTGGCCGCCCTCTACGTGGGGCTGTGGCTGTACGGGGCGTCGATGTCGTTGATGATCGCCGGCGGACTGGGCGTCAACCCCTGGGATGTCTTTCACCAGGGTCTCGAGAGTCACCTCTCGCTCAGCTTCGGAACCATCACCGCGATCACCGGCGTGGCCGTACTGCTGATGTGGATCCCGCTGCGGCAACGTCCTGGCCTGGGCACCGTGAGCAACGTGGTGGTGATCGCCGTTGCGGTGGACGCGACGTCGGCGGTGTTGCCGCATCTCGACGGGCTTCCGATCAGGACCCTGGCCATGGTGTCCGGCATCGTGGTCAACGCGTTCGCAACCGCGCTGTACATCGGTGCCGGGATGGGTCCGGGGCCGCGAGACGGACTGATGACCGGTCTGGTGGCCAGGACCGGATGGTCGATTCGGCTCACCCGCACCGGAATCGAGTTGACCGTGGTGCTCACCGGTTGGTTGCTCGGTGGGACGCTCGGTGTCGGGACGGTTCTCTATGCGCTCGGAGTCGGTCCGCTCGTGCAAGTGTTCATGACTCACCTGCCTGCGCTGCGCAGTACCAGGACCGTCGATCCGGTCACCGATATCGTCGAACCCGCTTCCAGCGCAGTGGTATCCGAGGGCACCCCGTCCACACACGAGGAATCGAGGACCGGAACGAACCGCGACGACGACCAACTCGGGCACGCCAGAGTGATGTCGGCGGGGCCGCCGGAATGGAGGACGAGGAGCGAGCTGGCGTCGTCGACCTGCCCGCCGTCGGAGGCATAGGAGCGCACGTCGGAACCGTCCACCCAGGCCTGAATGGTGCGCACCGAGTCGTCGTTCCATCGGTCCGTGTCGAATTCGACTCCGGCGGAATCGAACCACACCAGATCGGGTCGGCCGGTCGGTGTCGCGCGGCCGGTGAAGAACTCCTGCTGACGCAGGGTCGGAGCGCTCGCGCGGACGCGGAGCAGTCGGCCCACGAAGCGAATCATGTTCTGATCGGCACTGTCCCAGTCGATGGCCCAGGAGTCTGCGGCCGGTGCGTCCTCGGCGATGCAGTACGCGTTGTTGTTGCCTCCCTGGCTGTGTCCCAGTTCGTCGCCGGCGAGCAGCATCGGTGTACCGGTGGAGAGCGTCAGGGTCGCCAGTAACGCCCGAACGTGACGTCCCCGAGCCTCGACGACGGATGGATCGTCGCTCGGACCCTCGACGCCGTGGTTGACCGACGAATTGTTGTCGGTACCGTCCCTGTTCTCTTCGCCGTTGGCCTCGTTGTGCTTTCGTTCGTACGACACCAGATCTCGGGCGGTGAACCCGTCGTGCGCGGTGACGAAGTTGATCGACGCCCACGGCAGGCGCCCGCCGCCCGCGAAGAGGTCTTCCGAACCGGCCAGCCGCGAGGCCAATTCGCGAACCCCGTGCTGGCCCGCCCAGAAGCGTCGCACCGTGTCGCGGTAGCGATCGTTCCATTCCGACCACGCCACTCCGAAGTTGCCGACCTGATAGCCGGCACCGGTGGCGTCCCACGGCTCGGCGATCAATTTGACCCTGGCCAGGACCGGGTCCGTGGCTATGGCGGTCAACAACGGTGCGCGAGAATCGAATCGCCAACCACCGGGCCGGCCGAGAGTGCTGGCGAGGTCGAATCGGAACCCGTCCACACCCATGTCCTCGACCCAGTACCGAAGGCTGTCGCACACCATCCGCACGACCGCGGGTGATGCGGAATCGAGAGTGTTGCCACAGCCGGTCAGATCGACGTCCGATCCGCGTCCGTCCAGCAGGTAGTAGCCGGGCGCATCGAGCCCACGCCAGCTGATCGAGGGGCCGTCGACCGCGGATTCGCACGTGTGGTTGTAGACGACGTCGAGGATCACCTCGATCCCGGCAGCGTGCAGCGCGTCGACCATGGTGCGAAATTCGTCCACCTCGTCACCGGGAACAGCGGCGAAACGCGGGTCGGGTGCGAAGTACGCACCCGTCGAGTACCCCCAGTGGTTTCGCTTACCCCGGGCGCGGACCCCGGGTTCGGTGAATGTGGTGTGTACGGGCAACAATTCGACCGACGTGATGCCGATGCGCCCGAGATGTTCGAGCACCGCAGGCTCGGCGAGACCCAGGTATGTCCCGCGAAGATGCTGGGGCACAGCAGGATTGCGGGCCGTGAACGACCCCACGTGCAGCTCGTAGAGTACCGTTCGGTCCCAGGGCACGTCGGGGCGCGCGTGACGGCCGACTCGATCGGCAGCTGCGCGGACGACGCCGAGCGGGACGTGTCCGAGCGAGTTCCGAGAACTGGGCGCACCGAACGGGTCGTCGTCGTAGGCGAGCAGTGCCGACGGATCTCCGAATGCGCCCGTCACCTGGCGCGCGGCGGGATCGAGCAGAATCTTCGCGCCGTTGAACCTACGGCCGGAGTGCGGATCCCATTTTCCGTGGGCGCGGAAGCCGTATCGCTCACCGGGGCGCACTCCCGGGACGAAGGCATGTCGAACCCCGAAGGTGCGGGTGGTCAGCTCCACCCGACGTTCACCGCCGTCCGGATCGATCAGACATACCTCGACTCCATCGGCCTCGGGTGCATGGACTGCAAATTGAGTGCCAGTCGACAGTGCAGTGGCACCCAGCGGGAACGGAGACCCGGGGGGATTCGAGGCGGACTCGCCGCCGGCGGTCCGGCGGGAGCTACGAGGCAGATCGTCATTGGGCGACACGCGTGCACATCCTGCCGTGAATGCACGGTCGATGTGCGGGAAGATAGGCGTCGTGTCTGAACCGGATCCCGACCTGCTCGTAGATTTCACCGACGTAGTCGTCCGCCGTGGCGGTGCGACCCTGGTGGGACCCGTCACCTGGAAGGTGGAACTGGACGAACGGTGGGTCGTGCTCGGCCCGAACGGCGCCGGGAAGACGTCCCTGCTTCGTATCGCTGCGGCCGAGATCCATCCCACGTCCGGTGTCGCCCACGTTCTCGGCGAAATCATGGGCAAAACCGACGTCTCCGAACTCCGACCGCGGATCGGCCTGTCGTCCTCCTCGCTTGCACAGCGCATTCCCGCCGACGAACTCGTGTCCGATCTGGTGGTGTCCGCCGGCTACTCGGTACTGGGGCGTTGGCGAGAGAAATACGACGCGGTCGACACCGAGCGCGCAGTCGAGATGCTCGAGAGCCTCGGTGCCGAACATCTCGCCACCCGCACCTACGGCACGCTGTCCGAAGGCGAACGAAAGCGTGTTCTCATCGCCCGCGCCCTGATGACCGACCCCGAACTTCTCTTGCTGGACGAGCCGGCGTCCGGCCTCGACCTCGGTGGACGCGAGGAGCTGGTGGCACGCCTGACCGACCTCGCTGCCGATCCCGACGCCCCCGCGACCGTGCTGATCACCCACCACGTGGAAGAGATCCCGCCGGGCTTCGGTCACGCGTTGTTGCTCAAGGAAGGCGGCGTGGTGGCGCAGGGACTCATGGACGACGTCATCACCGCAGAGAACCTGACCGAGGCGTTCAGTCAGTCGATCGCACTCGATCGCGTCGACGGTCGGTTCTTCGCGCGGCGGACCCGCGCTGCAGGAGCGCACCGCCGGTAGAGCGGACCGAGCGATTCCGCTGCGAAGCGCAGCGGTACGTTGCCCTGCATGAGCTCGAACAGTGCTGCCGATCACGCGCAGGCGCGGGACGCCTCGACGGTCATCTTGATTCGTGACGGTCTGTCACGACCCGACATCGAGGTTTTCCTGCTCGAGCGAGTCGGTGGGATGGCATTCGCGGGCGGCATGACGGTGTTTCCCGGTGGCGGCGTCGACCCCTCGGACGCGGCAGCGGACGTCCGCTGGGCAGGGCCGCCGCCGTCGTGGTGGGCCGAGCGCTTCGGAACGGACGAGGGCAAGGCCCAGGCACTTGTGTGTGCTGCGGCGCGCGAAACGTTCGAGGAGTGCGGCGTGCTGTTGGCCGGCTCGACGCCGGATTCGATCGTTGCCGATACCGCTCCGTTCGCGGCGGAGCGGGGTCGGCTCGAGCGCCGTGAGGTGTCGTTTGCGGAATTCCTCACCGCCCACGACCTCGTGCTGCGGTCGGATCTGCTCCGGCCGTGGTCGCACTGGATCACCCCGGTGGGCGAAGCGCGACGGTACGACACCCGGTTCTTCGTTGCGGTACTGCCCGAGGGGCAGAGTGCGGACGGCGAGACCAGCGAGGCAGCGTCGGTGAGTTGGCGCTCGACCGGTGACGCACTGGCGGACTGGCGGGCGGGAAACACAATTCTCCTTCCGCCGACCTGGAGCCAACTGGACGCACTGTCTCGGTTCGACACCGTCGCGCAGGTCGTCGAGCACGACCGCGAGATCGCCCCGGTGCTTCCGATTCTCACCCGCGACGACGGTACGGTCCGGGTGGTCTTCGAGGGCGACGATGCGTACTACGCCGGAACGCGACATCCCTGGTCGGATCGTCCGTCCGAGGCCCGGTAGCCTTTCGGCCCATGGCTGAGTTCGTGAATCTCGAAGTATCCGACGGTATCGGCACCATTCGCCTGGATCGTCCGCCGATGAATGCGCTCGATCGGCAGATGCAGGAGGAGATCCGAGCGGCGGCCCGCGAGGCCACGGTGAATTCCGAGGTCAAGGCCGTCGTCGTCTATGGCGGCGAGAAGGTCTTCGCCGCCGGTGCCGACATCAAGGAGATGGTGGCGTTGTCCGCGGCCGAGATGGCCGAGATCGCCGAAGATATGCAGTCCGCCCTCGGCTCGCTCAGTACCATTCCCAAGCCCGTCGTTGCGGCGGTGACCGGATACGCACTCGGTGGTGGGCTCGAGGTCGCATTGGGTGCGGACCGCCGGATCGCGGGCGACAACGCGAAGTTCGGTGTTCCAGAGGTGCTGCTCGGTGTCATTCCCGGCGGCGGCGGAACGCAGCGGCTGGCTCGGCTGATCGGCCCGAGCCGTGCCAAGGACATGGTCTTCACCGGCCGCTTCGTCGGTGCCGAGGAAGCGTTGCGTATCGGATTGGTGGACGAGGTGGTGGCACCGGACGAGGTCTACAACGCCGCCCGCGCCTGGGCCATGCAGTTCACCACGGGTGCATCGCGAGCGCTCGCAGCGGCCAAGGCATCGATCGACCAGGGGCTCGACGTCGATCTCACCACCGGTCTGCGGATCGAGGCGCAGCAGTTCGCGGCCTTGTTCGCGACCGACGATCGCACGATCGGCATGAAGTCCTTCGTGGCCGACGGCCCGGGAAAGGCGACCTTCACCGGACGGTGAAGCAACGGCCCCACGGAGAAGAGTTGTTCCACAGCTACCGGATAGTAGGCTCGCCTGATGACTGCAAGCCCCCACGACGGTGTCGATCGATCGATCTCGAATGCGATGCCTTCGGCCTCGTCCGAGATCGATGACCGCCAGGTCGATCCAGCCCCGAATCCGCATGCCACTGCCGAGCAGGTCGAGGCAGCCCGGACGGACACCAAACTGGCGCAGGTGCTCTATCACGACTGGGAAGCCGAGACCTACGACGACAAGTGGTCGATCTCCTACGACGAGCGATGCATCGACTACGCGCGCGGCAGGTTCGACCAGGCGGTCTCCGGTGACGCGTCGGCGCAGTCCGCACTGCCGTACGGCCGCGCGCTCGAACTGGGCTGCGGTACCGGGTTCTTCCTACTGAACCTGATGCAGGCCGGCATCGCAGACAAGGGCTCGGTCACCGACCTCTCGCCCGGCATGGTCAAGGTCGCTCTTCGCAACGCCGAGCACCTCGGCCTGGACGTCGACGGCCGCGTCGCCGACGCGGAGACCATTCCATACGAAGACGACACGTTCGATCTCGTCGTCGGGCACGCCGTCCTCCACCACATCCCGGACGTCGAACAGTCCCTGCGCGAGGTGCTGCGGGTGCTCAAACCGGGCGGCCGCTTCGTGTTCGCGGGCGAACCCACCACGGTGGGCAACTTCTACGCACGCTGGCTCGGACGCATCACCTGGGAAGCGACCACCCGCGCCACCAAGCTCCCGTTCCTGGCGAGCTGGCGCAAGCCACAGGAAGAGCTCGACGAATCCTCGCGAGCAGCGGCGCTGGAGGCCGTTGTCGACCTGCACACGTTCGATCCGACCGATCTCGAGAACATCGCGCTCTCGGCCGGTGCGGAGTCCGTCCAGGCGAACACCGAGGAGTTCGCCGCCGCTCTGCTCGGCTGGCCGGTGCGTACCTTCGAGGCCGCTGTACCCGCGGGCAAGCTGGGGTGGAACTGGGCGAAGTTCGCCTTCGGTGGATGGAAGACACTGAGCTGGGTCGACGAGAACGTGCTGCAGCACGTGGTACCGCGCGGACTGTTCTACAACGTGATGATCTCCGGCACCAAGCCCGCTCCTCGCGCTTGATCGGCTCGGACCGCCGCAGACTCTGCGCTCGAGTCCGCTAGTGGGCTACGAATTCACCGGCACCGACCTCGACTTCCTACGAAGCGAGGCCGGTGCCGGAGCGCTTGCTGAGGTCGACGACCTCGAGCTCAGCGCTCGAACATCGGTGCGCGACACGGCCTCGGTGCGCACTCGCTTCCCCGACCACGCGAGTGCACTGATCGAAACCGTGACGGTCCGCCGCAAGGCCCGAGTGAAGTTGTTGGACTCCGACCGATGGTGGGTCACCGACGAGGCGGTACAGCAGGCCACGCCGACGCTCGTCGCGCGCAGGCGGGCCGCTCGACTCGCCGGACGACGGGTGCACGATGTCACGTGTTCGATCGGCAGTGAACTGTCCGTGCTGGTCGGCACGACGGAGTTGGCGGTGGGCAGCGATCTCGACCCGATTCGGCTTCGGATGGCCGCACACAACGTCCCGGACGCCACCGTGCTGCGCGCCGACGCTCTGACACCGACGACGCGCGACACCGTCGTCGTGGCCGATCCCGGCCGCCGAGCAGGTGGGCGGCGACGCCACGACCCGGCGGCGCTGCAACCACCGCTACCGGACCTGTTCGACGCCTATCGGGGCCGAGACCTGGTCGTCAAGTGTGCGCCCGGCCTGGATTTCGACGCGGTCGACTGGGCAGGCGAGATCGAGGTGGTCTCGCTCGACGGGGGAGTGCGAGAAGCGTGCCTCTGGTCGGAAGGGTTGAGCGAGAACGGTGTTCGGCGTCGGGCAGCTGTTCTTCGGTCCGACGGCAGTGTTCTGGAGTTCACCGATGCAGAATCCGACGACATTCCGGTTCGGCCCCCTGGCAGCTACCTCGTCGATCCGGACGGCGCGGTGGTCAGGGCCGGTTTGGTTCGGCACTACGGTGCCAGATTCGGTCTGTGGCAACTCGATCCGAGAATCGCGTATCTGACCGGCGACACCGTCCCGGGCGGGGTGCGCGGCTTTCGGATTCTGGAGCAGTCCAAGTTCTCGGAGAAAGTGCTTCGGCAACAACTGAATCGGATGGACTGCGGCTCGGTGGAGATTCTCGTCCGCGGGGTCGACGTGGATCCGGCAATACTGCGGCCCAGGCTCAAACTGCGCGGATCCGTGGCGTTGTCGGTGGTGATCGCCCGAGTCGAACGGTCTGCGGTGGCGTTCGTCTGCGCTCCGGGCGCTATCGGTCAGCCTGTGTAGGTGAAGATTTCGCCGAGGTAGCTTGCGGTGACGACCTGGCCGTCCGGGCCGAGGGAGGTGCCGACGGTGGTGCCGACGACGTCGGGAAGGGACTGCACATCCACCGTCTCACCGGTGGCTGCGTCGAAAGTGAGCAGTGCCAGTCCGTCGTTTTCGCGAACGACGATGTGCCCGCGTCCGTCTGCGGATTGGGCTGCGCTGCCTGCCTGTTCGATGTCGTCGCGAACCCAGACTCGCTCGGCGGAATCTCCGTTGTCTCGGACGCCGACGAGGGTGCCGTCGCCGCCCGAGGGCACGATCGTGCCGTCCGAGGCGATCGAGGGACTCGCACCGATGCCGAGCCCGGTGCCCTCGGTCCACTTCTGTCGCCCGTCGGCGGTGTCGAACGCGGTCAGCCTGCCGTCGACATCGGCCAGGTAGACCGTCGACCCGTCCTCGGACAGCACCGGACTCGATGCGACTCCGGCGGGCAGCAGGTCCGAGGACCAACGTTCGACGAGACCGGGAGAGCCGTCTCGGTTGTACTGCAGGGAAACGAGCTGTGGCGCAATCGAACCGGGACGCCACAGTGTCAAGTAGATCGTTCCGGTCGCACTGTCGACCGCGGGCGCTGCGGGGACGGGGCATTCGGATCCACCCGAGCTGCACTGGGCGAGCCCGGTGTCGACCGGCAGGAAATCGGAATTCGGGTCGGTCAGGAAATTCGGCGTCGGAATCAGATCCAGGATCGGTACTCGAAGTTGCCCGTTCTGCGAATCCAGAACGCTGACCTGCCCCATCTGGGTGACCGAGAGCACGCTGCCGTCCCCGAGGAACTGGGCGGACTTGGGCACTCCGTACACCGGTGTGCGCCAACGTAGTTGCCCGTGGTCGTTGTACGAGTTCATGCCGCCGTCGTCGCCGATGTAGACGTTGATGGCCGAATCGACGGTCGGCGTGGCAGTGACGACGGACGGCCCGACGCGATTGCACCAGCGCTTGCGTGCGGAGTCGATCTCGAAGGAGAAGAGGTTGCAGCCGGATTCGGTGGCGGCAGTGACGAACATCTGACCGGTCGACCCGATGGACACCGGAGAGGTCACCGTGCCGCCGGTGGGGCGCGTCCAGTCCAGGGACAGTGGAGTCGACACCGACACTGCGGTGGCACCGCTGTTGTGCGAGTTCGCGTGCGCTGCAGGCCACGAATCGGGAGAGAGTGGTTCTATGGCCGACGTATCGGTGCCGCAGCCGCTCACGGTCACCAGCGCGAGCGCTGCTGCGACCGCCGTGACCTTTCTGCCGGTCCTGCCCTTGGCCCTGACGCCGCGCATCGATCGCTCCCCATGACTCGAGTCCGTGCCCGACGTGGTGCCGGGGCGTCTGTGTTCGTCCTGCCGACGAGCAACAGTCGACAGGCAACCCTAGCCCGCGCGAGGGTGGCGGCAGAGAGCGGGCGAACGAGAAACTAGGGTGAACGTCCATGACGAGTATGTGGAACGCGCCGCTGCGGACACGCTGGCGCGGGTCGAGACGACGCGACACCGAACAGGCGCGGTTCCTCACGCGTGCGTCCCTCGACTGGGTGCTCGCCAACAAGGCGTACACACCGTGGTACCTGGTGCGCTACTACCGCCTCGCGAAGTTCAAGCTGGCCAATCCGCACGTGATCCTCAAGGGCATGGTGTTTCTCGGCAAGAACGTCGAGATTCATTCCACTCCCGAGCTCTCGCGCCTCGAGATCGGTCGCTGGGTACACATCGGCGACGGCAATGCCATTCGCTGCCACGAGGGTTCGCTGCGGATCGGCGACAAGGTGGTGTTCGGCAAGGACAACGTCGTCAACACCTACCTCGACATCGAGATCGGCGCGTCGACGCTGGTGGCCGACTGGTGCTACATCTGCGATTTCGATCATCGGATGGACGATGTGAACATGCCGATCAAGGATCAGGGGATCGTGAAGGGGCCCGTGAGAATCGGTCCGGACACGTGGATCGCGGCCAAGGTGACCATCCTGCGCGAGACCCGGATCGGCCGGGGCTGCGTGCTGGGAGCCCATGCGGTGGTCAAGGGTGAGATCCCGGACTACAGCATCGCGGTCGGTGCCCCGGCCAAGGTCGTCCGCAATCGCAAGGTCGCCTGGGAGGCAGGTGCTGCCGAACGCGCGAAGTACATTGCTGCGCTGGAGGATATCGCCCGCAAGAAGGCTCTCGGACAGGCCGAGGCGGCGCGGGAGAACTGACCTTCCTGTTTTCAGGTACGGCCGGGGAGCGCGCGCTCGACGATGTGCGGGCGAGCCAGCGGATGCCGAACCTTGCGTTTGGCTTCCAGATAGACCTCGGCCGTCGATTCGGCGACGTGCTTCCAGTCGAAATCGACGGTGAGGCGCTCGCGGGCGGCCACGGCACGTTCCTGGGCGGCATCGGCGTTGTCGAGAACACGCCGCACGGCGGCGGCCAGCCCACCGACGTCGCCGGGCTCGAAGGACAGGCCGGTCACGCCGTCGACGATGGCTTCACCCAGACCGCCTGCGGTGGACGCGACGAGCGGGGTGCCCGCAGCGGCGGCCTCGAGCGCGATGATGCCGAACGGTTCGTACCGACTGGGCAGGACGATGGCATCGGCTCCGTGCAGCCAGCCGAGTAGTTCGGTGTGGTCGAGGTTGCCCAGGAACGAGACTGCGCGGGCAACTCGGTGCGTGCGCGCCAGACCGGCCAGCCAAGCGAACTGTGTTCCTTCGCCGGCGATGTGCAGGGTGGTACCCGGGTGGCTTCGTCGGATGCGGGGTAGGGCTGCGATGGCATCCTGGATGCCCTTCTCGTACTCGAGTCGGCCGACGTAGAGCAACTTGGCCGGCTCCGATCGAGGCTCTCGTCGCCGAAAGTGCCAGGTGGACCGGTCGATTCCGTTGCGAATCACCTTCACCGCCGACTCGGATACTCCGAACAGGGTGGTGACCTCGTCCTTCATCGAAGCCGAGCAGGTGATCACCGCATCGGAATCGTTGGCGAGCCACCACTCGACGGAGTGCACCTGGCGGTTGACGGGGCCGGAGATCCAACCGCTGTGGCGTCCGGCCTCGGTGGCGTGGATGGTCGAGACGAGAGGCACGTCGTAGAACTCGGCGAGCGCGATCGCCGGATGCGCGACGAGCCAGTCGTGGGCATGAACGACGTCGGGTTGCCAGCCGTCTCCCAGACCCGGCTTTCCCAGCGCGACGCCGGCACGCACCATCGCGTGCCCCATCGCGAGGGTCCACGCGAGCATGTCCTCACCGAAGACGAAGTGAGCCGGGTCCTCGGCGACGGCGACCACGAGCACCCCGTCCTCGATGTGATGGGACGTCGGGTGAGTGGCGGCGTCGGTTCCGGTGGGTCGACGCGACAGAACCACGACCTCGTGCCCGCATCGGACCAGTTCGGTCGCCAGGTGATGCACGTGCCGACCGAGACCGCCGACCACCACGGGTGGGTACTCCCACGACACCATCAGAATCTTCATCGACGCCCCCCTGCACCTTCTCGCTCGCCGCCACCGTGTGCACCGGGCAGTCGGCGCGCATCCAGCGCAGGAAACAGTCCGTCCGCGCGGTTCCATTGCCCAGCCAGGTCGTGCGCCCGGCCGGGTGAACCACCTGCGGCCGCGGCAGCGATCTCGCGCAGCGCATGTGCGTGGACGTGCGCCCGTTCCCGGGCATAGCCTGCGGCGGAATCCTTGCTGACCATGAATGCCCAGTCGCTGGCCACGGCCATCAGTGTCTCACGCAGTAGCTGATCGTTGACCCGATTGCGTAGTTCCGGTCCACCGGCGCGACGCTGCGCATCTCGGGCGGTATCTACGGCGTCGAGAGCGGTCCGAGACACCTCGGAGTTGAGCGCGACCAGGTCGGCGACGTCGTCGCCCGCCCACACGCGCCAGTCCTTGCCCGATCCCCACGACGAATCCTGCAGTTCGAGTGGCGCTCCGACGTAACCCTGCTCGCGCGCATCGCCGAGCGTGCCGACGGTGATGCCAGCGGCGGGAAGCGCGCGCATGAGCTTGCCGAGCCACTGTGGGCCCTCGTGCCACCAGTGTCCGAACAGCTCAGTGTCGAATGCAGCGACGACCAGGGCGTCGCGACCGATCCGCTCGGATTCGGAGATCAGGCGCCTGCGAACCACATCGACGAAGTCGGCGACGTGACGGTCCACCGTGGCCGCAGCCCGCTCGGCATCGTAGGGAGCCTTGTCGTTCGACGCGACGGAGCGGCCGGTGACCCGGGCCGGCTTGAGACCGGTGGCGTGATCGTAGGTGTGGAAATCCCGATAGGAACCGTGGCCGGGATAGCCGGACTTCGGTGACCAGACGCGGTAGCTGACCGGAAGATCGCGTCCGAACGCAACGACATCGGAGTCCCACACCGGCCTGCCGAGGGAGGTGTCGCCGCGCATCGCAGGCCCGTCGACCATGAAGTGCGAGACCCCGGCCGCGGCGTATTCGGTTTCCATGCCGGGGGTGAATCCGCATTCGGGTGCCCAGATGCCTCGGGGCGTGGTGCCCCATCGAGCACGGGCGTCGAGCAGGCCTTCCCGAAGCGAGAATGCGCGTAGTCGGGGATCGAGCAGCGGCTGGAACGGGTGCGCCAACGGGCCGCCCAGCAGTTCGACTGTCCCGGTGTCGACCAGCGGTCGAAGCACCGCGGACCCGCCGTGCCGCCACCGGGACTCGAACCGATCGAGCGCAGCGGCAGAACCTCGATGTTCACGAACGGACAGGTCGCGGTCGGTCGCCTCGTGCGCTCTGAGCTGCCAGTTTCCGAGCCAGTGGTGCATTCCGGACAGGCAGTGTGGGTCGTCGAGTTGAGCAGCGAGCACCGGGGTGATCCCCAGCGACAGCACGTCGGTGTAGCCGTCGTCGGCCAGCTGCTCCAGTGCCGCGGTGAGCGGCAGATAGCAGTCGGCCCAGGACTGATACAGCCATTCCTCGCCTACCGGCCAGCGTCCGTGATTGGCCAACCACGGCAGGTGGGAGTGCAGAACGAGGGAGAACATGCCCGGCACGGTTGCACCGGATGTCACCCGATCACCGTGCTCGAGCTCTTGCGGGCGACGGCGACCAGGTCGAGGCTGTCGTCGATACGGTCGGCGCTGATGTCGAAATCGTCGATCGAGATTGCCGCGACGTCCTCGGTGAGTTCGGCAGGCCATGGTTCACCGGCCAGGGCTCGTTCGATCTGGGCGTCGATGAACGAACCGCCGTGCTTGGCGTCGAGAGCGGCCAGGGTGCGTCCGTGCCGCACTCCGGTGAGTTCGTCGACCTCGAGCCGAGCGTCCACGAGAAGCTCGGTCAGTTCGGCCGCGTCGAGTTCGCGGGTGTGGAAGGGGTTGAGCGGTGTGTCGCGGCCGGGCGAGAACGTGATGCGGTTCGGCGTGCTGATCAACAGAATCCCCCCGGGTGCGAGTACCCGGTGCACTTCGGCGAGGAACGCACCTTGATCCCACAGGTGCTCGATCACCTGGAAATTGACGACGACGTCGATCGAGGAATCGGCGACGGGAAGGCGGTCGAGATTGCCACGCAGCATCGTCACCCTCGGGTAGCGGGCATGCACGTGTGCGGCGGCCGACGCGTCGTAGTCGAGGCCGAGAACTTGGGTCGCGACATCGGCAATCATGTTGGCTCCGTAGCCTTCTCCCGATCCCGCTTCGAGCACCGTTCGATCGCGACAACGCTCGACGAGTGCGCGGTAGACCACCTCGTGGCGGCGGAACCAGTAGTTCTCCTCGGCGATACCCGGCACCGTTCTCTCGCCGGTGAGGGGGAGTGGTTCCGGTACCGGTGCCTGAGCCGAAGAATCGTTCACCGACGGAAGGTTAGTGGAGGCGTGGGAGAGGTAAGCCAACGTGGTCTCCATAACAGTCGGGGTACAGATGTATGGTCGGACAGGCAGGGAGGTATGTTACCCACGGGTAACTACGGTGAGGTAACCTCGTCCCAGACCGTAGAACTGCACGAACCGTTAGAACACTCACGATCAGCAGAACATGACCAGGAGGTCGACGCAGACCCATGACGAACATCGTTGTTTTGATCAAGCAGGTTCCAGACACGTGGTCCGAGCGCAAGCTCACCGACGGTGACTACACCCTCGATCGCGAGGCTGCCGACGCCGTCCTCGACGAGATCAACGAGCGGGCCGTCGAAGAAGCACTGCTCATCAAGGAAGCCCAGGGCGGTGAGGTCAAGGTTCTGTCCGCAGGCCCCGATCGCGCCACCGATGCCATCCGCAAGGCCTTGTCGATGGGTGCAGACAGCGCAGTGCACCTCAACGACCCGACCCTGCACGGCTCCGACGCGATCCAGACCGGATACGCGCTGGCCGCAGCGCTCGGCAACGTCGCATTCGAGAACGACGAGCCGGCCGATCTCATCATCGCAGGCAACGAGGCCACCGACGGTCGCACCGGTGCCGTTCCCGCGATCATCGCCGAATACCTTCAGATCCCGGCCCTGACGCAGCTGCGCAAGCTCACCGTCGTCGACGGCAAGGTCACCGGCGAGCGGGAAACCGACGAAGGCATCTTCGGCCTCGAAGCCGCATTGCCCGCCATCGTGAGCGTCACCGAGAAGATCAACGAACCGCGCTTCCCGTCGTTCAAGGGCATCATGGCCGCCAAGAAGAAGACGGTGCAGACCATCACGCTCGCCGACATCGGTGTCGAGGACGGCATCGTCGGCGTCGACAACGCCGGAACGACAGTCACGTCGTCCACCCCCAAGCCTCCCAAGACTGCAGGCGAGCGGCTCACCGACGAGGGCGACGGCGGCGACAAGATCGCCACCTACCTCGTCGGCCAGAAGATCATCTGATCCCGCCCCACCGAGCAATCGAAGACAAACGAGGAGCAAGTCATGGCAGAAGTACTCGTGCTCGTGGAGCACGTCGAGGGAACACTGAAGAAGGTCAGCACCGAGCTGATCACCGCCGCTCGCGCGCTGGGTGAGCCGTCCGCGGTCGTCACCGGCCCGGTCGGCACCACCGACAAGGTCGCCGACGCGCTGACCGAAGCCGGTGCCGAGAAGATCTACGCCGCAGAGTCCGACGCAGTCGACGGATTCCTCGTCACCCCGAAGGTCGACGTGCTGTCGGCACTCGCGGAGTCGGTCTCGCCTGCAGCGATCATCACCGCAGCCACGATCGAGGGTAAGGAAGTTGCGGGACGACTCGCAGCACGCCTCGGCTCGGGCTACCACAACGACGTCGTCGCCCTGAACGGCGACGGCAGTGCCGTCTACTCCATCTTCGGTGGCGCGTTCACCGTCGAGGCCAAGGCCAACGGCGACGTTCCGGTCATCTCGCTGCGTCCCGGCGCAGTCGAGGCCGAGCCCAAGGCCGGAGCGGGCACCCGCGAAACCGTCGAGGTTCCCGCGCAGGAAGAGGGGGCCGTCAAGGTCACCTCGCGTGACCCGATCGTCGGCGGCGACCGTCCGGAGCTCACCGAGGCGTCGGTCGTCGTCTCCGGTGGACGCGGTGTCGGCAGTGCCGACAAGTTCTCCGTCGTCGAGGATCTGGCCGACTCGCTCGGTGCCGCAGTCGGTGCCTCGCGCGCCGCTGTCGACTCCGGCTACTACCCCGGCCAGTTCCAGGTGGGTCAGACGGGCAAGACCGTCTCCCCGCAGCTGTACGTCGCACTGGGTATCTCCGGAGCCATCCAGCACCGTGCAGGCATGCAGACCTCGAAGACGATCGTCGCGGTCAACAAGGACGAGGAAGCGCCCATCTTCGAGATCGCCGACTACGGCATCGTCGGTGACCTCTTCAACGTCGCACCGCAGCTGACCGAAGCAGTCAAGAAGCACAAGGGATAGCTCTTCCGAGCGCTGTTCCGACAGGCCCCCACCGCCCGCGCGGTGGGGGCCTGTCGTGTCGAGCAGCGCAACCTTGTTCACACAAACTCTTCCGACACGTTTCCCCGACGATGCCCGGTGGCCTTCCCCGCTCGTTAGACACACCTCATGACCACTTCCGTCATGAGCTCGACTGCATCGATCGTCCCGGCCACCGACCGCTACTCGCTCGTGTTGTCCACCGACCCGGAGCACCGACTCGCGGCGCAGCGTCTGCGCTACGAGGTGTTCGCTTCCGAGCCGGGGTTTTCCATTCCCACCGACACCGACGGCCTCGACGCCGATCGGTTCGACGAATTCTGTGATCACCTGCTCGTTCGTGACCAGTGGACCGACACGTTCGTCGGCTGCTACCGCATGTTGCCGCCGCAGGCCGCCGTGTCTGCAGGCGGGTACTACACGGCTACCGAATTCGATATCTCCGCACTCGATCCCGTCGGCATGAATATTGTCGAAATGGGAAGGGCTGCAGTTCATCCCGACCATCGATCCGGGTCCGTGCTCGGGTTGATGTGGGCCGGAATCCTGCACTACCTCGATGTGACGGGATACGAGTGGGTGATGGGATGCGTGTCGGTGCCCATGCAGTCGGCACCAGGGGACCTCATCGGGGCCAACGTTCGCAGTGTTCGAGACCGCCTGTTGGGCAAGCACGCTACGCCGCTCGACCGTCGGGTCCGGCCGTATTCTCCGGTCGTCGTCGACGGGGTGGACCTGATCGACATCGAACCCGCGAAGCGAACCTCGATGCCGCCGTTGATGAACGGTTACCTTCGACTCGGTGCCTCGATCTGCGGTGAGCCGGCGCACGATCCCGAATTCGGTGTCGCCGATTTCGTCGCTCTGCTCGGCCTGCACGAGACCAACACTCGCTATCTCGACCGCTTGCGTTCGGCGGCAACGACGTTCGAGTCGGGTGTCCGGTGACACGACCGATCGTGCGCGCGCACGCGTGGATGCCGTCGTCGCCGTGCAGTGACGGCTGTCTGCCGAAGAACCCACCGACGGTGGGACGAGTGGTCCTAGCGCTCCGAATCGTACTGGCGGTGGCGGCGTTCGGGCTGCTGCCGGTGTTGGTCGTCCTCGGGGTTCCTTTCCCGCGGGTTCGCCGTTCGCTGACGCGGATCGGCGCTCGCACTCTGCTGTTCGCCATCGGGATCGACCTGACGGTGCTCGACGCTCGCTCCGAGCGCGAACGCTCCCGAACCGCCGCAGGCGCACTGCACGTCGCCGGTCACATCTCCTGGACCGACGTCGTCGTGCTCACCGCGGTACAGCCGTCGACCTTCGTCGCACGTGCCGACCTGATCGACTGGCCGGTGCTCGGTCGCCTCGCGCGGGCCATGAAGGTACTTCCGATCGATCGAGCTCGACTGCATCAGCTCCCCGGCGTCGTCGATCAGGTGGCCGATCGTGTCCGCGCCGGCGGATCGGTCGTCGTCTTCCCCGAGGCCACCACCTGGTGTGGTCGCGCATACGGCTCGCTACGGCCGGCGCTGCTTCAGGCCGCGATCGATTCGGAGACCTGGGTACAGCCCATTCGGCTGCGCTACCTGGACCGGACCGGCGAGCAGACCACCGCCACGTGCTTCGTGGGAGACGAAACGATCGGTGCATCCATCGGCCGGATCTTCCGGTTGCGCGGATTGCGTGCCGAGGTCGAGTTCACTGCCCCGGAGGCACCCGGTGGCGATCGACGCGACCTCGCCCGACGGTGCGAGGCCGCGATTCGACGCGACGGAGTGGAGCTTGCGGAACGACCGAGGAAGGACGTCTACGACCCCACCGTGCACGAGGTGATGGCCGAGGCCGATCGCAGCCCGATGCCGCCGACGGTTGCGGCGGCCTGACCGAGCATCGATCACCGTGACCGCGGACCCACCTCGCGCAGGTAGGTCCGCGGTCACGGCAGCGGGTATCGTCTAGCCTGTTATGCCTTCTGTGCGCAGTACGACTGCTCCCGTCCCGCCGCGGCCACCGGTGTACCTCGATCATGCAGCGACGACCCCGATGCTGCCGAGCGCGATCGAGGCGATGACCTCTGTGTTCGCCACGGTGGGCAACGCGTCCTCGCTGCACACCTCCGGTCGGTCCGCTCGGCGTCGGGTGGAGGAATCGCGCGAGTCGATCGCCGCCGACCTGGGTGCGCGCCCGTCCGAGGTGATCTTCACCTCCGGTGGCACCGAGAGTGACAACCTCGCCGTCAAGGGCATCTTCGCCGCACGTCGAGACTCCGATGCCGCACTGACCAGGATCATCGCCAGCTCGGTGGAGCATCACGCGGTGCTCGACGCGGTGGAGTGGCTCGTCGCACACGATGGTGCGAGTGTCACCTGGCTCCCGGTCGACGCGGAGGGGCGGGTCACTCCGGACGCGCTGCGCGCCGAGCTGGCCCTGCATGCCGACGAAACCGCACTCGTCACCGTGATGTGGGCCAACAACGAGATCGGCACCGTCATGCCGATCGCCGAGCTCGCAGCCGTGGCCGCCGAGTACGGGGTCCCGATGCACAGCGATGCGGTCCAGGCCGTGCCGCATCTGCCCGTCGGGTTCGCCGAGAGCGGCCTGTCCGCGCTCAGTATCGCCGCACACAAATTCGGTGGACCCCAGGGCGTCGGAGCGCTGCTGCTCGGCCGCCAGGTCCCGTGTGTTCCGCTCTTCCACGGCGGGGGGCACGAGCGAGACGTTCGATCGGGCACCCCGGACACTGCGGGCGTCGTCGCGATGGCAGCTGCGCTGCGGTCGACCGTCGAGAACTCGGTGCGGCACCGCGCAGAACTGAGAGCACTCCGCGATCGGTTGATCGACGGAATCAGAGACGCCGTTCCCGACGCGATCCTCAACGGGCCGGAAGGCGACGACCGGCTGGCCGGGAACGTGCACTTCACCTTTCCCGGGTGCGAGGGTGATTCCTTGTTGATGCTGCTCGATGCGGCAGGCATAGAATGCTCGACGGGCTCGGCGTGCACCGCAGGTGTGGCCAGCGCCAGTCATGTCTTGATTGCGCTCGGGTGCGATCCGTCCGTCGCCCGTGGATCACTGCGGTTCTCGCTGGGAACCGGCTCGTCCGAATCGGACGTCACCACTGTGCTTGCGGCTCTGCCGCAGGTCGTCGAACGCGCTCGTGCCGCCGGATTGGCCGGCGTCGGAGCTCGAGGAGGAAATCGCTGATGCGTGTTCTGGCTGCTATGAGCGGGGGAGTCGACTCGGCTGTTGCCGCGGCCCGTGCCGTGGACGAGGGCCACGACGTCGTCGGCGTGCACCTGGCTCTGTCGACCGCTCCGGGCGCCCTGCGCACCGGTTCGCGTGGTTGCTGCTCCAAGGAAGACGCGGGTGACGCTCGCCGAGCTGCCGACGTACTCGGGATCCCCTTCTACGTATGGGATTTCGCCGATCGCTTCAAAGAGGACGTCATCGACGATTTCGTCGCCTCCTATGCCGCCGGTGAGACCCCGAACCCGTGCCTGCGCTGCAACGAGAAGATCAAGTTCTCCGCTCTGGCGGACCGCGCTCTCGCGCTGGGCTTCGATGCCGTAGCGACCGGGCATTACGCGCAGCTGCACGACGGAGTGCTGCGCCGCGCCGTGGATGCGGACAAGGACCAGTCGTACGTGTTGGCCGTACTGAACCAGGCGCAGCTCTCGCGTGCGATGTTCCCCATCGGAGACACCCCGAAGTCGGAGATTCGTGAGGAGGCTGCCGAGCGTGGCTTGGCCGTCGCCGACAAGCCCGACAGTCACGACATCTGCTTCATCCCTTCGGGCGACACTCGCGCATTCCTCGGTGCCCGTATCGGCGTGCGCCCGGGCAAGGTGGTCGACTCCGAGACCGGAGTCGAACTGGCGGATCACGAGGGCGTGCACGGCTTCACCATCGGCCAGCGCAAGGGTCTCGGCGTGGAAGGACCGGCCGCGGACGGCCGTCCCCGCTACGTGACGTCGATCGAACCCGACAGTGGCACGGTCATGGTCGGCTCTGCGCAGAAGCTCGACGTCTGGGCGATCAGCGGAGACCGTGCGGTATGGACCGAAGGTACCGCCCCGACCGGCCCCATCGAGTGCGTGGTCCAGGTTCGTGCACACGGCGGACTGACCGAGGCCGTCGCCGAGGCAGCGGGCGACGGTATGGAGATCCAACTGCGGGCTCCACTGACCGGTGTGGCCAAGGGGCAGGCAGCGGTGCTGTACCGCAAGGACATTCACGGAGACATCGTCATCGGTAGCTCGACCATCTCGGGCACTCGATCCGAGCGCGAGTGACACCGAGCGATTTCGCTGGACTGTCGACCGGCATCGGTTCGTGGCCGGGCACCGACATCCGTGAGGCCGCGGCAGTCGTCGTCGGGGAGTTCACCGAGCTACCGCACATCGTCGAACTTCCGGCCCGCGGCCTTGGTGCCGACATGATCGGTCGCACCGGAGCCATCATGGTCGATGTCGAACTGGACGTGCGCACCTCCGGCTATCGGGTCGTTCCACGTCCGATGCTCGCCGGTCGCCGGGCGACCGATTTCCTGGCCGAGGACCTCGACGTGCTCGAGGAACTGTGGGAGGTGTCGGGGCTTCGCGGCAGCGGCCGCACCATCAAGGTCCAGGCCGCCGGTCCGTTCACGATGGCAGCGCAGGTCGAACTTCGGCACGGGCATCGGGCCCTGACCGATCGCGGGGCGCTGCGGCATTTCGCCGAATCCCTCGGCGAAGGACTGCGCCTGCACTGCGCGGAGTTGACGCGTCGGCTCGGAGTCGAGGTCCTCGTTCAGCTCGACGAACCCAGTCTCGCAGCCGTTCTGGCCGGTAGCCTGACGGGCATCACCGGGCTCGATTCGGTGCGGGCGGTCCCGGAACCGGATGTTCTCGACCTGCTGGATTCGCTGATCGAGACGATCGACCTTCCCGTTGCGGTGCATTGCTGCGCCGGCGACGTTCCGTTCGACCTGCTTCGCCGTTCGCGTGCCGTTGCGGTCGCCGTCGACGCGACTGCGCTGCGCCGCAGCGACTTCGACGGAATCGGTGAGCTGCTGCAATCCGGCAAGACGCTGATGCTCGGGTTGATTCCGTCCGAAGCCCCCGTGCGACCACCCCATTGGCGTGAACTGGCCGAGCCGGGTGTCACGTTGATCGACCGACTCGGTTTCGACAGATCGGTTCTCGCCTCCCGTATCTCTGTGACGCCTGCATGTGGATTGGCCGGCAGCACACCGGAGTGGGCCCGTCGCGCAACAGGACTCGCCCACGACGTGGCTGCCGCGTTCGGAGACTCACCCGATTCTTTGTGAGATCCCACAGCCGGTCGGAGTGAAACACCGGGGTCTTCTGCCGATCGAGCCCACTCCCGTCAGGACACCGAACAGGTGTGACACTATTCACATGGCCGTTGGGGGTCTGTTGAATACGTGGGAGTTCGGAAATGGCATCAGGTGGTCGGGACTTCGATGAGGTTGCCTCCCTCCGGCGTTCCGGCAGGCACCGCCGAGGCCTCCTCGCGAAACTGGCCGCGGCCACCTCCGACTGGTATCGGGCCCCGCACGATTTCGAGTGGATCCTCAATCACCGGTCGACCCGTCCGCTGACCGGGATCATTCGTGCCGTGTTCGGCACCGCCACCACGATCTATGCCTTCACCTCGATTCTGATGCTGTTCAGCGACCTCGGTCCTCAGGGCAGTGTGGCGATCGGATGGGTTTTTTTCGTTCTCGTCACTCAGGTGTTCGTCGCCGCACGGTGCGTCCTCGGGCCGCTGCCGGGGAAGAAATTCTTCGTCGTGTTTCTGGCCTTCGGGGACATTCTCACGACCTCGGTGTTGATTCTGTACGCACCTGTCGCGTCGTTGATCGGAACCGTGCTGTTCGCAGTCACCGGAGCGTTCTGCACCTACTTCCTCAGTCCGCGACTGCTGGTGGCGCACCTCGTGTGGACCGCGACGTTCATCATCGGGTTCGGCGTTCGGACCTTCCTGTCGGTGATGGACGGCGAGGTGGACTCGATCGACGGACCCGCTGTCGCGACCGCGACGGTGGTTCTCCTTCTGGCGACAGTGGGAGTACCCGTGTTCGCTCAAGTGGCGTGGACGACGCTGTCCAACGACGCCAAGCGGTCGGTTCTCGATCCACTGACCGGGGTGTACAACCGGCGCGGTATCGACAGCGAACTGCTGGACCTGTGGCACCAGGCCAGCAAGCGGGGTATGTCCATGGCCTTCCTGGTTGTCGACATCGACAAGTTCAAGTCGGTCAACGACCGATTCGGGCACAGCCGCGGCGACGAAGTGATCGTGCGGGTCGCCGATCGGCTGCGCCGCTTGGTCCGGCATCAGGGCGGAGTGCTCGCCCGAACCGGTGGCGAGGAGTTCCTCGTCGCCATGGTCGGTGATGCGCGGGGGATGGTCGATCTCGGCTTCGACGTCGTTCGAGTGCTCTGGGACCGCCGTGACGACATCCCCGTCACCGTCAGTGTGGGAATGGCGTTGTTGCGCGAAGACTCGGCTCTGTGGGACGTGGGCAAGTCGGTGGTCGGCAGAGCAGCCCGCACGGCGGACGCGGCGATGTACCGGTCCAAGCAGTCCGGTGGAAACAGCTTGGTCATCGACGAGATCTGAGGCCTCGAACCGACGTCGTTCGATGCGCCGGTGTGCTCGGGTGCGACCTCTGCGATGATCGTGCGATGTATCGGCTATCGGATGCCCAGCGACGTGGACTACCCGCCGGAGTGCTGTTGTCGGTGATGGCCTCCGTGCTCGGCGGCATCTACGCCGACTCCTTCGTGACCGGCTTCGCATTGACCGCCGGTATCTGTGCGGTGGCGATCGTCGCCGCGACGCTGTTGCTGGGTCTGATGGGACGGTAGTCGCTGCGCTGCAGCCGGTGCCACTCTGTCGGTGGGGTCGGATAATCTTCGACACGTGCCCGAATCGACCGAACCGCCCGTAGCAAACGACAAGACCGCAGGGACCGTCGATGTCGAACTCGACGCCGCGTCGTCGGCCGATCGCGAGCGATGGCAGATGCTGGCCGAGGAAGTGCGCGGTCATCAGTTCCGCTACTACGTTCGCGATGCGCCGCTCGTGTCCGACGGCGAGTTCGATGCGCTGCTGCGTGAGCTGAACGATCTGGAAGAGGCGCACCCGGATCTGCGCACGGCGGATTCACCGACGCAACTCGTCGGGGGTGGCTTCGCGACGGAATTCACCGCCGTCGACCATCTGGAACGAATGTTGAGCTTGGACAACGTGTTCGATCACGACGAGCTTCGTGCCTGGGCCAAACGGGTCGAGACCGAGGCAGGGCCGGATCTGGAGTATCTGTGCGAGGTCAAGATCGACGGCGTTGCACTGAATCTGGTGTACGAGAACGGCACGCTCGTGCGCGGCGCCACCCGAGGCGACGGACGTACCGGTGAGGACGTGACACTCAACGCACGCACGATCGAGGACATCCCGGACACCCTGACGGGTACCGAGCAGTACCCCGTGCCGGAGTTGTTGGAAGTGCGCGGCGAGGTCTTCTTCCGGCTGGAGGACTTCCAGGCGCTCAACGCCTCACTCGTGGCCGAGGGCAAGCCCCCGTTCGCGAATCCACGGAACTCGGCGGCCGGGTCGCTGCGACAGAAGAATCCGGCGGTCACCTCCAAGCGTCGTCTGGGAATGATCTGCCACGGCTTCGGCCGCATGGTGGGGTTCACACCCGAGTCGCAGTGGCACGCCTACGAGGCACTCCGCGCCTGGGGTCTGCCCATTTCCACCCACACGACCCGCGTGCGAGGCGTCGACGCCGTCATCGAGAAAGTCGTCTACTGGGACCAGCACCGACACGACGTCGAACACGAAATCGACGGCCTGGTCGTCAAGATCGACGACATGTCGCTGCATCGTCGACTCGGGACGACGTCTCGCGCGCCGCGGTGGGCCATCGCGTACAAGTACCCACCCGAGGAAGTCACCACGACGCTGCTCGACATCCGCGTCAGCGTGGGCCGGACGGGCCGAGTGACGCCGTTCGCGTACATGACGCCGGTACTCGTGGCCGGCTCCACGGTGTCGCTCGCAACGCTGCACAACGGCTCGGAGGTCAAGCGCAAGGGCGTTCTGATCGGCGACACCGTGACCATTCGCAAAGCGGGAGAGGTCATTCCGGAGGTTCTCGGCCCCGTCGTCGACGCCAGGACCGGTGACGAGACCGAGTTCGTCATGCCCACCGAGTGCCCGGAGTGCTCGACGCCCCTGGCCCCGGCCAAGGAGGGCGACGCCGACCTGCGGTGCCCCAACTCGCAGTTCTGCCCGGCGCAACGTCGCGAGCGAGTGTTCTTCGTCGCCGAGCGGCAGCGATTCGATATCGAGGGTCTGGGCTACGAGGCCGCATCCGACCTCCTGGCCACCGGTGCGATCGAGGACGAAGGCGATCTGTTCTCGCTCACCGAAGACGACCTGATGAAGACGGCGATCTTTCGCACCAAGTCCGGGGCGTTGTCTGCCACCGGTCGAAAGTTGCTCGACAACCTGGCCACCGCACGGAACCAGCCGCTGTGGCGGGTGCTGGTCAGTCTGTCGATTCGACACGTGGGGCCGTCCGCAGCCCGCGCGCTGGCGGGGGAGTTCGGCAGCCTCGAGCGGATCCGGGCAGCGTCCGTCGAGGAACTCTCGGCGGTCGACGGGGTGGGCGGCACCATCGCGGCCGCGGTCTCCGAGTGGTTCGAGGTCGACTGGCACCGCGCCATCGTCGACAAGTGGCGGGCCGCGGGCGTGCGAATGGAAGACGAGCGCGATGCGTCGATCGACCGCAATCTCGAGGGGCTGTCGATCGTGGTCACCGGGTCGCTGACGTCCTATTCACGCGACGAGGCCAAGGAAGCGATTCTGCTGCGAGGTGGCAAGGCTGCAGGTTCGGTGTCCAAGAAGACAGCGTTCGTCGTCGTCGGCGAAGCTCCTGGGTCCAAGCACGACAAGGCAATCGAGCTCGGCGTGCCGGTGCTCGACGAAGCGGGATTCACCCTGCTGTTGACCGAGGGACCCGACGCAGTGGCTCCGACCGACGCAGAACCCGGTTCGGCGGACTGATCGGGCCGGTCGCGTCAGTTCGGTGGCGTCAGTTCAATACCGTCGCGACGATGCCGGCGAGATAGCCGAGCCGGGCAACCTCCGAGGGCCTGAACTCCGGGCCTCCAGGCCTGCCCAGCATCAGCACGGTGCCGGTGTTGCCGAGGGGCGCAGCGGCGATCTTGGTGTCCATGTCGCGCCATACCTGGGGCACCCACTCGGCGTCGGAATCCAGAGCGGCGGGGGCGTGCAGCGGGAACCACGGTAGCTCCGCGGCGTGAGTCTCGGGAGCCCCCGAGCTGCCCACCAGACGGAACGGGCCGTGCGCGTTGGTGGCGACGACAGTGCTCCACCCCACTCGAAGGACGCGGGGAGCTCCGTCGACGAGCACCTGAAGTCGATCGTCGGACGCCGCTGCGACGCGATCGATCAATTCCAGTTCGCGGTGCGTGTCGAGGACGCCGGTGTACGGGCGGATGGAATCGACCCGGACATCGGTGAGGTTCTCGGCAGCAGTGATCAGCGTGTCCGGAAGCGAACCCGGAGCAACGTCGACCACCAGATCGTCGACTGCGTAACCGTCGCCGCGTTCGATGACGTCGAGGGAGAGGATGTCCGCCCCGACCGAACCGAGCGCGACGGCCAACGATCCGAGGCTGCCCGGCCGGTCCGGCAGTTGGACGCGGAGTAGGTAGGACATGTCACGCTCCCTTTCGACTTCTGATGTACTTCGGCCACCCCAGCCTCATCGGTCGTTGCTGGCAGGTGGAATGTCGCTCTGGGGTCGTTCCGCAGGCTCCACTCCTGGGAACAAGATGCACCCCGGCGCGAGCAATCCTTGCATCTTCGACCTGTCCGGTACGTCGCGCAACGCGGGCCGTGACAATTCCGACACCCGCTGTGCCCACGAGGAGTGCGCGAAAGCCCGCGTAACACTACGCACTAGGCTGGACCGCGTTCGCGAACCCGTGAGGTTCGCTCTGCACGAATACGGGGCCGCTTCTGCAGGCTCCGCTTCTACCGTCTGAAAGGGGTCTACGCGGTGCCAGACATCTCCCGCGACGAGGTCGCTCACCTCGCCCGGCTGTCGCGCTTGGCTCTCAGCGACGCCGAACTCGACGAGTTCGCCGGCCAGTTGGACTCGATTCTTCATCACGTCAAGGCAGTGGCCGAGGTGGCGACGGACGACGTTCCGCCGACAGCCAACCCCAGTGACATCGTGAATGTGACGCGTCCCGACGTGATCGTTCCCGGCCTGACGCCGGAGCAATCGCTGTCCGGTGCACCGAACGCCGAGGAGGGCCGTTTCGCGGTGCCGCAAATTCTGGGAGAGAGCGAATGACCGACCTGACGAAGCTCGACGCGTCCGAGCTCGCCACCCGTATCCACGCGCGTGAGATCAGCGCCGTCGAGGTGACTCGGGCGCATCTCGACCGAATCTCCGAGGTCGATGGTGACCTGCACGCTTTTCTGCATGTCGCAGGAGCCGAGGCGCTCGCAGCGGCGACCGACGTCGATGCGGGATTGACTGCGGGGCATGCACCGGCATCGGCTCTGGCCGGCGTGCCGTTGGCCCTCAAGGACGTGTTCACCACGACCGACATGCCGACGACGGCCGGATCCAAGATTCTGGACGGGTGGATGTCGCCGTACGACGCGACGCTGACCACCAAGCTGCGCGCAGCGGGCATTCCGGTGCTGGGCAAGACCAACATGGACGAGTTCGCGATGGGCTCGTCCACCGAGAACTCGGCCTACGGACCGACCAAGAACCCCTGGGACACCACCCGCATCCCCGGCGGCTCGGGCGGCGGCAGCGCTGCGGCGCTTGCGTCGTACCAGGCCCCGCTGGCCATCGGCACCGACACCGGCGGATCGATCCGTCAGCCGGCGGCACTGACCGGCACAGTGGGAACCAAGCCGACCTACGGCAGCGTCTCGCGCTATGGACTGATCGCCTGTGCCTCGTCACTCGATCAGGGCGGCCCGTGTGGCCGGACCGTGCTCGACACCGCGTTGCTGCACGAGGTCATCGCCGGATACGACGCGCGGGACTCCACGTCGGTGGAGACGGCAGTTCGACCGGTGGTCGCCGCGGCACGTGAGGGTGCTCGCGGTGACCTGACGGGCGTGCGCGTCGGTGTCGTGAAGGAACTGCACTCGGACAAGTACCAGCCGGGTGTCATCTCGTCCTTCGATGCCGCGGTGGCGACACTCACCGAACTCGGTGCCGAGGTGGTCGAGGTGTCGTGCCCCAACTTCGTGCACGCGTTGGCCGCCTACTACCTGATCCTCCCGTCGGAGGTGTCGTCCAACCTGGCTCGGTTCGACGGCATGCGGTACGGATTGCGGGCGGGCGACGACGGCAAGCACAGCGCCGAGCAGGTCATGGCCACCACGCGCGCGCAGGGGTTCGGACCGGAAGTCAAGCGTCGCATCATGATCGGGACGTACGCCCTGTCCGCGGGATACTACGACGCCTACTACGGCTCGGCCCTCAAGGTGCGCACGTTGATCGCCCGTGACTTCGATGCCGCATACGAGAAGGTCGACGTGCTGGTGTCGCCGACGACCCCGACGACGGCATTCCCGTTGGGGGACAAGGTGGACGATCCGATGGCGATGTACCTCAACGACCTCTGCACGCTGCCGACGAACCTCGCGGGTCATTGCGCGATGTCGGTACCGTCGGGTCTCGCCTCCGAGGACGGACTTCCCGTGGGCCTGCAGATCATGGCTCCGGCGTTCGCGGACGAGCGGCTCTACCGCGTCGGTGCCGCATACGAGGCCGCTCGCGGCGATCTGAGGTAGTTCGAGGTGCTGCATCGGTGGGCTGCCGATCTGGCTCATCTGCCCCTGCTGTCCGGTGCAGTGCCCGCGGTCGCGTTGACTGCGACCGCTGTCGTGGCGGCGGTTCTGGTCCTTGCTGTCGTCCTGAGGGTCAGGCGGGGCCGAGCACTGGGAACGGTGTTCGGCGCGCTGAGCGCTCTCGGTCTCGGTGCCTCGCTTCTGGTGGCGGCGACAGTGCTCACCAATCTGACCGTCACTCGATACCCGACGGCGGCCGTGGCACTGGGCCACCGACCGGCCGTGCAGGCCGAGGGCACCGGCAGGTTGGTCGACGTGGACGTGCCGGGCACGGTGTCGCACTTCGCCGCGCGGTCCGCGACCGTCTACGTTCCGGCGTCGTACGACGCCGGCGCGAGCGACCTACCGGTGCTGGTGCTGCTCACCGGTCAACCCGGTCATGTCGTCGACTGGATCGAGGGTGGTCGTCTGGCCCAGACGATGGACGACTTCGCAGCACGTCACGGCGGCGCGGCCCCGATCGTGGTGGTGGCCGACGGACTGGGGGACACCGAGGCGAATCCGATGTGCATGGATTCGGATCTCGGAAATGCCGCGACGTACTTGTCGGTCGATGTGCCGCAGTGGATTCGGTCGAACTTTCGGGTGTCCTCGGATCCGAGGGCCTGGGCGGTCGGCGGCTATTCCTATGGGGGAACGTGCGCGCTGCAGCTGGCGGTGACGGCACCGTCGGTGTACCCCACCTTTCTCGATATCTCCGGTGAGGACGAGCAACGTCGGGGCACGAGAAGTGAATCCGTTGCAGCGGCATACGGCACGGACACCCCGGCGAACGAGGCGCGTTTCGAGCGCACGACTCCGCTGAACATTCTCTCGCGCACCAGCTTTCCCGATTCGGCCGGTGCCTTCGTCGTGGGAGCCGACGACGAAGAATTCCGGCCGCAGACCGAGCGAGCGTACGGGGCAGCAGAGGCTGCGGGCATCGACGTGCACTACAGCGAGCTGCCCGGTGGACACTCGATGCAGGTCTGGGCTCCGGCGCTGGAACAGGAGATGGACTGGCTCGGCGGGCGCGTGGGTCTGCTCGACTGACGCACGGTGTCGTCTCGGAGTACCACCATCAGCGACACCGGTGCATCGTGGTGCCCTGGTCGGTTCCGTACCGATGGCCGTGACCGGCACCGACATCGAGCGCAGCGGCGAGATCGACGGACGTCTGGACGAAGCCGACGATCGGGAGCCACATCGGCATCGGTGCGTCGGGCCGGGTATTGGACGTGTTCGGTGGTGACCACAGCAGGTCGGCCGACCATCGAACCACCGGGTCCGAAGAATTCGCCAGTACCGTTGCGCCCTCGGTGTTCACGGCTCCGGCGGGCGGTCCCGCCCAGACGGCACCGCAGACACCCGGATTGCTCCGCCCGATAGAGAGATATGCGTCGCTGCCCGCCACCGCGCCCAAACTCTGGCCGTACACGATGATGTCGGGCGGTGTCGATTCCGATGCCGCGCGCTCCGCGACCGCGCGAACCACCGCGTCCGCGGAACTGCGCGCGTCGTCCTCGGCGAACAGGAATGTCGCCCAACTGGGCGCGCTCGAGTACTGCACCGCCACGGTGGCGACATCTCCGCCGAATCTCCTTTCGGCACCGGTGACAGCGTTCTCGTCCACCCACCCCGATCCGGTCGGTATCGCGACGATCACGACGCTGCGCTGAAATGCACCGGCTCGATCCATGTCGGCGACGGCCGACGCGACCCGTCGATCGAGTGTCGGGGCCGAATCGAGCCCTACATAGACCCGCACGGTGCTGCGATCGAGACCGCCGGAGACGAACTTTCTGCCCTCTCTGCCGAGCGTGCGCCACGGGACGAGCGAGGCCGGAGCTCCCGATCTCGCGTTCGAGCTCGGAGCGGGCA
This sequence comes from Rhodococcus sp. NPDC006774, assembly GCF_040636045.1. Taxonomy (NCBI): domain Bacteria; kingdom Bacillati; phylum Actinomycetota; class Actinomycetes; order Mycobacteriales; family Nocardiaceae; genus Rhodococcus; species Rhodococcus sp. NPDC006774. Next base: position 272,898 of record NZ_JBEYIW010000006.1, on the reverse strand, counting down.
TCGTCTCGTCCACAACGGAGTTCGAGGCCGAGAACGAGTTTCGGATGACAGACCCGACCCTGGGCGCGGCAACGGAATACGACAGAAGGCCTGCGACGGCAATCAGGATCATCGTTCGACCCCCGCCGAGTGCGCAGCCGAACCCGGTGGCCGCACGGCCGAGTCCGCAGAGAACCACTGCAACGCAGATTGCCCCTGCCGCGACCTCCGCTGCGTACCGCCAGTTCACCGTCCCGACATCCATGGCTTCCCGTAATCGATTCTGCCACATGACATTCGCGGTCATCGAACCGATCGACATCAGTGTGCCTGCACTCGCCGACCAGGCTTGCAGACGTGGTCGAGCGGGCGTGGGTGAGCCGAACGCGCGACGGGCCGACCATGCGACCGCGAGCGCACTCGCCATCAGCACGCCGGTGAGCAAGGCCTGGGTGACGGCCGGACGGGGGAGCAAGCTTGGAGCCGACGACACCATCACCGCAACGGTGAGTGCCACCGAGGTGCCGATTCGGGGGAGTAGGACACTCGTCGCAGGCGGGGTGGACGGGGTAGCCGTATCGGCAATTCCGGTGACTCCGACGACCGGCGCGATCATGCGGGTTCGATCGGCCGGGACACCGGTTCGGTGGACAGCCGGCGTCGGCGCGCATATCGGTCGGTTGCGATGACCGACAGCGCAATCAGAGCGATGCCCGCGCCGACCGCCGCGAACGGCAGCGCGGGCTCGGACACAGGTGCGCCGAAGGACTGTCGCCAGGAATTGACGTCGACGGCCGTGGCAGCCACCGATGCGGCAGCATTGCAGATCTGGCGAGGCCCGTCGTCGGTCCGGTCCGTGCAGGCGGCGTGCATGCGCTCTTCCAGCTGGGCATCGATCGATCTGCGCCACTGCGGGTCCACTGTTGTCCCTGTCGCAGCGGCGTACCGGATCAGGTCGTAGCCCAGATCGTGGGCCTTGCATGCGGAATCGAACTCGGACGGCAGCGGGACCGGTGACGAGCAGTCACCGCGAGGGTTCTCCGCCATGTCGTCCTGCACCCGCGGGCGGTACCCCATCACGGACCCGAAGTCGTCGGGGATGGTCAGGGCGGCGGCGTCCGCGGACTCGGTGACCAGTGCGTGTACCGAGACCGCGACAGGTGAAGTCGTGTCGGCGGCCGGTGGTGTCGATGCTGCGCCGGTTGTCGCCATCACCGCCACCATCGCTGCGACCGCGCCCATCACGGCGCGAGAAGTGTTCCTGTTCATGGCTTTCGACGCTAGGGAGCCGGGGACTCATCGAACATCGCGCCGAAGTCTCGTTCTGCTGTGCCTGCCTCGGACGTTCGGAGGGTCCTACCGATACCTGGATACTGCACGGAACTGATACCCAGGTATGACGACCTCGTCGGCCCGCACTCCCTAGGCTCGGTGCGTGCGCAAGAACAGATCAGCAAAAGGCGAGCTCACAGCGGTGCGGCGTCGAGTGCCGACTCGAATCGGTGGATTCCGCTCGATCGACGTGCTGATCGTGGCGGTCACGGCAATGCTGTATTCGATTGCGTGGCCGACTTTGCCGGTCACACACGAGGTCTCGGGTCCGCTACTGCCCATCGTCGGCGCACTGGCCGCGTTTCCGTTCGCGTTGATCCGCGTCAATCCCGCACTGGGATGGGCCGTCTCGGCGCTGTTCGCTCTGGTGATCCCGGTAGCGTTCGACCGCGTTCCCGGCTACGACTACCCGTGGCAGGTAGTGCACATACTCGTCCTTCTGGCGTTGTTGTTCGCCGTCGCTCTGCGCTCGCCGGTGTCGGTACTGCTCGTGGCCTGGTTGGCCAGCATGCTGGTGTTCTTCGCCTACATGCCGGGCTCGGACGGCGTCGGCTGGGCGGTGGGTCTGACTGCGGTCGTGGTGTTCGGACTGTTGATCCGCTGGCTCGTTCTCTCCCGTAGGCAGCTCGCGCAGCAAGAGGAAGTCAGTGAACTCGAGCGCACCCGACGCACCGTACTCGAGGAGAAAGCCAAGATCGCCCGCGATCTGCACGACGTTGTTGCGCACCACATGTCGATGGTCGTGGTGCAGGCGCAGAGTGCGCCGTACCGACTCGATGACGTGTCCGTCTCTGCAGCAGTGGAATTCGAGTCGATCGCGGCCACCGCACGGGAGGCGCTCAACGAGATCCGGGGAATGCTGGGTGTGCTGCGCAGCGACGGACAGCAGTGGCAGGACGCGCCGGCACCGAACGCACTCGATCTCGAACGTACCTTGCACGCGAGCCGCAAGGCCGGTATGGACGTGCGGTGGGCTGTCACTGGGCAGGTCGAATCGGTAGCCGACACAACAGGTTTGGCTCTGTACCGAATTCTGCAGGAGTCGCTGTCCAATGCCGCTCGGCACGCCCCCGAGGCAGCGGTGACCGTCGACATCACCGTGGGGCCGAGCACCGTCGTCATGACCGTGGTCAATGCGCCTCCACCGAGCGCCGGTGTCGAACGCACCACTCGACCCGATACCGGTGGGCACGGGATATCGGGTATGCGCGATCGTGCACGCGCGGCGCACGGCTGGCTTCATGCCACCCCTCTGCCCGACGGCGGATTCGAGGTCGCGGTACACGTTCCGAACGGCATGCCGATCTCGGCGGCATCGGTTGTCCGGAACGAACTCACCTAGGCTGTTGCGCGTGGCTACAACGGTGTTCATCGCCGACGACCAAGCAATGGTGCGGCAGGGGTTCGGTGCACTTCTCGGTGCTCAAGCCGATATCTCGGTGGTCGGAGACGCCGACAACGGCAGGACCGCGGTCAGCGAGGTCGCCCGGCTGTTGCCCGACGTGGTGCTGATGGACGTCCGGATGCCCGAGATGAACGGTCTCGATGCTGCTCGGGCGATTCTCTCTGCGTCACTTCCGTCGCCGGTGCGCATTCTGATGCTGACGACGTTCGACATCGACGATTACGTCTACGAGGCTCTTGCTCTCGGAGCGAGTGGTTTTCTCCTCAAGGATGCGCCGGCCGAGGAGTTGATCAGAGGTGTTCGGGTCGTCGCCGCAGGCGACGCGTTGCTGGCACCGTCGGTGACGAGACGGCTCATCGCCGACGTCACCTCCCGTCGGGGAGCGCGGCGCCACACGTCTCGGCGTCTGAGTGATCTGACTCCGCGGGAACGCGAGGTTCTCGAACTGATCGCGACCGGTATGTCCAACTCGGAGATAGCAGGTTCACTGTTCCTGGCCGAGCAGACCGTGAAAACGCACGTCGGCAAGGTTCTCGCGAAGCTCGGACTGCGCGACCGCGCCCAGGCGGTCGTACTGGCCTACGAGACCGGCGTCGTCACACCGAAGTGAGGACCGAACGGTACCGACGCGCGCAGCATCCCACGCCCGATTAGGCTGACGTCCGTCACCGGGTCCGCTTCACGGACCTGCGAGCAGAGAGGCGAAAATCGATGCGCATCGGAGTTCTGACCGGAGGCGGCGATTGCCCAGGGCTCAATGCGGTGATTCGCGCAGTCGTACGCACCGCGGACGCGCGGTACGGCTCCACGGTCGTCGGTTTCCAGGACGGATGGCGCGGGCTTCTCGAAGACCGTCGGGTGCAACTGCGCAACGACGACCGCAACGACCGGTTGCTCACCAAGGGCGGCACGATGCTCGGCACCGCGCGCACCAATCCGGATGTGTTGCGCGCCGGACTCGATCGGGTCAAGCAGACTCTCGAGGACAACGGCATCGACGTGTTGATCCCGATCGGTGGTGAAGGGACCCTCACCGCTGCTGCGTGGCTGTCGGAGGAGGGTGTGCCCGTTGTCGGTGTGCCCAAGACGATCGACAACGACATCGACTGCACCGACGTCACATTCGGCTTCGACACGGCGCTGACGATCGCCACCGATGCGATCGACCGTCTGCACAGCACCGCAGAATCCCATCAGCGCGTGATGCTGGTCGAGGTGATGGGTCGGCACGCGGGGTGGATCGCTCTGCACGCAGGCCTGGCGTCCGGTTCGCACATGACACTGATCCCCGAGCAGCCGTTCGATGTCGAAGAAGTGTGCACGTTGGTGCGCAAGCGTTTTCAGCGTGGAGACTCGCACTTCATCTGTGTCGTCGCCGAGGGTGCCAAGCCGATGGAGGGCTCGATGAAGCTTCTCGACGGCGGAATCGACGAGTTCGGCCACGTTCGTTTCACCGGGGTTGCCCACCAGCTCGGTGTCGAGATCGAGCGCCGCATCAACAAGGAAGTACGCACCACGGTGCTCGGCCACGTCCAGCGCGGTGGAACGCCGACGCCGTACGACCGCGTTCTCGCAACACGATTCGGCGTCAACGCGACCGATGCGGCCCATTCGGGAGACTTCGGCAAGATGGTCTCGTTGCGCGGCACCGAGATCGGCCTGGTGTCTCTGGCCGAGGCCACCAAGCAACTCAAGCGGGTACCGCAGACCCGATACGACGACGCAGCCGCGTTCTTCGGCTGACTCCCGGTGAGCCGTCAGATACGACCGGCTGCCTCCTGGATTTCGGCCTCACGTTCCTCGGTCTCGCGGCGCAGTTCGCGCCGTCGCCGCGCGGCCTCGAAACGCTGAGCACCGACCTCGGTGGTCGGTGTCAACTGGGGCAGGGTCTTCGGCTTGCCGTCGTCGCCGATCGCGACCATGGTGAAGTAGCAGCTGTTGGTGTGGCGTAATTCACCGCACTGGATGTTCTCGGTTTCCACTCGGATGCCGACCTCCATGGAGGTACGGCCGGTGTAGTTGACCGACGCAGAGAACGTGACCAGCTCTCCGACGTGGATGGGTTCGCGAAACACGACGCGGTCGACCGACAGAGTGACGACGTAGGCCCCGGCGTAGCGACTGGCGCAGGCGTACGCCACCTGGTCCAGGAACTTCAGAATCGTGCCGCCGTGGACATTGCCGGAGAAGTTGGCCATGTCGGGTGTCATCAGCACTGTCATGGCCAGTGTCTGTTTCTCTGGGGGAGTCACCCGTGCACGGTAACGAGTGCACGTGGTTACTCGCGCGTCGTACGGGAGTGGAGCCTGCAGGAACGACCCAGGTAGCGCGAGTGGAGCCTGCAGGAACGACTCAGGTAGCGCGAGTGGAGCCTGCAGGAACGACCCAGGTAGTCGGTGCATAAACTACTGACCATGACTGCTGCAACCGTCGATTTGATCGATTACGACGATGTGCTCGCCAAGTTCGACCCCGTGTTGGGCATGGAGGTCCATGTGGAGTTGGGCACGGCGACCAAGATGTTCTGCGGCTGCCCCACCGAGTTCGGTGCCGAGCCGAACACTCAGGTGTGCCCGGTGTGCCTGAGCCTTCCCGGTGCGCTTCCGGTGGTGAACGCTGCTGCGGTGGAGTCGGCGATTCGGATCGGGCTGGCGCTCAACTGCTCGATCACCCCGTGGGGACGGTTCGCTCGCAAGAACTACTTCTATCCGGATCAGCCGAAGAACTATCAGATCTCGCAGTACGACGAGCCCATCGCGACCGAGGGCTACCTCGATGTGCTGCTCGATGACGGCAGTACGTTTCGAGTCGAGATCGAGCGCGCGCACATGGAGGAGGACACCGGTAAGTCGACGCACGTCGGCGGGGCTACCGGCCGTATCGAGGGGGCGTCGCATTCGCTTCTCGATTACAACCGTGCCGGTGTGCCGCTGGTGGAGATCGTGACCAAGACCATCACGGGAACCGGTGCGCGTGCACCCGAGGTCGCCCGGGCGTACGTCACCGCGCTGCGTGACCTGTTGAAGTCGCTGAACGTGTCCGATGTGCGGATGGATCAGGGCTCGTTGCGCTGCGATGCCAACGTGTCCCTGATGGAGAAGACGGCAACCGAATTCGGCACGCGCACCGAGACGAAGAACGTCAACTCGCTCAAGAGCGTCGAGGTTGCCGTTCGGTACGAGATGCGGCGTCAGGCAGCGGTTCTCGAATCGGGCGGAGAGGTGACTCAGGAGACTCGGCACTTCCAGGAGTCGGACGGCACCACCACCGCCGGCCGCAAGAAGGAGACCGCCGAGGATTACCGCTACTTCCCCGAGCCCGATCTTGCGCCGGTCGCTCCCGACGCGGCGTGGATCGAGGAGCTTCGGACCACGTTGCCCGAGCTGCCGTGGTTGCGCCGCGGTCGGATTCAGAAGGACTGGGGTGTCTCCGACGAGGAGATGCGCGATCTGGTGAACTCCGGTGCGCTCGAGCTCGTCGCCGCGACGGTCGAGGCGGGTGCGTCGGCGCAGGCGGCGCGGTCGTGGTGGGTGTCGTACCTGGCGCAGCAGGCCAACATCGCCGGAGTCGAACTGACCGATCTGTCGATCACCCCCGCTCAGGTCGCCGAGGTGGCGGCGTTGGTCGCGGACGGCAAGCTCAACAACAACGGTGCCCGTCAGGTCGTGGACGGTGTGCTGGCGGGCGAGGGTGAGCCTGCAGAGGTCATGGCTGCGCGCAATCTCGTACTGGAGAAGGACGACACCAAGTTGCAGGCCGCCGTGGACGAGGCGCTCGCAGCGAATCCCGGTGTGGTCGAGAAGATCCGCAGCGGCAAGGTGCAGGCCGCCGGGGCCATCGTCGGCGCGGTGATGAAGGCGACACGCGGCCAAGCCGATGCCGCTCGCGTCAAGGAACTCGTACTCGAGGCCTGCGGCCAGCCCTGATCACGACGGAGAACGACCGAGGCCGAGCGCGATACGCGCTCGGCCTCGGTCGTTTCTCGTTCAGTCGAAGCCGCCTCCGCCGCCGCCGGGGAACGGCACTTTGACGACGCGGTCGTCGGTGGGTCCGGGCTCCGCACCGTTCTTGTTGACGGTGCCCACCAGGATCTGTCCATCGGCCGAGCTCGTCGCGCCGTTCAACTGGCCGTACTCGTCCTGGATCAGCAGTGTCGGTTCGGCCGAGACAGCTCCGGTGTTCGCGTCCGTGGTCAGTGCTGCAACAGCTTTGGCCGTTGTGAGTGCAACCGCCACTCCACCTTCTCCCGCTGCGCATCCGGCAACACCCGGACGGTCCGGCCACGTCCACACAGGGTTGAATACTGCGCCCAGCGAGTCGATGCGCTGCAGGCGATCCTCGATCGCGGTGCGGTCGGTGACGTAGATGTTTCCGGTGCCGTCGGTGCAGACGTCGCCGGCCGTACCGATGCCGCTCAGTGCGATCTGCGGCCGCGGGGGGTTCGTCGACGGAGACAGTGAAGTCACCCGTAACAACTTGCCGGACAAGGAGTTCGGGCTCGCAGCGGCAGCTGGATCACCGTTGTCGCCGGTGAGGACGAGTAGTTCGTTCGGCGTGTAGAAGTCGATCGCCCCGCGATTGCCCGACGCGCCGCGGGGAATTCCGGTCAGGATGTCCTTGGGCACATCGCCCTGAGCGAGTCGGACCACTCTGGTGTCCGCGGACGTGGTGATGAGGGCGTAGAGCAACCCGTCCTCGTTGTACGTGGGAGACAGCGCGATGTCGAGAAGGCCGCCGTCACCGGTGCCGTCGACATCGATTCGGGCCACCTCGACCGGCGTCCGGCCGGCAGCGACCTCCATGATGCGACCCGTGCGGCGTTCGGCAACCAGCGCCGACTGTCCGTCGGGGAGCGCAACGAGTCCGCCCGTGGTGTCCAGGCATGTCGCGATCACCGAGGGATCGGGGTCGACACACGGGCCGGTCGGCGGGGGCGGTGCGTTGGGATCGGACGGCTGCGGCGTCTCACTGGGGGTCGTCGGCTCCAGCTCGGCCGCGCCCACCTCCGGCGCAGGAGTGAACGGCGACGTATTCGAGTCGTCGAATCGGGCGCACCCGGCGAGCAGGGCAGCGGTCATCGTCAGGGCGACGACGGCAGCGGTTGCAGTTCGTGGCGACGCTCCGACCGGCTTCATGCTTCGAACGGTACGGAACGTCGAGGGAGACTCGCCACGCGGCCGTGAGCGTCAACGTCGGTGAGGAGCGCACTTCGGCTCTAGTGTGGAGAGGTGACCGATACACCGCGCGACCCCAACCGGCCGGATACGTCGTACGAACCAGCCGAAAGTCCGTACGACAATCCCACGGAGAAGATTCCACCCTCCTCGCGCTCCACCTCCGAGACGTCGGCGTCCGACCGCACCGATACCTCGGGTACGCCGACCACCGCGTTCGGTGCCCAGCGCTCGGACCGACTGCCGCGAACCGACGACGAACTCGACTTTCCGTACTCGTCGTCGTCGTCCGACGCACGCTCGGCCGATGCACAGCCCACGGAGAAGATGCAGACCTATCGACCGTCGGCCTTCGCCGATTCGCCGACCGATCGCAAGTCTGCCTCCGACACCACGTCGTCGAGTGCGTATTCCGACAACTCGACTGCGTACCTCGGTACCACCGCAGCCGCGGCGCCTGCGGCAGCCGTCGCTCCGGAGCCCGAGATCCGTACCGAGACCGTCGAGGTTCCTGCCCGTCGCGGCAGCACCGACCTCGGCCTGTTCGTCCTGCGCGTCACCATTGGCGCGGTGTTTCTCGGTCACGGACTGCAGAAGCTCGTCGGACTGTGGGACGGCCCCGGCCTCGACGGATTTCAGAACCTGTTGGAGACCTCGGGATTCCGCTACTCGGAAATCCTCGCGATCGCGGCCGCGGCGGGCGAAACCCTCGGCGGAGCGCTGCTGATCCTGGGTCTGGCAACACCACTGGCAGGCGCGGCCGTGCTGGCCACGATCATCAACGCTTGGTGCTTCAAGCAGGCCGTCGAGCCCGGATTGCAATTCTCCGGCACCGGCGGCGTGGAGTACGAGACGGTTCTCGGCTTCGCCGCTGCCGCGATCATCCTCACGGGCCCGGGAAAGATCGCGTTCGACGGCCGACGCGGATGGGCCACCCGGCCGCGGATCGGTTCCTTCCTCGCGCTCGTCGTCGGCATCGCCGCAGGCGTGTGCATCTGGATCTTCCTCAACGGGGCCAACCCCGTCGTCCGCTGACCCGGATACCGACCCGACCACGTGAGCGGAACTTCGTAGCCTGCTACGAAGTTCCGCTCACGCGCGTTTCACCCTCAGGGGACGTAGCGAACGGCACCCTTGTCCGCTGATGTCGCCAGCGCGGCGTATGCGCGCAGAGCGGTGGTGACCGTGCGCTGACGGTCCACCGGCTGCCACGGTCGCTCGGACGCGTTCATCTTCGCGTGTCGCGTCTCGAGGGTCTCGTCGTCGACGAGGATCTCGAGGGTGCGGGTGGCGACGTCGATCCGGACCTGGTCGCCGTTCTCGACCAGCCCGATCACACCGCCGGCGGCGGCCTCGGGGGAGATGTGTCCGATCGACAGTCCCGAGGTTCCGCCGGAGAAGCGGCCGTCGGTGATCAGTGCGCAGACCTTGCCCAGTCCGGCACCCTTGAGAAACGCCGTCGGGTGCAGCATCTCCTGCATGCCCGGACCGCCCTTGGGCCCCTCGTAGCGGACGACCAGTACGTCACCGGGCCGAATCTTCTTCTGCAGGATGGCCGAGACCGCTTCTTCCTGGGACTCGACGACCAATGCCGGGCCCTGGAAGGAGAACAGGTCCTCGTCGATGCCTGCGGTCTTGAGGATCGCACCGTCGACGGCGATGTTGCCGCGGAGTACCACCAGGCCACCCTCGACCGTGTAGGCGTGTTCGAGATCGCGGATGCAGCCGCCCGCGGCGTCGGTGTCGAGCGAGGACCAGCGGTTGCCCGTGGAGAACGGTTCGACGGTGCGGACACCGCCCGGTGCGGCGTGGAACAACTCGACGGCCTCGGCAGATGCCTTGCCGGAGCGGATGTCCCAGGTGTCGAGCCAGTCGTCGAAGCTCTTCGTGTGCACGGTCGAGACGTCGGTCTCCAGCAGGTTCGCGCGCCGCAGTTCGCCGAGGAGCGCCGGGATTCCGCCGGCGCGGTGCACGTCTTCCATGTGGTAGTCGGAATTGGGAGAGACCTTCGACAGGCACGGAACCTTGCGGCTGATGGCGTCGATGGTGTCGAGGTCGAAGTCGACCTCGCCCTCCTGTGCGGCTGCGAGGGTGTGCAGCACCGTATTGGTCGATCCGCCCATCGCGACGTCGAGAGCCATGGCATTGCGGAACGCGGCCGGAGTGGCGATGTTGCGCGGGAGTACGGATTCGTCCTCGTCGCGGTAGTACTTCAACGCTGCCTCGACGATGGTGGTGCCGGCGCGCGTGAACAGCGCTCGGCGGGCCTGATGCGTGGCGAGGGTGGAGCCGTTGCCGGGCAATGCCAGGCCGAGCGCCTCGGTGAGGCAGTTCATCGAGTTCGCCGTGAACATGCCCGAGCACGACCCGCACGTGGGGCACGCGCTGCGCTCGACCTCGTCGAGGCCGGCCTCGGACACGGCGTCGTTGGCGCTGGCGGAGATCGCGGTGATCAGGTCGGTCGGTGCCTGCGCGACGCCGTCGACGATGACAGCCTTGCCTGCCTCCATCGGTCCACCGGAGACGAAGACGGCCGGGATATTCAGGCGCATCGCTGCATTGAGCATGCCGGGGGTGATCTTGTCGCAGTTGGATATGCAGACGAGAGCGTCGGCGGTGTGGGCGTTGGCCATGTACTCGACGGAGTCGGCGATGATCTCGCGGCTGGGCAGCGAATACAACATCCCGCCGTGGCCCATGGCGATCCCGTCGTCGACGGCGATGGTGTGGAACTCCCGGGGGACGCCGCCTGCCGCCCGTACGGCATCGGCGACGATCTCGCCGACGTTCTTCAGATGCACGTGGCCGGGGACGAACTGGGTGTACGAGTTCGCGATGGCGACGATGGGTTTTCCGAAATCCGAATCGGTCATTCCGGTGGCGCGCCACAGCGAGCGTGCGCCCGCGGCATTGCGTCCGACAGTGGTGACCCGTGAGCGTAGCGGCGGCATAGTGCGTAGTCCTCGTTCGTTGCAGCGGTTTCTCGCATCGACGAGATTACTCGCCGCCCGCTACTGCTCCTTCGGTGCCTGCTCGCCGTCTTCCTCGGCGTTCTCGGCCTCCGCACGGTCTCGATCCTCGGCAGCGGCCGCGGCCGCTGCGTAGGGATCGGTGATGCGGCCCCCGCTGGCCGCAGCGAGTTGGGGGAGTAGATCGAAACGCACGAGCGGCAACGACTTCTCGCTCTTGTCGGTCAGAACCACCCGCGCCCAGCGACGATCCGGGAAGTGCAGACCCGCCACCGATTCCCACGCGATCACGTCCGAACCCACGAACCGTCGAGCCGTGATCGCCTCCGGGGAGATGACCGTGCGCACTCGAAACACCCAGATGCCCGCGACGATCGGCAGGATCAGCAGCCATCCCATGGCCACGGGCCAGCTGGCGGCGGTCAGTCCCGTGCCGAACAGCAGCAGTCCCACGCCGAGGAGCGCGAGGCGCGGGACTCGGATGACCTGCGTTCTCGATGGTTGCGGTCCCTCGGCACCGTTCGGTGACTCGGGTGCGGTGTGGGATGATGGCCGAGGTGGTTCGGACTGCTGCGAAGACGACACCCATTCATCTTCGCATTGCATCTACGCGATCTCACATAATGGGATTGCGTCGTGACGAGTTTGACTCTTCCCTGTGCGCGCGCCTACCGTCGAGCGCGTGAAGCGGAATTGGATACTCGTAATCGGCCGGCGCGTCAACGCCTGAGCCGGTTGTTCAAACTCGCATCGACGCGCCACCCTCGTACAGCTCACGCTGACGGGGGTTTTTTCTTGCCCAGAGATCGCCCAGCAATTTCACATTCCTGAGGAAGCAATCAGTGAGCGCACCAACCGCACGCCCAGGGCCCACGACCCGTAAGTCGGGGACAGCGTCCAGCCCGTCGACCAGCCCGTCCGCAGAAGCGGCGACCAACGGATCGCGACGCCACGTCGCGCCGGAGAAGGTCACCGGCGCACAGTCGGTCGTTCGGGCCCTCGAAGAACTCGACGTCGACACCGTATTCGGCATTCCCGGAGGCGCGGTTCTCCCGGTCTACGACCCGCTCTTCGACTCCGTGAAGGTGCGCCACATTCTGGTGCGCCACGAGCAGGGTGCGGGCCACGCCGCGACCGGCTACGCCCAGGCGACCGGCAAGGTCGGCGTCTGCATGGCAACGTCCGGTCCGGGCGCGACCAACCTCGTGACTCCGCTCGCCGACGCTCAGATGGATTCGGTTCCCGTCGTCGCGATCACCGGTCAGGTCGCCCGCAGCCTGATCGGGACGGACGGCTTCCAGGAAGCCGACATCTCGGGTATCACGATGCCGGTCACCAAGCACAACTTCCTCATCACCGACGGTGCCGACATCCCGCGCATCATGGCCGAGGCGTTCTACATCGCTTCCTCGGGCCGCCCCGGTGCCGTGCTCGTCGACATCCCCAAGGACGTGCTGCAGGCGCAGACCACGTTCTCGTGGCCGCCGGAGATGCGTCTGCCCGGCTACCGTCCGGTGACCAAGCCGCACGGCAAGCAGGTCCGCGAAGCAGCCCGCTACATCGCCGACGCCAAGCAGCCGGTGCTGTACGTCGGCGGCGGCGTCATCAAGGCCAACGCCTCGGCAGAGCTGCTCGAGCTGGCCGAACTGACCGGGATTCCGGTCGTGACCACTCTGATGGCTCGCGGTGTGTTTCCCGACTCGCACAATCAGAACCTCGGAATGCCGGGAATGCACGGCACCGTCGCTGCAGTCGCCGCGCTGCAGCGCAGCGATCTGCTGATCACGCTCGGAGCCCGGTTCGACGACCGCGTCACCGGTCAGCTCTCGTCGTTCGCGCCGAACGCCAAGGTCATCCACGCCGACATCGACCCGGCCGAGATCGGCAAGAACCGCTACGCGGACGTGCCGATCGTGGGCGACTGCCGTGAGGTCATCACCGAGCTCATCGAGGCGCTGCGGGCCGACCGCGCGACCGGAACCACGCTCGATCTCGAGCAGTGGTGGGTCTACCTGAACGGCATCCGCAAGACCTACCCGCTGAGCTACGACCGCCCGTCCGACGGATCGATGTCACCGGAGTTCGTCATCAGCTCGGTCGGCAAGTTCGCCGGACCCGACGCGATCTACTGCGCAGGCGTCGGTCAGCACCAGATGTGGGCCGCACAGTTCATCAGCTACGAGAAGCCGCGTACGTGGCTCAACTCGGGTGGCCTCGGCACGATGGGGTACGCGGTCCCGGCCGCAATGGGTGCCAAGAGAGGCCTCCCCGACGCCGAGGTGTGGGCCATCGACGGTGACGGATGCTTCCAGATGACCAACCAGGAACTCGCGACCTGTGCGGTCGAGGGCATCCCGATCAAGGTTGCACTCATCAACAACGGCAACCTCGGCATGGTCCGCCAGTGGCAGACACTGTTCTACGAGGAGCGTTACTCCAACACCAATCTCGGTACGCACGGTGCCGTCCGCATCCCCGATTTCGTGAAGCTCGCGGAGGCGCTGGGTTGCGTCGGGCTGCGGTGCGAGCGGGAAGAGGACGTCGATGCGGTGATCGCGCAGGCACGAGCGATCAATGATCGTCCGGTCGTCATCGATTTCATCGTCGGAGCCGACGCGCAGGTGTGGCCGATGGTGGCTGCCGGAACCGGCAACGACGAGATCATGGCCGCCCGCGGAATCCGTCCGCTGTTCGACGAGGACGAGACCGTGGGCAGTGAGCCCGGCCTCGACGAGGCCATGGAGCGCGAGCAGGCCCCGCACCCGCAGATCGACGACGTGAAAGGCACCGACAAGTGAGCACGAGCCATACCCTCAGCGTCCTCGTCGAGGACAAGCCAGGTGTGCTGGCCCGCGTCGCCGCGCTGTTCTCGCGCCGTGGATTCAACATCTCCTCGCTTGCCGTCGGCGGCACCGAGATTCCCGAGATCTCGCGGATGACGATCGTGGTGACCGTCGACGAGTTCCCGCTCGAGCAGGTGACCAAGCAGCTCAACAAGCTCATCAACGTCATCAAGATCGTCGAGCAGGACGACGATTCCTCGGTGGCTCGCGAGTTGGTGCTGATCAAGGTCCGCGCCGACGCCAGTGTGCGCAGTGAGGTCATCGAAACGGTGAACCTGTTCCGCGCCAAGGTGATCGACGTGTCTCCCGAGGCCGTGACGGTCGAGGCGACGGGCACCCGCTCGAAGCTCGATGCGTTGCTGAAGATGTTGGACCCCTATGGAATTCGAGAAATAGTTCAGTCGGGAGTCGTTGCCGTCGGACGTGGACCGAAATCGATCACAGCGTCGCGCTGAGCGACGGACGTGATTTTCAGCGAAATCGAAGAGGAAAGGTTACAAACAGTGGCAGTCGAGATGTTCTACGACGACGATGCTGATCTGTCGATCATCCAGGGCCGCAAGGTCGCTGTGATCGGTTACGGAAGCCAGGGCCACGCGCACTCGCTGAGCCTGCGCGACTCCGGTGTCGATGTGCGCATCGGCCTGGCAGCGGGCTCGAAGTCCCGCGCCAAGGCGGAGGAGCAGGGCCTGAAGGTCGGCACTCCCGCCGAGGTGTCCGAATGGGCCGACGTGATCATGGTGCTCGCACCGGATACCGCGCAGGCCAAGATCTTCTCCGAGGAGATCGAGCCCAACCTGAAGGACGGCGACGCGCTGTTCTTCGGCCACGGCCTCAACATCCACTTCGACCTGATCAAGGCTCCGGAGTTCGTCACCGTCGGCATGGTCGCACCCAAGGGCCCCGGCCACCTCGTGCGTCGCCAGTTCGTCGACGGCAAGGGTGTTCCCGCGCTCATCGCCATCGACCAGGACCCCAAGGGCGAAGGTCAGGCACTGGCTCTGTCCTGGGCCAAGGGCATCGGTGGAACGCGCGCAGGCGTCATCAAGACCACGTTCAAGGAAGAGACCGAGACCGACCTCTTCGGCGAGCAGGCCGTGCTGTGCGGTGGCACCGAAGAGCTCGTCAAGACGGGCTTCGAGGTCATGGTCGAGGCCGGCTACGCGCCCGAGATGGCGTACTTCGAGGTTCTGCACGAGCTCAAGCTCATCGTCGACCTCATGTACGAGGGCGGCATCGCTCGGATGAACTACTCGGTGTCCGACACCGCGGAGTTCGGCGGCTACCTCTCGGGACCGCGCGTCATCGACGCAGGCACCAAGGAGCGCATGAAGGCCATCCTGGCCGACATCCAGTCGGGTGAGTTCACCCGTCGCCTGGTCGCCAACGTCGAGAACGGCAACACCGAGCTCGAAGGCCTGCGCAAGGCCAACGCCGAGCACCCCATCGAGGTCACCGGCAAGAAGCTGCGCGACCTGATGAGCTGGGTCGATCGCCCGATCACCGAGACGGCCTGATTCTCATCGAATCACGTTCTCACGCATGCTGATCGAAGGGCACCCCTGCATCGGTAGGGGTGCCCTTCGGTGCGTGCACCAGGTGGCGTCACAGTTCGGCGACTCCGGCCTCTAAACTGTTTCTGCTGCACCAGCTCCGAATTTCACCGACAACAGTCTCGTACCGACCTAGGGAGTTTTTCACGTGAGCCAGCCAGGCCGTCCTGTCGTTCTGATCGCCGACAAACTTGCGCCGTCCACCGTCGAGGCATTGGGCGACGGCGTCGAGGTCCGTTGGGTCGACGGCCCGGATCGCCCCGCGCTGCTCGCCGCGGTTCCCGAGGCCGACGCGATCCTGGTGCGCTCCGCGACCACGGTCGACGCAGAGGTTCTCGCCGCCGGAACCAAGCTCAAGATCGTCGCCCGCGCCGGTGTCGGCCTGGACAACGTCGACGTTCCCGCAGCCACCGAGCGCGGTGTCCTCGTCGTCAACGCCCCGACCTCCAACATCCACACCGCCGCCGAGCATGCCGTGACGCTGCTGCTGTCGGCCGCACGCCAGATTCCCGCTGCCGACGCCACTCTGCGTCAGCACGAGTGGAAGCGCAGCAAGTTCAACGGTGTCGAGATCTTCGGCAAGACCGTCGGCGTCGTCGGACTCGGCCGCATCGGTCAGCTGTTCGCACAGCGTCTCGCTGCATTCGAGACCCACATCATCGCCTACGACCCCTACGTCTCGGCCGCGCGTGCCGCCCAGCTCGGCATCGAACTGGTGAGCCTGGACGAGCTGCTCGAGCGCGCCGACATGTTCTCGGTTCACCTGCCGAAGACCCCCGAGACCAAGGGAATCATCGGCAAGGAAGCCCTGGCCAAGACCAAGCCCGGTGTCATCGTCGTCAACGCCGCTCGCGGTGGACTGGTCGACGAGCAGGCCCTGGCCGACGCCATCACCAGTGGCCACGTCTTCGCCGCCGGAATCGACGTCTACGCCTCCGAGCCGTGCACCGACAGCCCCCTGTTCGAGCTGCCCCAGGTCGTCGTCACCCCGCACCTCGGCGCGTCGACGACCGAAGCCCAGGACCGCGCGGGCACCGACGTGGCCAAGTCGGTACTGCTCGCTCTCGCAGGCGAATTCGTGCCCGACGCCGTCAACGTCAAGGGTGGTGCCGTGGGCGAGGAGGTCTCCCCGTGGCTCGAGATCGTGCGTAAGCAGGGTGTACTGCTCGGCGCTCTGTCCACCGAACTTCCCACGTCGCTGTCGGTCGACGTACGCGGCGAACTCGCCACCGAGGACGTCGAGATCCTCAAGCTCTCGGCGCTGCGCGGACTGTTCTCCGCCGTCATCGAGGACTCGGTCACGTTCGTCAACGCCCCGTCGCTCGCCGAGGAGCGTGGCGTGACCGCCGAGGTCACGACCGCGTCCGAGAGCGAGAACCACCGCAGTGTCGTCGACATCCGCGCCGTCTACGGCGACGGCTCGGTGCTCAACGTCGCGGGCACTCTGACCGGCACCACGCAGGTCGAGAAGATCGTCAACATCAACGGTCGTAACTTCGACCTTCGTGCCGAAGGCAAGAACCTCATCGTCAACTACGCGGATCAGCCCGGCAGCCTCGGCCGGATCGGCACCCTGCTCGGCGACGCCGGCATCGACATCCAGGCCGCCGCACTGAGCCAGGACTCCGAGGGCGACGGTGCAACGATTCTGCTGCGCGTCGACAAGGACGTTCCGGCCGAGTTGAGTGCGAGCATCGCCACCGCGGTCGGCGCGTCCACCATCGAGCTGGTCGATCTGTCCTGAGCATCGCTCGCAGTCGATCGAACGACGTCGAACAATCACGAGGAGTGAGATGAAGCTGGCCGTCATCGCCGGGGACGGAATCGGACCCGAGGTCGTCACCGAGGCGCTCGCCGTGCTCGATGTGGTTGCACCCGGTGCCGAGAAGACCGAGTACGACCTCGGTGCGCGTCGCTACAACGCCACCGGAGAACTGCTGCCGGACTCGGTGTTGGCGGAACTGCGTGAGCACGACGCAATTCTGTTGGGAGCCATCGGAGATCCGTCGGTACCGAGCGGCGTGCTCGAGCGTGGACTGCTGTTGCGAGCTCGGTTCGAGCTCGATCACCACATCAATCTGCGCCCGGCCAAGCTGTACCCCGGAGTGGTCGGCCCGCTGGCCGGTGACAAGCAGATCGACGTCGTGGTCGTGCGTGAGGGCACCGAGGGTCCGTACACCGGAAACGGTGGAGCACTTCGCGTCGGCACACCGCACGAGGTGGCCACCGAGGTCAGTGTCAACACCCGCTACGGCGTCGAACGGGTGGTGCGCAACGGTTTCGAGCGTGCTCTGACTCGACGCAAGCATCTGACGCTGCTGCACAAGACCAATGTGCTCACGTTCGCAGGCAGCCTCTGGGCCCGCACGGTGGACGAGGTCGCGGCGGAGTTCCCGGACGTCGAGATCGCATACCAGCACATCGATGCCGCGATGATTCACCTCGTGACCGATCCGGGCCGGTTCGACGTCATCGTCACCGACAATCTGTTCGGCGACATCGTGACCGACCTCTCGGCGGCGGTGACCGGTGGAATCGGTTTGGCCGCAAGCGGAAACATCGATGCGACCGGTACCAATCCGAGCATGTTCGAGCCGGTGCACGGCAGCGCGCCTGACATCGCAGGGCAGCAGAAGGCCGATCCGACCGCTGCCATCCTGTCGGTGTCGCTGCTACTCGATCATCTCGGCGACGCGGCAGGAGCGGCGCGTGTGGAAGCCGCTGTCGCAGCGGACCTCGCCGAGCGAGGAACCACCACAGCGTCCACGAAGGACATCGGCGCACGAATCGCCGCTCGCCTGTAACTGGACCGACACGAAATGCCACGGTAGGCCGACCGGCCACCGTGGCATTCCGTGTTTCTCGGGCACCGCAGCCGTGCTGGATCAGCCGGTGCTGTCGGCCTTCTCGTCGGGAACCTCGGGACGTGGATCGTCGGGGACGATCGGCACGGAGAGTGCGGGGAAGATCGCCGACACCAGGAATGCGATGGGAAAGCTGACCGCCGCAAGTGCCCCGAACACCGGCGGCACGGCCGACGCGAACACGTACTGACTCGTGTTCTGCACGCCGAGGGCGCGGCCGCTCCAATACGGTCCCGATATCTCGGCAACAGCGGTGAAGGCAAGACCGTTCGGGGCAACGGTGGCGACCGACGCGACGACGAGCATGACGATCGCGACAGGGGAGTCGAACCAGTCGGCCACCCCGAGTCCGATCATGCTGACGGCGGCAGTCACCGCGACCCACCGGAGGGGCCGCATGCGGCTGCCGACCCGATCGGACAACGCACCGACGCTCATCCGGCCCAGTGCACCGAGAATCTGCGTCGCCGTGACGAGGACTCCCGCCGCCGCAGCCGTCCATCCTCGGTCGGTCATCAGCCATACGAGCGCATACGTCCAGACCACGTACTGCGGCACCACCAACAGGATCGAGGTGGCGTGAATGCGCCACAGCTGCCTGCTGCCTCGGTACGGATTGTCGAGCAGACCCTGCTCCGCCGCATCGATGCGATTCGGACGCGGGGGGTCGACCACCGCGAGACACATCAGTGCGGCAATTGCGCACACGGCGGCGGGTACGAGCAATGCTGCACCGACGCCGTGGTCCCGGGCGATGGGTGGGATGGTCAGGGCCGCGATGGCAACGCCGAGAGGGACCGACATCTGCCTGATTCCCATGGCCAATCCACGACGCTGCGGTGGGAACCAGCCGACCACCACGCGTCCGCTGGCGCTGTTCGCACTCGCCGCGGCCATACCGCCCAGCAGGAGCAGGATTGCCAGCAGGGGAATGGAGGAGGTGAACACGGCGGCTACGGCGGCGAGCGCCGTCAGACCGAGCCCGACTGCGAGTACCAGTCTTTCGCCGATTCGATCGACCAACACACCCCAGGCGATCAGGGTGAACATGATGCCCACGGTGGGCATGGCGACGACGAGTCCGGCGGCGGGCAGGCTCAGGCCGCGGTCGTCGTGCAAGGCGGGAATGAGAAACGCTGCGCCGTTGATGAACACCGCGCCTGCGGTCTGCGCGAGCATGCCGAGGGCAAGCATGAACCATCGCCTGAACTCGCCGATGTCGGACAGCTGCGCGGTGGCGTCCATCAGTTCTCCATCTCAATATATGGACGTATGTTCTTGCAATGTGGTACCGGAGATCGACCCTACACCGGCCCGAATCGCGCTGAACGGACGGTGGCGGAGTGCACACCACGCATGTCGATAGACTTCCGACATGCGTCTCGGTCGAATTGCAAGTCCTGATGGTGTGGCATTCGTGAGTATCGAAGGTGAGGGCGACTCGCAGACTGCGAAGGAAATCGCCGAACATCCCTTCGGCACACCCACGTTCACGGGTCGGTCGTGGCCGCTGGCCGATGTGCGACTGCTCGCGCCCATCCTCGCCAGCAAGGTCATCGCCATCGGTAAGAACTACGCCGCGCACGCGGCCGAGATGGGCGGTGAGGCACCGAAGGATCCCGTGATCTTCATCAAGCCGAACACCTCCATCGTCGGCCCCGGTGCGGCCATCGTGCTGCCACCGTCCTCGAGCGAGGTCCACTTCGAGGGCGAACTGGCGATCGTCATCGGCCGTCCGTGCAAGGACGTCCCCGCCTCGAAGGCGCACGAGGTGGTGCTCGGGTACACCGTCGCCAACGACGTCTCGGCCCGCGACCATCAGAAGCACGACGGACAGTGGACTCGCGCCAAGGGACACGACACCTTCTGCCCACTGGGGCCGTGGATCGAGACCTCACTCGACCCGACCGATCTCGAGATCAAGACCGAGGTCGACGGCGTGGTCAAGCAGCGGAGTCGCACTTCGCTTCTGCTGCACGACATTCCGAAGATCATCGAGTGGGTGTCCGCAGTGATGACGCTGCTCCCCGGAGACGTCATTCTCACCGGAACCCCCGAGGGAGTCGGACCCATCACCGACGGAGACAGCGTGTCGATCACCGTCGAGGGAATCGGTACCCTGACCAACCCCGTCGCAGCGAAGAAGTAGGGCGAGCATGACCACACCAACAGATGTCCGCGTTCGGTTCTGCCCGTCGCCCACCGGTACCCCGCACGTCGGCCTGGTGCGAACCGCCCTGTTCAACTGGGCGTTCGCCAGGCATCACGGCGGCACCTTCGTCTTTCGCATCGAGGACACCGACGCCGCACGTGACTCCGAGGAGTCCTACGCCGCCCTGCTCGACGCGTTGCGCTGGCTGGGCCTCGAATGGGACGAGGGCCCCGAAGTGGGCGGCCCGTACGAGCCGTACCGTCAGTCGCTGCGACGGGACCAGCACCTTGCCGTCGTGCAGCAGTTGCTCGACGCAGGGGAGGCCTACGAGTCCTTCTCGACGCCGGAGGAAGTGGAAGCCCGTCACAAGGCAGCCGGACGCGACCCCAAACTCGGGTACGACAACTTCGACCGCGACCTGACGCCGGAGCAGCGACAGGGCTTTCTCGACGAGGGGCGCGGGGCCGTCGTACGACTGCGGATGCCCGATCACGATCTGACGTGGAACGACCTCGTGCGCGGGGAGACCACGTTCAAGGCGGGGACCGTACCCGACTTCGCCTTGACCCGCGGCAACGGAGTTCCGCTGTACACGTTGGTCAATCCGGTCGACGACGCACTGATGAAGATCACGCACGTCCTGCGCGGCGAGGACCTGTTGTCGTCGACGCCGCGTCAGCTCGCTCTCTACGAGGCATTGATCCGGATCGGTGTTGCAGAACGCACCCCCGAGTTCGGGCACCTGCCGTTCGTCATGGGCCAGGGCAACAAGAAGTTGTCCAAGCGTGATCCCGAGTCCAACCTGTTCATCCACCGCGATCGTGGGTTCGTTCCGGAGGGATTGCTGAACTACCTCGCTCTTCTCGGATGGGGTATCTCGGACGATCACGACGTCTTCTCGCTCGACGAGATGGTGGCCGCGTTCGAGATCTCGTCCGTCAATTCCAATCCGGCCCGCTTCGATCAGAAGAAGGCCGACGCGATCAACGCCGAGCACATCAGGTTGCTGGCAGCGGACGATTTCGCGGCGCGATTGCGCGAATTCCTCGTTGCCCAAGGACATCTGGTCGAACCGATCGACGAGAAGATCTTCGCTGTTGCCGCCGATCTGGTGCAGACCCGCATCGTCGTCCTGTCGGACGCATGGGGACTGTTGAAGTTCCTGTTCGTCGACGAGGCGGACTTCGAGATCGACCCCGCAGCCGCGGCCAAGAATCTCGGTGCCGATGCCGCACCCGTTCTCGACGCCACTGTCGAGGCACTGACGGCGTTGCAGAGCTGGACCACGGCCGACCTGGAGGCGACTCTCAAGGACGTGTTGATCGAGAAGCTGGAGCTCAAGCCACGCAAGGCTTTCGCCCCGATACGGGTGGGAGTGACCGGGTCGCACATCAGCCCGCCGCTGTACGAGTCCATGGAATTGCTCGGGCGCGAGAAGACCTTGGCGCGCCTGGCTGCGGCACGCGCCCAGGTGGCGTGAGGGCGCACGGCCGCCGGCGCACCCCGGTCCTCGGGGAGAGCCTCGAATGAGTGTGTCCGATCGACTGGATCGACTCCAGCGCAGGCGGCCGGTTCTCGGATATCCCATTGCGGTGGTGTACAAGTTCGTCGACGACCAGGGTGGCTACCTCGCTGCCCTGATCACCTACTACGCCTTCGTCTCGCTGTTTCCCGCACTGTTGCTGTTCTCGACGGTTCTGGGCATCGTGTTGGCCGGTAGTCCGGAACTGCAGCAACAGATCCTGAACTCGGCGCTCGGTCAGATCCCGGTGATCGGAGACGAACTGGGCCGGCCCGAACGCATCGGTGGAGGCACCGTCGGTCTGGTGGTGGGTGTCCTCGGCTCCCTGTACGGCGGACTCGGGGTGGCGGTGGCGCTCCAGAACGCGATGAACACCGCGTGGACGGTGCCGAAGAACCTACGGCCCGATCCCATCCGCGCCCGGGTGCGCGGCCTGGGTCTGCTGAGCACGGTCGGTCTGGCCGTGCTGGCCATCACAGCACTCAATGTGCTCAGTGCCGCAGGATATTTCGGTCCGGAATCCGGCCTGGTGGTATTCGTGGTCGGCACGTTCTTCTACGTCGGCGTGTTCGTCGTCGCGTTCAGGCTCGCCACAGCGAGATCGGTGTCGATCCCGCAGGTCCTTCCCGGGGCCATCGTGGCCGGTCTGATCTGGCAGCTGCTGCAGACGTTCGGCAGTGTGTACGTGAAGTACGTCGTCAGCAACGCGACCGTGACCAACGGTGTGTTCGCTGTCGTACTGGGACTGCTGGCGTTTCTGTACGTGACGTCGGTGTCGATCGTGATGTGCATCGAGATCAACGTGGTTCGCGTCGATCGGCTGTTTCCCCGAGCCCTGCTCGGCCCGTTCACCGACGACGTCGAACTGACCGAGGGCGACAAGCTCACCTACACCGGACAGGCCGAAGCGCAACGCAACAAGCCGTTCGAGGACATCGACGTGACGTTCGTGGACCCGCCGCGTGCTCAGTCCGAATCCGGCTCCGAACCGGCAGCCGAGGCACCGTAGAAGCGGTCGATTCTCGTTTCCATCGGAAACCGGACCGCCGTGTCGCCGAACATCAGCCGGGTTGCCGACAATGCCGACCCGGCAATCGCTTCGGCGGCACGATCCGACTCGGCGACGGGACAATGCACCACCACCTCGTCGTGCTGAAAGAACACCAATTCGCTGTCGGTCCCGGAATTCCGGTCGCTCCTGCGGGCTCCGCTGCCGGCCAACCGACCACGCAGATCGGCCAGCAAGCACAGCGCCCACTCGGCGGCGGTGGCCTGCACGACGAAATTGCGAGTGAACCGGCCACGGGCATGGGCGTCACCGGCGGACCACCACTGCGCCGAGGGCGGTGGGCAGGCCCGTCCCAGCCACGAACGAACGACCTCGCCACGTTCTCCGGCGCGGGCGGCCTCCTCCACCAGTGCGACGGCACCGGGGAACTTGGCCCGTAGTCGCGTCAGCAGAGCGCGCGCCTCACCCGAGGTCGCGCCGTAGAGCACCCCGAGAACGGCGACCTTCGCGTGGCCGCGATCGCCGTCGAACGATTCTGCCGCCACCGGTGCGTACAGATCTGCGGTGCCTGCCGCGGCGACCATGCGCGGATCGCCGGACATCGCAGCGAGGATGCGTGGTTCGAGCTGGCCCGCATCGGCAGCCACGAAGGTATAGCCGGGATCGGCTATCACGCTGGCGCGCAGGGGTTTCGGAATTTGAAGGCCGCCCCCACCGCGACTGGCCCACCGACCCGACACCACAGCGCCGGGAACGTAGACCGGCCGGAATCTGTCGTCGCGAACCCATGCGTCGAGCCACGCCCACCCGTTCGCGGCATGCAGCTTCGAGAGATCACGGTGGCGCAGCAGCAGCGGAACCGCCGGGTGGTCGATGTCGCGGATGACGTGCGCGCGAGTCGATGTCAGTTCGATACCGACGCGCGCGAACGCGGCCACCAACTCCACGGGCGAGGCGGGATTGACGCGTCGGCCGAATACCGACGAGATCTGGTTCTCGAGTTCCACGAGGGCCGGGGGAGTGGATCCATCGAGCGGCCGGGTACCGAGCATCGTCTCGAGATGACGGCGATGCGCCGACGCCGAGAACGGCAACCCGTCGAAGGTCATCTCCGCTGCAGCCAGTCCTCCGGCCGACTCGGCCGCTGCCAGCAGGTGCAGTGCGCGATCGTCACCGATGTCGCGCAGCTGACGCCGATACTCGGTGAGTACCGCCACGGGATCGGAGTTCGGGTTCGCGTCGAACAGACCCGGTCGCAGGTCGGCAGGAGCCGACGGGACGGTCGCCGAGCCGGCCCGCATCGACAGAATGGCACCGACCAGTGCGAGATCGTGACAGCGGCGTACACGTATGCCTCCGTCGAGCAGTCGAGGGTAGATCCTGCTCGTGTCTTCCCACACCCACCTCGGTCGATCGTCGCGCTCGATCTCGGCTACGGCCGCGGCCTGATCCTCGACCACGATGGGATCACTCAGCGTCGAGCCGTCGTCGGCGAGGTACGTCAGCACGGCTTGCTCGCCCTGTGGAACGAGCAGAACCTTCATCGGACTCGGCCGGGTCTGCGATCGGTCACGGAGAACAAGTCTGCTCCACGCGTCGGCCGAGGTGTGGAGGGGGCTCTTCGGTCCCCACGCGAGGGTGTCTCAGCGGCTCCCGACGCGTCCTTGGGGCGGTTTCGGTGGCTCTGAGCAGCCGATTTGGAGAATGGGTAGTCACCTTTGATAGTCTCTATCCCGGCTCGAAACGCAGTGCACATCGATCGTGATGAGCAATTCGATTCAAGTCCATTGGGGTATGGTGTAATTGGCAACACAGCGGTTTCTGGTACCGCCATTCTAGGTTCGAGTCCTGGTACCCCAGCGAGCAGGTGAAGGCGATTTTGTCGCCGAGGCCGAGGCAGTTAAGCTGGCTCAGCACGTACAAGCTCGAACACAATGCAGGTGAAGTTCCTGGCCCCGTCGTCTAGCGGCCTAGGACGCCGCCCTCTCAAGGCGGTAGCGCGGGTTCGAATCCCGTCGGGGCTACAACTGACAACACCCTCTCGATCCTCGGATCGGGAGGGTGTTGTCGTTTCGGTGCGGGCTTCTCAGACGCTCTTGCGGCGGAACATCTTCTGATGGTCGGCCGGACCGTGGGCGTTGTTGACCTTCGGTCCACCGTCCTTGTGTTCGACGGAATTGTGAGACTTGCTGTTCTTCTGTTCCAGAACCTCGCGGAACTTCTTCTTCAGTTCTTCACTGCCGGATTCGGGCATGGGATGACTCCTCGCAGTCGTCGACCGGCCGGGTAGGCCGTTCGAGACGAAGGTACCCCACTCTCGCAGCTCGATCAGCTCGTTTTCCTCGGGCCGACGGGGTCTGCATGCTTCTATCGGAGTCGCTTGTTCAGTGCGTCCGCGGCCGCCAGGAGATCCGCGGCCCAGCGCGCTCCTGGCTTGCGTCCGATTCGATCGATGGGTCCGGATACCGAGATCGCCGCCACCACAGTGTCGTTGCTGTCTCGAACCGGCGCTGCGACGCTCGCGACGCCCGGTTCACGCTCGCCGGCACTCTGTGCCCATCCGCGCCGCCGAACTTCGAGGAGAACACGCTCACCGAATTCTGCATCGGGCAGAACTGTTCGTTGAGTCTGCGAATCTGCCCATGCGAGAAGCACTTTGGCACCCGATCCGGCCGTCATCGGAAGGCGTGCGCCGACGAGCACGGTGTCGCGAAGTCCGGTCGGCGGCTCCATGGACGCCACGCACACCCGCACCGTCCCTTCCCGCCGATAGATCTGCACGCTCTCACCGGTGATTTCGCGCAGGCGTGGGAGTACCGAGGCGGCGGCATCGAGCAGGGCGTCCGATGCGCTCGCCGCAAGCTCTCCCAGCCCCGGCCCCGTCCGCCACAGGCCGTCGGCATCTCGTACGAGTAGTCGGTGGGTCTCCAGGCCCACCGCGAGCCGGTGAGCCGTGGCCCGGGGCAGGCTCGTTCGCGCGCACAGATCGTTGAGATTGCATGGCTTCTCGGCCACCGCGTGCAGCACGGTCATCGCCTTGTCGAGGACCCCGATACCGCTCGATTTGTCGACGAGGCCATTCGGGCTATGCTGTCTCATAGAACGATATTAGCCTCCCGAATGCTGAGATTGCACAACTACGAGATCTTCAGTGCGCGTCAGGGGCATGATGTCGAGACGATCACGCGAGGTGGACCAGCCCGTTCATCGGCGCGACGACGACAGGGAAGACGAGGTCCGCGACAGCGATGTCCGAAACACCGAAGACTTTGGCGGAGAAGGTATGGGACCAGCACGTGGTGGTCCGAGGCGGCGGAGAAGGCGGAGCGCGTGAGCCGGACCTGATCTACATCGATCTCCATCTGGTGCACGAGGTCACGAGCCCGCAGGCGTTCGACGGCCTTCGGCTGGCCGGCCGCGGACTCCGGCGTCCCGATCTCACGATCGCGACCGAGGACCACAACGTCCCGACGGCAGACATCTTCGCGCCCATCGCAGATCTGGTCTCGCGCACACAGGTCGACACTCTTCGACGCAACTGCGAGGAATTCGGCGTTCGGCTCTACCCGATGGGCGATCTCGATCAGGGCATCGTGCACATCATCGGGCCACAGTTGGGTCTGACCCAGCCCGGCATGACCGTGGTGTGCGGAGACAGCCACACCTCGACGCACGGTGCCTTCGGCTCGATCGCGATGGGCATCGGTACCAGCGAGGTCGAGCACGTCATGGCCACGCAGACCTTGTCGCTGCGTCCCTTCAAGACGATGGCGATCAACGTCGACGGTGAGCTCGCCCCCGGTGTGACGAGCAAGGACCTGATCCTTGCTGTCATTGCACAGATCGGCACCGGTGGCGGCCAGGGCTACGTCCTCGAGTACCGCGGTGAGGCCATTCGCAAGCTGTCGATGGAGGCGCGAATGACCATCTGCAACATGTCGATCGAGGCCGGTGCGCGGGCAGGCATGATTGCTCCCGACGAGATCACCTACGAATACCTGAAGGGGCGTCCGCACGCTCCCAGCGGTGCCGACTGGGACGCGGCGGTGGCGGCGTGGGACGAACTGGCGACCGATCCGGATGCGGTGTTCGACAACGAGGTCCACATCGATGCCGATACGTTGACGCCGTTCGTCACGTGGGGAACGAATCCGGGTCAGGGTGCGCCACTGGGCGATACGGTGCCCGATCCCGAGGCGATGGTCGACGAGAGCGAGCGGGCGGCCGCGCAGAAGGCTTTGCAGTACATGGGCCTGGAAGCAGGCACACCCATCCGCGAGATCGCCGTCGACACCGTGTTCGTGGGCTCGTGCACCAACGGTCGAATCGAGGATCTGCGGGCCGTCGCGTCCGTTCTCGAAGGGCACCGGGTTGCCGACGGAGTGCGAATGCTGGTGGTACCCGGGTCCATGCGGGTGCGGGCGCAGGCCGAAGAAGAGGGCCTCGGTGAGATATTCACGGCCGCAGGAGCGGAGTGGCGTCAGGCCGGCTGCTCGATGTGCCTGGGTATGAATCCGGATCAATTGGCGGCGGGCGAGCGATCGGCGTCGACATCCAACAGGAATTTCGAGGGTAGGCAGGGTAAGGGTGGTCGCACCCATCTCGTGTCACCGTTGGTTGCGGCGGCAACTGCAATCCGCGGAACCCTGTCCTCTCCGGCCGATCTCGCGTAACGCGCGTATTCGCTCGGATCGATCGAACGCATAGGAGCACATTCGATGGAAGCTTTCACTCGACACACAGGTATCGGAGTTCCGCTTCGGCGGTCCAACGTCGACACCGACCAGATAATCCCCGCGGTCTACCTCAAGCGCGTCACGCGTACCGGATTCGAGGACGGGTTGTTCGCGGCATGGCGCTCGGACCCGAACTTCATCTTGAACCTCGAGCCCTACGACCGAGGCTCGGTGCTCGTTGCCGGGCCCGATTTCGGTACGGGATCGTCACGCGAACATGCCGTCTGGGCACTCTCGGACTTCGGATTTCGGGTTGTGATCGCTTCCCGTTTCGCCGATATCTTTCGCGGAAACTCGGGCAAAGCCGGGCTGCTGGCCGCCGAAGTCGATCAGTCGGACGTCGAATTGCTGTGGAAAGCCTTAGAAGAACAGCCCGGTCTGGAAATAATTGTCGACCTCGTCGACAAGACCGTAACGGCTGGAACGTTGGTGGTGCGCTTCGCGATTGACGACTACACGCGGTGGCGTCTGCTGGAGGGTCTGGACGACATCGGATTGACATTACGCCAGGTAGAGGCCATTACGGAGTACGAAAAGTCAAGGCCTTCATACAAACCCCTGACCCTCCCGGCGCGGATCGAGACACCCGCCGAAAGCTGACCGGGCACCGGTCCGACACGCTTTGCGGCCGTGAATCATTGCGCGACACCACAATGAAAATTGGCGTGGCGCATAGACTCTTGACGACTTGGGGTTTACCGTTGTAGTAGTCGGTCCGACGATGGACCACCATATAGCGGAGGAAATCCATGAACAAGGCAGAGCTGATTGACGCCCTGACCGAGAAGTTGGGGTCTGATAGGCGGAGCGCCACAGAGGCTGTCGAGAACATCGTCGACACCATCGTGCGCGCAGTACACCGCGGCGAGAGTGTCACGATCACGGGCTTCGGCGTGTTCGAGCAGCGTCGTCGCGCAGCGCGCGTCGCCCGTAACCCCCGCACCGGTGAGACCGTTCGCGTGAAGCCGACCAACGTTCCGGCATTCCGTCCGGGTGCACAGTTCAAGGCCGTCATCGCGGGCGGACAGAAGTTGCCCGCCACCGGTCCTGCCGTCAAGCGCGGTTCGGCTGCGGCTCCGGCCAAGAAGACTGCGGCTGCGAAGAAGACGGCTGCGAAGAAGGCGGCCGTGAAGACGACCGCCCGCAAGGCAACCACTGCTGCCGCCAAGAAGGCAGCACCGGCGAAGACCACGGCTCGCAAGGCTGCGGCTCCCGCGAAGACCGCTGCGAAGAAGGCAGCTCCCGCGAAGACCACCGCACGCAAGACCGTTGCGAAGAAGGCTCCGGCCAAGACGACCGCGCGCAAGGCGGCAACGACTGCTGCTCCCGCCAAGAAGGCTCCGGCGAAGACAGCGGCCAAGAAGACCGTAGCGAAGAAGGCTCCGGCCAAGAAGGCTCCGGCGAAGAAGGCTCCCGCGAAGCGCGCAGCAAAGAAGTAGAGCCCGCAGGTCTCACTCGTGAGGCGCAGCCGCTGATGCGGCTGCGTGAGTGTGGCAGCGTGGACAAGGCGGAAGGCCCCCGACTCGAAGAGCGAGGCGGGGGCCTTCCGTCGTTCGTGTTGCGTTGCTCAGCCGTCGGCGGCGAGGGTGGGCAATGGACTGGCGATGTGGTCGGCAGCGATGAGCCTGCCGTCGCGGCGCGAGAGGACCCAAATGCTGCCCTTGCGATTTCTGTTGGCAGGCAACGTTATTCCGTCCTTCTCGGCCCACCATCGCATCAGGTCGGGGATCACCTTTCCCTGGCTGCAGATCACGGGGGTGCCGGGTAGTTCGGCGATGTCGCGAGCGCGGTGGCGCCCCTTACGTGGGTCGTCGGCGTACCCCTCCTCGGACAGGAGGTGCTCGGGAGTGATGTCCACCCCCAACGATTCCGCGAACGGAGCGACTGTCTGGACGCATCGAGCGCGGTCGGCGGCGTACACGGAATCACCGCCGAAGGCCCGAAGCAACGAGACCAAGGATTCGGCCTGACGTCGTCCGGTTCTGTCGAGTGGACGGTCGACGTCGTTGCCCTTGAACCGTGAGCGTGACCCGGCGCTGCCGTGCCGAACCAGCAACACCGTGGAGGTGTCGGCAGGCTTGGCCACGAACCGGCGAAGGATCTTGTGGTCCATGGGATACGAGAGCTCGCGGCCGACGTCCTCCGGAGTCACCCAGCGCAGTTCGTCCACCTCGACATTGGGAACGAACTCGCCCCCGGTGACCTCGGCCGCCCAGTACAGCACCTTCTTGACCCGGCGGTGCCCCGGGATCGGATAGGTGACGTAGGACAGCGACCGTCCGAGTCGCGAGTCGAATCCGGTCTCCTCCTTGACCTCTCGGACCGCGGCGTCGACAGCTGTCTCACCGGGATCGAGCTTTCCCTTGGGGAACGACCAGTCGTCGTACTTGGGCCTGTGCACCAAGGCGACCTCGACGCCGGGGTCGCCGCTCGGTGAACGTCGCCACAGGATCGAGCCCGCCGCGAAGATGTTGGCGCGGGGCGAGCCGTCGGAAGTGCCCATCAGGACGCCTGATTCCTCCGACTGCGCATCAGGTCCACCTGATGCTCACGAACTTTCTCACCCCGAGCCGGTGACGCGACCCAGCCGCCGTCCGGTCCCAGCTCCCAGCATCGAGTGGTGGGGTCGAGGGCAGAATCGAAGATGTCGCTCAGCTGGTTCGCCAGTCGCGGATCCTTGACCTGAGCCATCACCTCGACTCGGCGATCGAGGTTGCGGTGCATCATGTCTGCGCTGCCGATCCAGAACTCGTCCGCACCCTGGAAGTGCAGAACTCGCGAGTGTTCGAGGAATCGGCCGAGGATGGAACGAACTTCGATGTTCTCCGACAGGCCGGGAACTCCTGGCTTGAGTGCACAGATTCCGCGCACCACCACCTTCACCGGAACTCCTGCCATCGATGCTCGGTAGAGCGCGTCGATGACCTGCTCGTCGACCAAGGCGTTGGCCTTGAGACGAATTCCGGCCGCGCGGCCTTCCTTGAGGTGTTCGACCTCCGCCTCGATGCGCTCGACGATGCCGCGCCGCACCCCGTACGGTGCGACGAGGAGGTTGCGGTACTTGGACTTTCGCGAATATCCGGTCAGTGAGTTGAACAGATCGGTGAGGTCGGCCCCGATTTCGGGCGACGACGTCAACAGGCCCACGTCCTCGTAGATTCGCGCTGTCTTGGGGTTGTAGTTGCCGGTACCGATGTGGCAGTAGCGGCGAATGACGGATCCTTCTCGGCGCACGACCAGGCAGGTCTTGCAGTGCGTCTTGAGGCCGACGAGGCCGTACACCACGTGGACGCCCGCCTTTTCGAGCTTGCGTGCCCACTCGATGTTGGCCTGTTCGTCGAAACGCGCCTTGATCTCGACCAGTGCAACGACCTGCTTGCCCGCTCCGGCGGCGTCGACGAGCGCGTTGACGATCGGGGAATCGCCCGAGGTCCGATAGAGCGTCTGCTTGATGGCGAGCACCTGCGGATCGGCCGCCGCCTGTTCGATGAAGCGTTGAACGCTGGTGGAGAACGAATCGTAGGGATGATGTACCAGCACATCGCCGTCGCGCAGGGTGGAGAAGACGCTCTTGGGGGTCTCGCGCTCACCGAATGCCGGGTGGGTGGCCGGGACGA
Organism: Rhodococcus sp. NPDC006774; assembly: GCF_040636045.1. Taxonomy (NCBI): domain Bacteria; kingdom Bacillati; phylum Actinomycetota; class Actinomycetes; order Mycobacteriales; family Nocardiaceae; genus Rhodococcus; species Rhodococcus sp. NPDC006774. The sequence continues at coordinate 241,743 of NZ_JBEYIW010000006.1, read as the reverse complement.
AGGGGGCATCCTTGAGGTTGGGGCGGTCGACGCTGTAGACCTGCCACAGGCACGACAGGTCGAGCAGTCCGGGGACCTGAATGACGTCGCCCGGATCGACATCGAGTTCGCGAAGCAGCAATTCGAGCATGTGCTCGGTCATGTCGTCGGCGATCTCGAGGCGGACCGGCGAGCCGAAGCGCCTGCGCGCGAGCTCACGCTCCAGTGCCTGCAGGAGGTCCTCGTCTCGGTCTTCCTCGACCTCGAAATCGGCGTTGCGCGTGATGCGGAACGCGTGAGACTCGACGACCTCCATTCCGGGGAAGAGGACATCGAGGTGAGCCGAGATCAATTCCTCCATCGAGAGGAAGGCATCGATGCGGTGATTGCCGTCGCCGCGCTTGACCCGTACGAAGCGATCCACATTGTCGGGAACCTTCACGCGGGCGAAGTGCTCACCGGTCGTCGAGTAATCCTTCACTGTCACAGCGAGATTCAAGCTCAAGCCACTGATGTACGGGAAGGGGTGGGCCGGGTCGACGGCCAGCGGCGTGAGAACCGGAAAGACCTGCTCGGTGAAATACTCCGACAGCCGCGTGCGCTCGTCGCTGTCCAGGTCGGACCACCGGATGATCGCGATGCCCTCGGCGGTGAGCTCGGGCAGGATCGAATCGAGCAGCACACGCGCATGTTTGAGCGCGAGCTCCTGGGTGCGTTGCCCGATCACGGCGAGCTGCTCGCGCGGAGTCATACCGTCGGCGGAGCGAACCGACAGACCGGTTTCGTCACGACGCTTGAGGCCGGCAACTCGAACCATGTAGAACTCGTCGAGGTTGGATGCGTAGATGGCGAGGAACTTCGCCCGTTCGAGCAAGGGGAGCGACGAGTCCTCCGCCAGCGCGAGAACTCGCGAGTTGAAGTCGAGCCAGCTCAATTCCCGGTTGAGATAGCGATTTTCGGGAAGCACGGTGGCAGCGTCCACGGATTCCGGCGTGGCAGCCGGTAGAGCGGAGGGAATGCTCGGCATCGTCGCCGCGATCGGAGCGCTCCATGCCGGCTCCGCACCGGTGGCCTTTCCGGTCTCGATCGGCGGATCCTGGTTCGCGGGCTGCACGTCGTCTTTGCTCACCGCACGATCATCCCCCATACCCGGCGTGGGTGAAACTCCGATGGCCGAACTCACCGCCGGTGTTCACTCGACTGCCGCGGCGGTCCGCACGCTCACGCAGTCGTCGCAGATGCTTCGTCACTCCAGCCGAGCGAGTGGAGGACGGCCGCCGTCGCCGGTCCGACCCCCAGACCGTGCGCTCTACGGACGTCGTCGGCGGTGTCCACGTCCAGTCGAAGACCCGGCCACGTGCCGTCGAGTTCCCGTGCGCCCGACTCGGTGTGGCGGTGTGCGGAGTCTCTGCCGAACAGTGGAGCCAGCTCGTCGGGGGAGTCCTTGAGGATCAGGGCAGCGGTCCCCGTGCCGTGATGATCGACCACGAGTGATCTGCCTCCCCGGCGGGCACCGGTGTAGGCCTGGGCGAGTTCCACCGAACGCATCGCCGGAAGGTCTGCTTGCAACGCGATGATGTCGACGCGGTCTGCGGCAACGGTCGAGCCCCCACGACCGTCCGCGCCGACGTGACCGTGTCGCAGTACCTGCGCCGCGGCGGAGAACGCGTGATTGAGGCGTTCGTCCGGTGGCAGCGCAGGATCGCGGACCGGTTCGTCGAACACCCGTGCACCGATTCTGCGGGCGGTCTCCGCGACGAGAGGATCAGGGGTGACCACCGTGACCGAATCGACCACCGACACCGCGTCTGCGGCCGCCACGGTGTCGCTGAGCATGGCGAGCACCAATCGTGTCCGGTCGGGTGGCGAGAACTCCGCCGCCAGGCGCGACTTCGCCGCGGTGAGATCCTTCACCGCGATGAGAACCCTGACGACGCGGTCGCCGTCGCCGTCTCGTGATGCACCCATGGTGCTCGATCCTGCCAGCGTCACGGATCTGTGCCGACTCCGACCGCCCGAGCAGGTCTGCGAGTTAGGGTGATGCGCGCGTGGACAGGGCATCGGCGAAGTAGGCGAGGGGTTGGCGGAATGAGCAGAGCAGCGGTACTGGGGTCGGGTTCGTGGGGGACCGCATTCGCCAAGGTGTTGGCCGATGCGGGAACGGACGTCACCATGTGGGCCCGGCGCGAGGAACTCGCTGCATCCATCACCGACGACCACGAGAACAAGGATTATCTGTCGGGAATCGAGCTGCCGTCGTCGATTCGCGCGACGAGTGATCCCGTTCGTGCACTCGACGGAGCCGACATCGTGGTGTTGGCCGTGCCGTCGCAGAGTCTGCGGGCCAATCTGGGGGCGTGGACCGATTCGATTCCGCCGCACGCGACCCTGCTCTCCCTGGCGAAGGGAATCGAGACCGGAACGCTCATGCGGATGAGCCAGGTGATCTCTCAGGTCACCGGTGCGGACCCCAGCCGGGTCGCGTGCCTGTCCGGGCCTAATCTTGCGCGCCCCATAGCCGAGGGACAGCCCGCCGCGACCGTCATCGCGTGCTCCGACTCCCAGCGTGCCCTCGAGATTCAGAAGTCCTGCGCCACGGGATATTTCAGGCCGTACACCAACAGTGATGTCATCGGTGCCGAGATCGGTGGCGCCTGCAAGAACGTCATCGCCCTCGCCTGCGGGATGGCCGCAGGCGTCGGATACGGCGAGAACACCCTCGCGTCGATCATGACCAGGGGTCTGGCCGAGATCATCCGTCTCGGAGTAGCGCTCGGTGCCAAACCGTCGACGCTGTCGGGCCTGGCAGGCGTGGGAGATCTGGTCGCCACCTGCTCGTCACCTCTCTCGCGCAATCGCACGTTCGGAGAACGACTGGGTTCGGGTGGCTCCCTCGAGAGTGCGCAGGAAGCGGCGCACGGGCAGGTTGCCGAGGGCGTCAAGTCCTGTACCTCGGTCCGGGCGCTCGCCGAGAGTTACGACGTCGAGATGCCGCTGACCGACGCGGTCCATCGGGTGTGTCACGGCGGCATGTCCGTTCCGGATGCAGTCGGGCACCTGCTGGGACGTCGCATCAAGCCCGAGTGAGGCAGTGATCGGGGTCTCGCGACGAACAGGGCGAATCCGCGTTCGATGAGCCGCGGCGGTACGGTTTCTCATCGTGAGTACTCCCCGCATCAAAGTTGCCGTCGTCTTCGGTGGACGCAGCAGCGAGCACGCTGTGTCCTGTGTATCGGCAGGTAGCGTGCTGCAGAACCTCGATCCGGCCAAGTACGAGGTGGTTCCCGTGGGAATCACCGCGGACGGTGCCTGGGTACTCGGTTCCTCCGACATCGACGCGCTGACGATTCACGACCGGGTGCTTCCGACCGTGGACAAGACCGGCGCATCGCTTGCTCTCAGCACGGACCCGGGTCACGCCGGCGCTCTGCTCGCCCTCGGCGAAGGGGAAGGCGGGACAGTGCTCGCATCCGTCGACGTCGTGTTCCCGGTTCTGCACGGACCGTACGGCGAGGACGGCACCCTGCAGGGTCTGCTCGAATTGGCAGGCGTTCCGTACGTCGGGCCGGGTGTGCTGGCCAGTGCTGCGGGGATGGACAAGGAATTCACCAAGAAGCTGCTCGGAGCCGAGGGCCTGCCGATCGGTCGCCAGGTGGTACTCCGGCGCGCGGTCGACGACCTGACGGCTGCCGAGCGTGACCGGATCGGCCTGCCCGCATTCGTCAAACCGGCCCGAGGCGGGTCGTCCATCGGAATCTCGCGCATCACCGCGTGGGACCAACTCCCCACCGCGATCGCCGTCGCACGCGAACACGACCCCAAGGTGATCGTCGAGGGCATGATCCACGGCCGCGAGGTCGAGTGCGGGGTACTGGAATTTCCCGACGGCACCGTGCGCGCGAGCGCCGTCGCCGAGATCCGAATTCCCGACGCGGACATCGACGATCACGCTTTCTACGACTTCGACACCAAGTACCTCGACGATGTCAGTGAGTTCGACATCCCGGCTGCCCTCGACGACGCCACGAGCGACCGCATTCGTGAACTCGCCGTCGCTGCCTTCCGTGCGTTGGACTGCCAGGGCCTGGCGCGGGTGGATTTCTTCGTCACCGAGAACGGTCCGGTCATCAACGAGATCAACACGATGCCCGGGTTCACCTCGATCTCGATGTACCCCAAGATGTGGGCGGAGTCCGGCGTCGACTACCCGACGCTCATCGCCACCCTGATCGACACCGCTCTCGCCCGCGGTATCGGTCTGCGTTAGAGCTGTTGCGGCCCAGCGCTACTGCAGCGGAGCCGGGTCGAGAGGTTGCTGGGGCAGCGCGCCGGATACGGCCGAGGACGCGTCCTGCAACGGGGTGGGGCCCGAGTCGCCCGGAATCGTCAGGGCCACGTACACACCGCGATCGACGACGAACCATGTGCTGGCGTCGATCCCGTCGTCTTCCCCGGACACCTCGAACCACTGAACGTCGTCGATCACCTGCAGGGGTGCAGCCACATCGAACCCGATCGGCCGGGGCAGGCCGCAGCGCAACACGACCGGCTCGGCGTTCTCCTCGGCCGAGACCCATGCGCGGACTCCGACCGGTGCCGGATCGGCCAACTCGGCTCTGGTGTAGTCGCCGAGGTTGTCGGGCAGGGCGTCGAGGAGCGACGTGCACTGCGCACCAGCGGCATCGGGGGAGTCGACCGGGCCTAGAGCGACCGGATCGTGGACGGGCGAGCGGTTGACCGCGATGGCGGCAACCAGAACTCCGACGACCAGCGCGACCGGCAGTGCGATCGCGGTGGCGATGACCGCAGGATGTCGCTGCTCGCGGGTGCCCTCGGTCTCGGCGGGGCTGTCTTCGGTGCCGGCGTCGTTGCCGGTGTCGGGTGAATTCACGAGCTATCCGACGGACGTCGTCGACTGCGGGGCCACAGGGCAGGTGAGGGTGCGAGTGATGGCATCGACCTTCTGGATGCGGGAGACGATATCGGCGATCTCGGCGTCGGAGGCACCGTCGGCGCGGGCGATCACGTCGTAGGGCCCGACCACTGCCTCCGCCGACACGACACCGTCGACGGCCTCGATCTGCTGTGCGACGGCCGTCGCTCGGCCGACCTCGGTCTGAACGAGAACGAATGCTTGCACCATCGGTGGTCCCTTTCCCCTGCCGGACTTCTCGACTGTAGGTTGAGTCGACTACGTTCTCTTCGCACGTAACCTGCTGCATCGGTACTGTCCCGACCGCCGCTAAAAGGTACCGCAGGCGCGGCGCGCGCTCCGCGTGAGACCGTCGCGCACGTACCGCGTTCTCAGGGAGGAACATCATCGACGACTCCGTCACCGACTCGGCCACCGGCAGCGAGCGCACCGTCGCGCAGGTCGGCGAATTCGACGTGATCGCCCGTGCGATCGCAGACCGTGTGCAGCCACCGTCGACCATCGTCGGGCCGGGCGACGACGCAGCCGTTGTTGCTGCGTCCGACGGTCGGATCGCGGCGTCCACCGATATGTTGGTGCACGGCAGGCACTTTCGACTCGACTGGTCGAGTCCGATACAGATCGGCCGTAAGGCGATCGCGCAGAACGGCGCGGACATCGCCGCAATGGGTGCGCAGTGCTCGGGCTTTCTCGTCTCTCTCGGATGTCCGGCCGACACGCCGGTGAGCGTGACCGACGGTCTCAACGAGGGCATGTGGCTCGAGGCAGTTGCTGCGGGGTCGGCCGTTGTCGGTGGCGATGTGGTGCAATCGCCGGAGCTGGTGATCTCGATCACCGCGCTCGGCGATCTTCAGGGCCGGGCCCCGGTTCTTCGATCGGGGGCGCGTGCCGGCAACGTGATCGCGTACGCGGGGCGGCTCGGCTGGTCGGCGGCCGGCCTGGCCCTACTGCTCGGTGACAGGGACACAACCGGCCACGACGCCGTGGTGGACGCGCACCGGGTGCCCGTCCCTCCGTATCGCGCCGGGATCGACGCCGCAGAGGCGGGTGCGACCTCGCTCACCGACGTCTCCGACGGGTTGTTGGCCGATCTCGGCCACATCGCCGACGCGTCGGGCGTTCTCCTGGACCTCGATCCGGACCTGCTGGAGATCCCCGTCGAACTGCGGTCGGCAGCAACGCTGGTGGGGCACGATCCGCTGGAGTGGGTACTCACCGGAGGCGAGGATCACGCGCTCGTCGGCACCTTCCCCGATGCCGCAGGCGTTCCTCGGGGATGGACGGTGATCGGCCGTGTCCAGCACGGCGGTGATGGACAGAGCCCGCGAGTGACGGTCGGTGGACGCGTTCACGAGGGTAGATCGGGATGGTCGAGTTTCGAGGGCGAGTGAACACGGGTCGGGTCCATCGAGTCGGCTAAGTTGCAGAGATGGCTATCTATGCACTCGGTGATCGTGAACCCGACATCCACCCCGACGCCTACGTTCATCCCGACGCCGTCGTCATCGGAGCGGTGACCCTGGCTGCCGGATCGTCGGTGTGGCCCACTGCGGTTCTGCGGGCCGACTACGGCACGATCTCGATCGGCGAGGGCACCAACGTGCAGGACGGAACCGTGGTGCACTGCACCCCGATCGACGCAACGGTCATCGGATCCGGATGCGTACTGGGCCACAACGCGCACGTCGAGGGTGCGACCATCGGGGACAACTGCCTCATCGCGTCGGGCTCGGTGGTGCTGAACGGTTCGAAGATCGGTGCCGGTTCGATCGTCGGTGCTGGCGCGGTTGTGCCGTTCAAGTTCGTCGTTCCCGAACGTTCCATGGCGCTCGGTGTGCCCGCGAAGATCCGCGAGGGCTACCAGGTTCCCGACGGCCACGTCGACATCAACGTGCAGATGTACTCGGCCAACGCCGCGTACTACCGCGACGCGCTGCGCCGGATCGATCGGTGACGCCCAAGCCGCTCGCCGATGCCGTCGAATCGGGATGGGCACGGGCCCTCGCGCCGGTCGAGTCGAATGTCGCTGCGATGGGCGACTTCCTGCGGGCCGAGCTCGCCGCAGGACGGCACTATCTGCCCGCGGGAGAGAACGTACTGCGGGCGTTTCGCTACCCCTTCGACGAGGTTCGAGTCCTCATCGTCGGCCAGGATCCGTACCCGACGCCGGGACACGCAGTGGGGCTGAGCTTCTCGGTTGCACCGGACGTGCGACCCGTCCCGCGGAGTCTGAACAACATCTTCAAGGAGTACTCGGACGACCTGGGTTTGCCCACGCCCAGCAGCGGTGATCTCACGCCCTGGTGCGACCGCGGCGTGATGCTGCTCAACAGGGTGCTGACCGTCGAGCCGGGTCAGGCGGCGTCGCACCGAAAGAAGGGGTGGGAAGCGGTGACGGAGCAGGCTATTCGGGCCCTGGTCGCCCGAGCGGAGACTCCCGACGCGCCCGGACTTGTCGCCGTTCTGTGGGGACGCGACGCGGCAACCCTGAAGCCGATGCTCGGATCCGTGCCCTGCATCGAATCCGCTCATCCATCACCGCTGTCCGCCTCGCGCGGGTTCTTCGGATCCAAGCCCTTCACTCGTGTCAACGAGTTGTTGGTCGAGGGCGGAGACGAACCGATCGACTGGACCCTGCCCTGACCGGTTCAGGAGAAGTCGGGACGACGCTTCTCGACGAACGCGTCGACCCCTTCACGTCCGGCAGGTGACGACGCAGCTGCTGATATCGAGGCGGCTTCGGCGTCCAACTGCTCTGTCAGAGTTGTCGATTCGGAGGTTCCGAGCAGTTTCTTGATTCCCTGGTACGCCGATGTCGGTCCGTTGGCGAGGGTTCGAGCCAGACGCTCGGCCTCGCTGTCCACGATGTCGTCGCCCACCAGCCGGCTGAGGATCCCGAGCCGAACGGCGTCCTCTCCGTTGATGATCGCGTCGTTGAGCAGGATGTCCATCGCGCGGCCCGAACCGACGATTCGGGGCAGTGTCCAGGACATTCCACCGTCCGGAGTGAATCCGATCGAGGGGTACGCGGGGCGCAGCTTGGTCGACGGTCCGCCGATGGCGACGTCGGTCAGACAGACCAGGCTCATGCCTGCACCGGCGGCCCAGCCGTGCACACCGGCGACGATCGGGACGCTGACTGTGGCGAGTTCGCGAACGAAGGCATGAAACGTGTCGGCGACGGAACCGACGAAGGCACTGCGATCGGCCGCGCCGGCGAAATCGCGCACGTTGCCGCCGGCGCAGAAGTTGGGTCCCCGTCCGATGAGCAGGACGCTTCCGATCGCGGTGCTGCCGGCATTGACGGAGCGTAGAGCCGAGGTGCCTGCGTCGATTCCCTCGAGGTCGAGGGAGGCACCACCGGCATCGGTGGCGACGACGATGCGCAGTACACCGTCCTCGATGCTGACCTTGCTGGAAATGTCTGCGTCCGAATAAGTCACGTTCGGGACTCTAACCGACGTTTCTGTTCCGCCGTGGGGCCGCCGTGCTCGGGCACGGATGCGGGAGTCAACTGTCGGCGCCGCTACCGGGGTCGGAGACGGGGCAGCCGGACGCTGAAGACCGTGGTCGAATCCACTCGGTCGACAGTGATGGTGCCGCCGTGCAGGCGTACGTTCTCGGCGGCGAGGGACAGTCCGAGTCCGCTGCCTTCGCTGCGTCCGCGAGCGGTGTCCACCTTGTAGAACCGTCGGAAGATCGCGTGGTTGTCCTCCGGCGATATCCCTGGCCCGTGGTCCACCACTGTCACGTCCACCCACTCGGGACGAGCGCTCATCTCCACGCGTACCGGGGGCTCTCCGTGACGAAGTGCATTACCCACGAGGTTGGCGACCACCACGTCGATGCGTCGGGGATCCACGGTCGCGTCGATACTGTTTGGCCCTCGCAGTTCGACGCTCTCTGCCCATCCGCGGCGGGTCAGTGAGTGTCGGACCAGCTCGACGAGGTCGACGTCGTCGAGAACGAGGCGCGCCTGTTGTGCGTCGTGACGAGACATCTCGATGAGATCCTCGACGAGTCGAGTGAGCTTCCCGATCTCACCGCTGACTATCCGGGCGGCTGCTCCCGCATCGGGCGAGAGTTGGGGGATCTCCTCTCGGAGTATCTCTCCGACCGGAACCAGTGCTGCCAGTGGAGTTCTCAGCTCGTGGGAGACATCGGCGACGAACCTACGCGCCTGCTCTTCCGACTCCTCCAACCCGCGAATGACCGTCTCGTTTCTGGCGATCATGGTGTTGAAGGTCGTCGTCAGCTCGGCGAGTTCGGTCACGCCCTCCTCGGAGAGTCGAACACTCAGATCACCGTCGGCGGCGCGGGCAGCGGCCCGATCGAGGCGTCGCAGTGGACGCACCAGGGTCGAGGCGATCCACATTCCGAGCAGCCCACTGACCAGTACTCCGCCCGCCAGGGTGAGGGCCACGGCGCGCAGAAGATCGTCGAACTTGTCCTGCACGCCCTCGAGCGGCCGAATGGCGACGGCCGTGACCAGGGTTTCGTCGCCGTCCGGATCGGTCGCCTCGAAGACACGGACCGACATGGCCATCATCATCCGTTCGGAGTCGAGTCGCACGAAACGGATGATTCCGCGGCTGCCCACCCCGGCCAGAAAGTCGGGGGACAGCGTGGCCGGGTCGACTGATCCCCGTTGTATTTCGTCGTCGCCGACGAGCAACGTCATGTCGGACGGAAAGAACTGTTTCAGTTCGGATGAATTCGCTCGGGTCACCTGGGCCCCGTCGGCATCCTGGAGTTCGTCGCGGAACTGCGCAGTCGCCACGTCCTGCGCGTTGGAGTAGATCCACGATCGCGCCATGAACGACACCACACCGGCCGTTGCACCGGCGATGATCACGACGATGGTGATGAACACCAGGACCAGTCGAGTACGTAGGCCGTCGACTCGCAGCCGGGACGGCATCAACGAGCCGGGCCGGGATCGAATCGATATCCGAACCCACGCACCGTTTCGATGGTGGCCGGTGCAGCGGGATCGTCCTCGATTTTTCCGCGTAGCCTCTGGATCGCGGCATCGACGATTCGGGAGTCGCCGAGGTAGTCCTGATCCCATGCTGCAGACAACAATTGGCCTCGGCTGAGCACGTGACCCACGTTCTCGGTCAGGGCGAGCAGGAGCCGAAGCTCGGTCGGCGTCAGCGTCAGCAGAGTTCCGCCCTTCCTCACCTGTAGTGACGAACGGTCGACGGTCAGATCGCCGTACTGCTCGACGATCGCCGTCGCCGTTGCCGTTGCCGTTGCCGCGGGTGTCGTGTCGGTCGATCGTCTGACCACAGCCTTGATGCGCGCGTCCAGGACCCGTGGGCTCGTGGGTTTGACGACGTAGTCGTCCGCACCGGCTTCCAGACCCGCGACGGTGTCGATGTCATCGGAGCGGGCTGTGAGGATGATGATCGGGACCGAACTCTGCGCGCGGATTCGTCGGCAGATCTCGAAGCCGTCGGCTCCGGGGAGTCCGAGGTCGAGCAGGACGATCTCGGCGGAGGTGAGCGCGTTGTCGAGATCACCGTTGCCGTCGGGGCGATGGTCGACTCGGTGGCCGAGTCGGTTGAGCCCCAACGTCATTGCTTCGGCCACAGCTGGATCGTCCTCTACGAAGAGAATGTTCACCATGTCGAGGACCTTGTGTAGTAGGGGCAATCGCGATCGGCCAAGGGTACAGGGCTCACACCTGCGCGAGACGTTCGTTGCCGGGGTCGGCCAGCGTCGAATGTCGGGGCGAGGAGATCCTGATCGGAAATGCGGAGACCGCAAGGGCGTAGCACCCGACGAGCAGCAGCGCGCCGAGCGCGTCACTGGGGCGGTGCCATTTCAGGACGACGACCGACACAGCAGTTCCGACGATGAGCAGTGCACCGTTGATCGCGACGACGATTCGCCAGCGGCGAGCAGTTGCGAGGTATACCGCACAGACGACAGCGGTGACGCAGGTGAGGGTGCCGCTGGGAAAGGAATTGTGCTGGACGAGTCCGTCCAGGTTCGGTCGATCGAGCGAGTACTTGAGAATCCAGGCCGTCGCAATCGGTCCGAGCGTCATGATTCCCGCTCGCAGCGCAAGGGCAATCCTGTTGCCGCGCCACGCGATCAGGCATACGACGAGAACCGCTCCTGCGGCCGAGACCGGTGCGACGAGTTCGACGAATTCGGCGCAGATCTCGGCGAGGTCACCGGACAGTGATTCGGCGCTCACCATCAGTCCTTGATCCACCCTTTGGCCCGTGGTCGTCAACACGCACAGGCAGTAGACGAGGACTCCCAGGTTCAGCAGTGCCAGTGCGGCGACCAGTCGCCTCGGTTCGACCCGTGTCATCGTCGGCCCTCCGATCGTTCTTCGGATGGGTCGTCGAGTGGGGCCGGGCAGGTGCCGCCGGCAGTGGTCGCCATCTCGAAGTGCCACATTTCGTTGGCGTAGGTCTGGCACAGGCCGTAGTCGCTGCCGTGCTGGATCATCCAGTCGGCGGCGTCCGTCGGTCCGACATCCACCGCCCGTCCGGTGACGTGCTTGGAATTGTTGGGGGTCTGCACCCAGCGTCTTGCTTCGTCGGTGCTGCCGTAGCGGGTCACGGCCTCGTCGAACAAGCGTTGCTGGTACGACGCGGAACGCCATCCGGAGGTGACGTACACATCCACCCCGGACGATGTCGCATCCGCAGCAGCGGACTGCAGTGCCATCAGCAGAACGGGGTCGAGACGGGCCAGTGCGGGAAGATCGGTGTTGTCGAGGCCTATCCGGTCGTCTATCTCACCGCCGGCCGGCCCCGAGTCGGGCTGACTGGCCAGGTAGTGCGCGGCCGTCGGCGTATCGGGCTCTGCGTTCGAGCATGCCGTGAGCGTCAGCGCTGCGAGCGCCGTGACGAGGAGTGTGCGTGTTGTCGCCATGCGTTCGAGACTGCTCGGCCGGTGTCACCGGCCGGTGCCCGTGATTCGCCGTATTCGTCACGGTCCCGACCGGTTGTGTAACAGTACGGAACGGAACCGAAACGGAAGCTCACACGACTGTGCCCCGCCTCCGAGATCGGGGGCGGGGCACAGTGCTCGCACGCAGTCGAGGCCGTGGAGGAAATCGAAGAGCGAGGCCGAAATCAGCCCCGGACCACCTTGCCTGCCTTCAAGCAGGAGGTGCACACGTTCATGCGCTTGGAGTTACCAGGCGCAACCTGAGCGTGAACGGTCTGGATATTCGGGTTCCAACGACGGTTGGTCCGTCGGTGCGAGTGCGAGACCGACTTACCGAAGCCGGGCCCCTTGGCGCATACGTCGCAGACGGCAGCCATAGTCGCGAACTCCTTGATAGATGTTGATCGATACATGTGGTCGAAGACATCGAAACGAACTACGAGCAGATGCAAGGATTGCAATGCGTGAAGATCGCCTCGAGGCAACCCTGCAAGAATAGCGGCGTCGCACGCAATCACCAAACCGCCACGGCAGACGCTGCGTGAGGGCTCACGGAAGGCGCGCCACCGATCATGCCCGACTAAGCTTCGGGCACTGTCCGCGAGGGAGTTCGGACGAGGTGGCGTGTGTGACGCGGGGGAGGCTGCTCGAGGTGGTCGACGTTCTCGAATCGATCGATGCCGCAGCTCTGCGACGGTGGGCCTACCGCTGCGTCGATTCCCTGACCGCGCGGTGCGACGAGATCGATGCACTCAACGTGTTCCCCATCCCCGACTCGGATACCGGCACCAATCTCATGTTCACCTTCCGTGCCGCGGTGGAGTCGATGCGTGCAGCCGGGCCCACGGCGGACGCCCGCGCGATCGGGCGGGCACTGGCCGTGGGGGCGGTCGCGGGTGCGCGGGGCAACTCGGGAGTGATCGTGTCCCAACTCTTGCGCGCTGTCGCCGAGGCCTCGGCCGACGGCCCGTTGGACACGGTGTCGGTCCAGGCCATGTTGCGACGCGCGAAAGTCCTGGTTGCGGGAGCGGTCAGCGTTCCCGTCGAGGGCACGATGCTCACCGTTCTGGCCGCCGCCGATCGCGAGGCCTCCGCCCACGATGCCAATGTCGGCCTCGCCACTCTGGTGGTCGACATCGCCGAGGCCACCGCTCGTGCGGTCGACAGCACGACGGACCAACTCGCCGAACTCCGGGAGGCGGGGGTCGTGGACGCAGGCGCTCTCGGTCTCTCGGTGATCATCGATGCGCTCGTGGAGGTGGTGATCGGCCGCACTCCACCGCGCCGGCGATACCGTCGCCCACACGAGCACGAACGCCGGACGGTGGGCGATGCGTCGAACGTCTCGTCGGACTGCGACGGTGCACCCGAGCCGGGGTACGCAACGGGTCGCCCTCTCGGGTACGAGGTGGTCTACGTCGTGCACGGCCAGAACGATGCGGGGGCGGCGGAGCTTCGCCGGGCCCTGGCCGACATCGGTGATTCGGTCGTGGTCGCCGGTGACGGTTCCGGGGCCTGGTCCGCGCACGTACACACCACCGACCCCGGTGGTGCCGTCGAACTCGGAATCGCTGCCGGAGATGTTCGCGGAGTGCGGATCTCGTGTTTCGGATTCGCCGAGCCGGCCGGAGCGGTGAGCCCCGAAGCGCACGACGGAGCAGAGTTGTCGGTCGGTCGCGATATTTTGGCGCTGGTGGCCGGGGACGGTGCCGCAGATCTCTACGTTCAGGAAGGCGCGACGGTGGTGCGGTGCGACGAGGCGATCGACTCCTCGGTGCTGCATCGAGCGATCGTCGGGATGAAGCATCGCGAGGTGTTGGTGTTGCCGAACGGCGCGTTGTCCGCGCAGGAACTCGTAGCCGTCGGCGCAGCTGCCCGAGCAGACGGCAAAGACGTCGTGATGTTGCCGTGCTCGGCGATGGTGCAGGGGTTGGCCGCACTCGCGGTGCACGATGCCGCCAGGGCTGCGGTCGACGACGCGTTCACGATGTCCGAGGCGGCGGCGGGCACGAGGTGGGGTTCTCTGCGTATCGCCCGGGAGCGATCCCTGACGTGGGTCGGCACGTGCGAGCCGGGAGACTGCATCGGGCTCGCAGGGCAGGAGGTGGTGATCGTCGCCGCTCGTCCGCTCGATGCGGGGTGCCGGCTGCTCGATCAGCTCCTGGCCACGGGCGGGGAGATGGTGACAGTGCTCGTCGGAGCCCAGGCCTCGGAGGACTTCGGTGATCGGCTGGCCGAGTACGTGGCCGGCGCACATCCCGGAGTCGACGTGGTGGTCTATACAGGTGGGCAGCCGGGGGATCTCGTGCAATTCGGAGTGGAATAGGGAATCTCGGACAATGGCAACGCTGGTGGACCGGCTCGATCACATCCTCGGAGCCGCGGCGGCGACGCCGCTGGCAGACATCTTCGGTATTCACACCGTCGAGGACCTGCTTCGGCACTATCCGCACCGCTACATGACACACGGTTCGGAGCTGGGGGAGAAGGAGCCGCCCGAGGGCGAGCACATCACCATCGTCGCCACGATCGAGTCCGCGACGCTGCGCTCGATGAAGAACCGCAACGGTCAGTTCCTAGCAGTGACACTCGCCGCCGACGGACAGCGGATCGACGCCACCTTCTTCAGCCCGCACAAGCTCAAGCACGTTCTGGTACCCGGTCGCCGAGGAATGTTCTCGGGCAAGGTCAAGTACTTCGGCAAGCGCTGGAATCTGACGCACCCCAGTTACGTGATTCTCGGCGGAGACGACAACGACGGTGCCGTCGTGCCCGCAGGGCGAATCGTCGGCGGCGGCACCCTGGCCGGACTCGCTCGTGGTTCCGTCGATTCCTCCGGTGCCGTCGACATGTCGGTGTTCGATCGAGCATTCGTGCCCATCTATCCGGCCGCGAAGGACGTCGAGAGCTGGACCTTCATGCGCTGCGTGCGGCAGGTGCTCGACCAGCTCGACGACGTGGTCGATCCGCTGCCCGAGTCGGTCCGTGCGCAACGCGGTCTCGTCGACATCGACACCGCGCTGCGGTCGGTCCATTTCCCGGACACCGCACAGGACAAGGACTCCGCGCGCGAGCGGCTCAAGTTCGACGAGGCGCTCGCCGTTCAACTCGTCCTCGCCGATCGCCGACGCGACGCATCCACCCGGGTGGCAGCGCGATGCCCACCGATCACCGACGGCATCGCCGCCGAGTTCGATCGGCGTCTGCCGTTCGAGTTGACGGCCGGCCAGCACCAGGTCGCAGCCGAGATCGCCCACGATCTGTCGGCACCGCATCCGATGTCGCGGCTGTTGCAGGGTGAGGTCGGCTCGGGCAAGACGATCGTCGCACTGCGGGCGATGCTGCAGGTGATCGATGCCGGACATCAGTGTGCGCTGCTGGCACCGACGGAGGTTCTCGCCTCCCAACACGCGCGCTCGATTCGGTCGATGCTCGGGAGCCTCGCGGCCGGTGGGGAACTCGGATCGCACGAGTTGGCGACCAAGGTCGCCTTGTTGACCGGCTCGATGTCCACGGCGGCCAAGCGGTCCGCCCTGCTCGATGCCGTCACCGGTGACGCGGGCATCGTGATCGGTACCCACGCCCTGATCGAGGACCGAGTGGAATTCCTCGATCTCGCCATGGTCGTCGTCGACGAACAACACAGGTTCGGCGTCGAGCAACGAGATGCGTTGCGCGCGAAAGCTCGCGACAACACCAGTCCGCACTTGCTGGTGATGACCGCGACCCCCATCCCGCGCACCATCGCGATGTCGACATTGGGTGACCTCGAGACGTCGGTGCTCACCGAACTGCCCCGCGGCCGATCGCCCATCGTCAGCAACGTCGTACCCGCCAGGAGCAAACCGGGCTGGGTCGATCGAGCGTGGCAGCGTATTCACGAGGAAGTGGCAGCGGGTCGCCAGGCCTACGTGGTGTGCTCCCGCATCGGCGACGACGAGGACGCGGAGAACGGGAAGAAGAGCGCCGCGAAGAAGAAGAGCGCGAGCGCGGAGGACGGCCCCGAGACGACGGCTGCGGTGGACCTGTACGAGACCCTCTCCACCGGACCGATGCACGATCTGCGCGTGGGGCTGCTGCACGGGCGACTGTCGGGAGACGACAAGGACATCACGATGTCCGAGTTCAACTCCGGCGAGATCGACGTGCTCGTGTGCACCACGGTGGTCGAAGTGGGCGTGGACGTTCCCAACGCGACGGTCATGGTCATCATGGATGCGGACCGATTCGGCGTGAGCCAACTGCATCAGTTGCGAGGCCGGATCGGCCGAGGCGGGCACCAGGGCCTGTGCATCATGATCAGCTATCTCAGCCCCGCGGGTGGCTCCTTCGCCCGGCTGGAGGCGGTGGCGGCCACCAACGACGGTTTCGAGTTGGCCAAGCTGGATCTGGCCACGCGTCGCGAGGGCGACGTTCTCGGAGCTGCTCAGTCGGGCACGGTCAGCGGACTGCGGCTGCTCTCGTTCATCGACGACGAGGACATCATCGCCGACGCACAGGACTGCGCACGGTCTCTGTTCGCGCGGGACCCGTCGCTGGCGAACGATCCCGGCATTGCGTCGATGATGCGGTCGGCCTGGCGATCGGATCGAGTCGACTATTTGCAGAAGTCCTGACGGGGCAGGAGTGGAGCCTGCAGGAACGACAGGGGAAGGCAGGAGTGGAGCCTGCAGGAACGACAGGGGAAGGCAGGAGTGGAGCCTGCAGGAACGACCGGGAACGATCAGGAACGGCGTAGGGACTCACTGCACCGTTTCAGTCGGCCGATTCGAGCAATTCGTCCCGAATGTTGAGATCAGTACACCTCGGTGGCTCACGCTGCCGGGTAAGTTGAGCCAATGTTCTCCAAAGTTTTGGTTGCCAACCGCGGTGAAATCGCCATCCGCGCCTTCCGCGCCTCCTACGAACTCGGGGCCTCGACCGTTGCGGTGTTCCCGTTCGAGGACCGGAACTCGGTGCACCGGACGAAGGCCGACGAGGCGTATCAGATCGGGGAGAAGGGTCATCCTGTTCGCGCGTATCTCTCGGTCGAGGAGATCGTCGCCGCTGCCAAACGCAGTGGTGCGGACGCGGTGTATCCCGGGTACGGATTCCTTTCCGAGAACCCGGATCTGGCCGCGGCGTGTGCCGAGGCGGGCATCACCTTCGTCGGCCCGTCGGCCGACGTGCTCGAACTGACCGGTAACAAGGCGCGGGCCATCGCGGCCGCCAAGGCCGCAGGGCTTCCTGTACTGGCGTCGTCGGACCCGTCGTCCGATGTGGACGAGCTCGTCGCGGCGTCCGAGACGATGACGTTCCCGTTGTTCGTCAAGGCGGTCGCCGGTGGCGGTGGTCGAGGTATGCGCCGAGTGGCCGAGCCCGAGCAGCTGCGCGAATCCATCGAAGCTGCTGCGCGCGAGGCCGAATCGGCCTTCGGTGATCCGACGGTGTTCCTCGAGCAGGCCGTGATCGATCCTCGGCACATCGAGGTTCAGATCCTCGCCGACGGCCAGGGCAACGTGGTGCACCTGTTCGAGCGCGACTGCAGTGTGCAGCGTCGGCATCAGAAGGTCATCGAGCTCGCTCCGGCTCCCAACCTGCCCGAAGGATTGCGTGAGAAGATCTGCGCCGACGCCGTCGCGTTCGCGAAGCAGATCGGCTACTCGTGCGCCGGGACCGTCGAGTTCCTGCTCGACACCCGTGGCAATCACGTCTTCATCGAGATGAACCCTCGAATTCAGGTGGAGCACACCGTCACCGAAGAGGTGACCGATGTGGATCTGGTGCAGTCCCAGCTGCGGATCGCCTCGGGTGAGACGCTCGCGGATCTGGGTCTGCAGCAGGAGAACATCGTGCTGCGCGGTGCGGCGCTGCAGTGCCGCATCACCACCGAGGATCCGGCGAACGGATTCCGGCCGGACGTCGGACGCATCACTGCGTACCGCACGCCGGGCGGTGCGGGCGTGCGTCTCGACGGCGGAACCACGCTGGGCGCGGAGGTCGGCGCGTACTTCGATTCCATGCTCGTCAAGCTCACCTGCCGCGGCCGCGACTTCGACACCGCTGTGGCGCGGGCCCGACGAGCGTTGGCGGAGTTCAGGATTCGCGGTGTCGCGACGAACATCCCGTTCCTGCAAGCGGTTCTGGTCGATCCCGACTTCACCGCGGGCCGGGTCACCACCTCGTTCATCGAGGAGCGACCGGAACTGCTCACCTCGCGATCCTCGGGCGACCGCGGCACGAAGATTCTCGCCTACCTGGCCGACGTGACGGTCAACAAGCCGCACGGCGAGCGTCCGTCCCCGGTGTACCCACATGACAAGCTTCCCGCTGTCGACTTCTCGGCTCCGATTCCCGACGGTTCGCGTCAACGACTGCTCGCGCTCGGGCCCGAGGGTTTTGCCCGCGATCTGCGCAACCAGAAAGCTCTCGGCGTCACCGACACCACGTTCCGTGATGCACATCAGTCGTTGCTGGCGACGCGAGTACGGACGAGCGGACTGCTCGGTGTCGCCCCGTACGTGGCGCGTACGACGCCGCAGTTGCTCTCCATCGAGGCGTGGGGCGGTGCGACGTACGATGTGGCGCTGCGGTTCCTGCACGAGGATCCGTGGGAGCGCCTGGCGAGTCTGCGGGAGGCCGTGCCGAACATCGCAATTCAGATGTTGCTGCGCGGCAGGAACACCGTCGGCTACACCCCGTATCCGGAGAAGGTGACCCGCAGCTTCGTTGCCGAGGCCACCGACACCGGCATCGACATCTTCCGTATCTTCGACGCCCTCAACAATGTCGATCAGATGCGTCCGGCCATCGATGCCGTGCGCGAGACCGGTACGGCGCTCGCCGAGGTGGCACTGAGTTACACCGGTGATCTGTCGAACCCGAACGAGAACCTCTACACCCTCGACTACTACCTGAAGTTGGCCGAGCAGATCGTCGACGCAGGCGCGCACGTGCTCGCCATCAAGGACATGGCAGGACTGCTCCGCGCACCCGCAGCCAAGACGCTGGTGACGGCGTTGCGCTCGAACTTCGATCTGCCCGTGCACGTACACACGCACGACACACCCGGTGGTCAGCTCGCGACGTACCTCGCCGCGTGGGAGGCCGGGGCAGACGCTGTCGACGGTGCCAGCGCGGCGATGGCGGGTACCACGAGCCAGCCTGCGTTGTCGGCGATCGTGGCGGCTGCCGCGCACACGGAGCGTGACACCGGTCTGAATCTTCAGGCCGTCTGCGACCTCGAGCCGTACTGGGAGGCCGTGCGAAAGGTGTACGCGCCGTTCGAGTCCGGGCTGCCGGCACCGACGGGCCGCGTCTACACGCACGAGATTCCAGGCGGACAGCTCTCGAATCTACGGCAGCAAGCTATTTCGCTTGGTCTCGGTGATCGGTTCGAGACCGTCGAGGCCAATTACGCTGCAGCCGACCGCATGTTGGGCCGTTTGACCAAGGTGACGCCGAGCTCGAAGGTCGTCGGCGACCTGGCTCTGGCTCTGGTAGGTGCAGGCGCGTCCGCCGAGGAATTCGCCGAGAATCCCGGTCGCTACGACATCCCCGATTCGGTGATCGGATTCCTGCGCGGTGATCTGGGCACGCCTGCGGGCGGATGGCCGGAACCGTTGCGGACGAAGGCGCTGGAGGGTCGTGGCGAGGGCAAGCCGGTTACACCGCTCACCGAGGAGGACGAGAAGAACCTCGACGGCACGTCGGCTCAGCGCCGCGAGACTCTCAACCGTCTGCTGTTCCCCGGTCCCACGGCCGAACTCGCTGCCCACCGCGAGAAGTACGGCGATACGACGCGGCTGTCGGCCAATCAGTTCTTCTACGGGCTGCGGCAGGGCGAGGAGCATCGGGTGGCACTGGAGAAGGGCGTCGAGCTGCTCATCGGGCTCGAGGCCATCTCCGATCCCGACGAGCGTGGCATGCGCACCGTGATGTGCATTCTCAACGGACAGTTGCGGCCGGTGTCGGTGCGCGACCGATCCATCTCCAGCGAGGCCCCCACGGTCGAGAAGGCGGACCGATCGAACTCCGGGCACATCCCGGCACCGTTCGCAGGCGTCGTCACACTGTCCGTCGAAGAGGGACAGAAGATCTCGGCCGGCGACACCATCGCCACGATCGAGGCGATGAAGATGGAAGCTGCCATCACCGCTCCTCGCGGCGGCTCGGTGACCCGGCTGGCGATCTCGGGCGTGCAGCAGGTGGAGGGCGGCGATCTGCTCGTCGTCATCGGTGGGGGGTCGACGGGCGAAGAGGCCGGCAGCGAATGACACGGATCGTGGCGGGTGTCGCGGGCGGTCGACGATTGTCGGTTCCCGGCCAGGGCACCCGTCCCACCTCCGAGCGAGTTCGCGAAGCGTTGTTCAGCTCGCTGGAGAGTCGAATGGAACTCGACGGTGCCGCGGTGCTGGATCTGTTCGCAGGATCGGGAGCACTGGGGCTAGAGGCACTCTCGCGTGGAGCATCGTCGGCGGTGTTGGTCGAATCGGACGCCCGAGCGGCGGCGGTGGTGCGAAAGAACATCGCATCGGTGGGGTTGCCCGGCGCATCGGTCCGGTGCGCTCCGGTGGCGTCCGTGCTGGCGGGCGCTGCGGATGCGGCGTACGACCTGGTGTTGGCCGACCCGCCGTATGCCGTCACCGACACTGCCGTCGCCGGCCTGTTGGACAGACTCGTCACCGGGGGATGGCTCACTCCCGACGCGGTCGTCGTCCTCGAGCGGTCGTCGCGTTCGCCGGAGACCCGATGGCCGGCCGGACTGGTTCCGGAGAAGTCGAAGAAGTACGGCGAGAGTCGGATCGAGATCGCAGCACGCGCGTGACGAGCGAGCCCGGGATCGGCTGATAGGTTCGCGGGCATGACTGGCGCACTCTGCCCTGGATCCTTCGACCCGGTGACCAACGGTCACCTCGACATCTTCGAGCGTGCCGCCGCCGCCTTCGACGAGGTGGTGGTCACGGTGATGGTGAACAAAAGCAAGAAGGGCATGTTCAGCATCGACGAGCGGATCGAGATGCTCGAGGTCGCCACGGATCATCTGCCCAATGTCAGAGTCGGTTCGTGGTACGGCCTGTTGGTCGATTACGCACGGCAAGAAGGCTTTTCGGCGATCGTCAAAGGTCTGCGCAGTGCCAACGACTTCGATTACGAGTTGCAGATGGCGCAGATGAACAGAACGTTGACCGGTGTGGACACGCTGTTTCTCCCGGCGAATCCAGCTCACGGCTTCCTGTCGAGTTCGTTGATCAAGGAGGTCGCGACCTTCGGGGGAGACGTCACCGGCATGCTGCCGCCCTTCGTTCAGGATCGACTGACGGCCCGTATCGCCGAGCGGGCCGCAGAGTAGTTCGAAGAGCGACACACCGGGCCGGTATAGCGCAGACGCACGCGTCGACGGGCAGACTGAACAGCGCAGCACTGCGAGTGAAGACCGCGCAGTGGCAGATTCGACGATTGGGGTAACCGGTGTACCGCGTATTCGAGGCGCTCGACGAACTCGTCGCCATTGTCGAGGAGGCGCGCGGCGTTCCGATGACTGCCGGGTGCGTCGTCCCTCGCGGCGATGTCCTGGAACTGCTCGACGACGTCCGAGACGCCATCCCCGGCGAGTTGGACGACGCCCAGGACGTACTGGATCACCGCGACAAGCTCGTCGGCGACGCCAGGGCCACTGCGGAGAAGACGGTCGGCACCGCCAACGCAGAGGCAAAGGACACGGTCGAGAACGCCAGGGATTCGGCCGATCGCATTCTCGCCGACGCCAAGGCTCAAGCGGATCGCATGGTGTCCGAGGCGTCGGCCCACGCCGATCAGCTCGTGGCCGATGCCGAGGCGGAGGCCGAGCGAACGGTGCTCGACGGCCAGCGTGAGTACGAGGAACTGACCGTTCGCGCGCGCACCGAGGCCGATCGGATGATCGAGTCCGGTACCGCGTCGTACGAGCGGTCGGTCGCAGACGGCACAGCCGAACAGAACCGGCTCGTCTCGGAAACCGAGGTCGTCCAGGCGGCCCGCGCCGAGTCGGCTCGGGTGATCGACAGCGCGCACGCCGAATCCGATCGGATGCGCAGTGAGTGCGACGTCTACGTCGATACCAAGCTTGCAGAGTTCGAGGAGTTCCTCAGCGGCACCATTCGATCGGTCGGCCGTGGGCGTCAGCAGCTCCGAACCGGTTCGGGTGTACCGGAATACGGCAATGAGCCGTACGGTGACTCCGCGTACGGGAGCCCGGACCAGGGGCGTCGCAGCCGCCACTGAACGGCAGCGATTTGCCCTCGTATGCGCGTATGCGTATCGTTGTGGGGTTGCTTACCGACAGTAGGCATACCGACAGTAAGGAAGAACAGCCGTGCCCCCGCCCAAGAGAACGACGCGTCCGGAATTGGACGACGGATTCGTTCTGGACATTCTCAACCTCGGTCGTCGACCCGGGTCGACGAAGGCCATCGAGCGGACGGTTCCGGCTCCTTCCCGAATCGGCCTCGATGCCATTGCCATCGAAGCCGGTGTTCCGGTCTCGCTCGATCTGCAGTTGCAGGCGGTCTCGGAGGGCGTTCTCGTCACCGGCTCCGTACGGGCAGTCACGGCCGGCGAGTGCACGCGCTGCCTCGACCCGGTCGGTGGCAACGTCGACGTCTACCTGACCGAGTTGTTCGCTTACCCGAACAGCATCACCGAGGAGACCACCGATGCGGACGAGATTCACCGCATCGTCGACGACCTGATAGACCTCGAACCCGTCATCGTCGACGCGGTCGGTTTGGAGCTTCCACTCCACCCCGTCTGCAGTGACGAGTGCGAGGGATTGTGCCCAGAATGCGGCGTTCGCCTGGCGATTGCTGAATCCGGCCACAGTCACGATACAATTGATCCTCGCTGGGCTGGTCTTGCAGCCAAATTTGGCGTGGATCCAGAACCGAGCACAGAACTTGTGAACAACGAAGCCGAGGAGAAGTAAGTGGCTGTCCCGAAGCGCAAAATGTCGCGTTCCAACACGAGGTCGCGTCGTGCACAGTGGAAAACCACTGCGCCCACCCTCGTGACGTGCCCCAACCGCGGTTGTGGCGAGAAGACTCTGCCCCACATCGC
Organism: Rhodococcus sp. NPDC006774; assembly: GCF_040636045.1. Classification (NCBI taxonomy): domain Bacteria; kingdom Bacillati; phylum Actinomycetota; class Actinomycetes; order Mycobacteriales; family Nocardiaceae; genus Rhodococcus; species Rhodococcus sp. NPDC006774. Next base: position 218,843 of record NZ_JBEYIW010000006.1, on the reverse strand, counting down.
GTGCCCCTCGTGTGGCACCTACAAGGGCCGCCAGGTCGTCGCAGCGGTCTGATTTCCGCTTACGTGACAAACGAAGTAGTGGACCGGCACAACAGCGGTTCGCAGAAGAATAGCTCCACTGCCGTCAGCGGCGGGGACGACCGAGAGTCGCTCCTCGCCGCTATCGGTGTCTCCCTGTCGGAACCATTGTTGACATTGGCTCTGACGCACCGGTCGTTCGCGTACGAGCACGGTGGTCTGCCGACGAACGAGCGGCTCGAGTTCCTGGGGGACTCGGTGCTCGGCCTGGCCGTCACCGAGCATCTCTACGCGGTGCACCCCACCAAGTCCGAAGGTCAGCTGGCCAAGATCAGGGCGAGCGTGGTCAACATGCATGCCCTGGCCGAGGTCGCGCGTGGACTCGGCGACGGCGGCTTGGGTCGCCACCTGCTGTTGGGCAAGGGCGAGGAGCAGACCGGCGGACGCGACAAGCCGAGCATCCTTGCCGACGGCATGGAGTCGATGCTGGGTGCAATCCACCTGCAGCACGGCATCGACGTCGCGCGCACCGTTGTACTGACGCTGTTCGCAGGTCTCCTCGATCGGGCTCCCAAGCTCGGTGCGGGGCTGGACTGGAAGACGAGCCTGCAGGAATTGACCGCCGAACGTGCACTGGGCGTTCCCGCGTACGAGATCTCGTCCACCGGGCCCGATCACGACAAGGAATTCACCGCGACCGTGTTGGTCGGCGGATTCCCTCGCGGCGTCGGTATCGGTCGATCGAAGAAGGAAGCCGAACAGAAGGCTGCCAGTCTGGCGTGGAACACACTGTCGAACAACGACACTGCGATTCCGGCCGAGTCGGCAACCGACGAAACCTGATGCCGGAACTGCCCGAGGTCGAGGTCGTCAGGCTCGGTCTGGAATCTCACGTCGTCGGCAGGACGATGCGGTCGGTGGAGGTGCTGCACCCGCGCGCCGTGCGACGACACGATCTCGGGGGCCTCGATCTGATCGGCCAGCTGCGCGGTCAGCGTGTCTCCTCTGCTCGGCGGCGCGGCAAGTACCTGTGGCTGGTGATGGAACCCGGCGACTTCGCGACCGTCGTGCACCTGGGTATGAGCGGACAGATGCTGGTGCAGCCGCCGTCCGCCCCGGACGAGAAGCACCTGCGGATTCGCGCTCGACTCGACGACGGCACCGATCTGCGCTTCGTCGATCAGCGCACGTTCGGCGGCTGGGCTCTCGCCCCGATCGTCACCGTGGACGGCACAGAGGTACCCGAACCGGTCGCGCACATTGCCCGCGACCCGATCGATCCACTGTTCGACGCCGAATCGGTGGTGACCGTGTTGCGCGGCAAGCACACCGAGATCAAGCGGGCACTGCTCGATCAGACCGTGCTCTCGGGCGTGGGCAACATCTATGCCGACGAGGCGCTGTGGCGCGCGAAGATCCACGGCAATCGAATCGCGGAGACTCTGACGCGGCCGGCACTGCGACGCCTTCTCACCGCGGTGCACGCGGTGATGGGCGAGGCCCTGGCACAGGGCGGAACCTCGTTCGACGCGCTGTACGTGAATGTCAACGGACAATCCGGCTACTTCGATCGTTCCCTCGATGCCTACGGTCAGGAGGGTCTGCCCTGTTCTCGGTGCGGAGCCCCGATCAGACGCGAGAAGTTCATGAATCGCTCCTCGTTCAGCTGCCCAACCTGCCAGCCGCGACCCCGACACGTGCGCGGCTGACCGGGCGCAGGTCATTCCGCGGGCTCCACTCCTGTGCGAACACGTCATTCCGCGGGCTCCACTCCTGAACCGCCCGCCTAGTATTTCGGTCATGGCAGAACAGAGCACGCCGACCAACCTCTGGGTCGAGCGCACAGGTACCCGTCGCTACACCGGCCGCAGCTCACGAGGAGCCGAAGTGCTCATCGGGTCCGAGTCGGTCGAGGGCGTCTTCACCCCCGGCGAGCTGCTGAAGATCGCACTCGCAGCCTGCACCGGTATGAGCTCGGACCTACCGCTCTCGCGTCGACTGGGTGATGACTACTCCGCCACCGTCGAGGTGTCCGGTGCCGCCGATCGCGAGAACGAGCGGTACCCGGAACTGAACGAGATTCTCCGAGTCGACCTCAGTGAGATGGATCCCGAGGCGCAGGAGCGTCTGCTGACGGTCGTCCAGCGCGCCATCGACAAGGTGTGCACCGTCGGGCGGACCCTGAAGGCCGGTACGACTGTCACCCTGGACATCGACGTGGACGCCTGATGAAAGCCGGGGCAGCCGTGGTCGTCACGGGTCTGCTCCTCGGCGCGGCGACCGCCCTGGCACCCACCGCGGACGCGTCGAGCAGCTGCACTCCGTGGGCGGTGAGCACGGTGGCGTCGGGATTCGGGATGCTCGAAAATCTCGAATTCGACGGCCGCGGTTCGATGATCGTCTCCGAGACCTCTCCCATCGGACCCGGCGCTCTGCGTACCGTGGCTCCTGACGGTGACCGGGGCACACTCGTTGCCGACGTCGAGTCGCCGGGCGGACTGGTCACCGACGGTGACACGCTGTATTTCACGACCGGAAACAGCGCTGCGGCAGGGCTTTTCGATACCCGAACCGGCACCGTCGACACGATCGATCTCGGTACGGGGGTTCGGTCGACGTACGCGTCGGGCCTGGCGATGCCCAACGGGCTGGCGAGATCGGAGACGGGTGATCTGTTCACCACCCGTAATCTGGGTGTCGCTGCAGGCCTGAGCCGGATCGCAACCGATCGCACCGTGTCGACGGTACGTACGGACGTGGGCACGGCGAACGGAATCGGCATCGGCGGCGAAAAGATCTACGTGGCCAACACGTTCGATCTCGAGACGACGCTCACCGTGCTCGACGCGAACAATCCGTCCGGGCCCTCCGAGCGCATTCGTATCGACGGTATCGGACCGCTCACGATGTCGGACGATCTGACCGTGGCCGATGACGGAACGGTCTATCTCGCACAGAATCTCGCCGGCAGGGTGGTCCGTATCGACCCCGAGACCGGATCGTCCTGCGTGATGGCCACCGGTGTTCCGCTGACTTCGTCGGTCGCCTTCGGCGGGGTCGGATTCGACGAGAAGGCCTTGTACGCCACCAGTTTCGACGGAACAGTCCGAAAGATGAGTCAGGTATGACGGACGAACGGCTGACGGCGTGGGTGCACGGCCTGGTTCAGGGGGTCGGGTTTCGGTGGTGGACTCGCTCGCGTGCGCTGGAGCTGGGATTGGTCGGGCACGCGACCAATCACGCGGACGGACGTGTTCTGGTGATAGCCGAGGGCCCACGTGAGCGTCTCGAGGCGCTTCTCGAGTTGCTCCGAGGCGATCGGACCCCGGGCACGGTCACGCTCGTCGTGGAGAGTTGGGACACCGCCCGCGGAGATCTGACGGGCTTCGTCGAACGCTGATCGCCCGATGCGGACGGCTCGGCGCACATCGCTGCGTACTACCGGTAAAGTACGGACGCTATGTATCTCAAGAGTCTGACGCTGAAGGGCTTCAAGTCCTTTGCTTCGGCGACGACTCTTCGTTTCGAGCCCGGAATCACCTGCGTCGTCGGGCCCAACGGTTCGGGTAAATCCAATGTCGTGGACGCCCTGACCTGGGTGATGGGTGAACAAGGTGCCAAGGCGTTGCGCGGCGGGAAGATGGAAGACGTCATCTTCGCAGGCACGTCGGGTCGAGCCCCGCTCGGCCGCGCAGAGGTGACTCTGACGATCGACAATTCCGACGGCGCACTGCCGATCGACTACTCCGAGGTCTCGATCACCCGGCGTATGTTCCGAGACGGCGCGGGTGAGTACGAGATCAACGGCAGTTCGTGCCGATTGATGGACGTCCAGGAACTGCTCAGCGACTCCGGTATCGGCCGCGAGATGCACGTGATCGTGGGGCAGGGCCGGCTCGCCGCGATCCTGGAATCGCGGCCCGAGGACCGGCGAGCCTTCATCGAGGAAGCAGCCGGGGTGCTCAAGCACCGCAAGCGCAAGGAAAAGGCCGTCCGCAAGCTCGACGCGATGCAGGCCAACCTGGCGCGGTTGACCGACCTCACGACCGAATTACGTCGCCAACTCAAGCCTCTCGGTAGGCAGGCCGAGGTTGCGCGTCGTGCGCAGACCGTCCAGGCAGACCTGCGCGATGCCCGGTTGCGACTGGTCGCCGACGATCTGGTGGCCAGGCGCGAGGAATTCGCGAACCAGACTCAGGACGAGGAAGCGGCTCGTGAGCAGTACGCGATGGTGCAGGACGCCCTCGAAGCGGGCTCGGTGGCACTCGGCGAACACGAGCAGGCCGTCGCTCGGCTGACTCCGAGCGCCGAAGCGGCCGGGCAGACGTGGTTCCGTCTCTCCGCGTTGGCCGAACGCGTGAATGCGACGGTGCGCATCGCGCACGAACGAGCTCGACATCTCGACGCCGTCCAGAGCACCGGTCGCGGACAGGACCCGGACGAGCTCGAAGCGCAGGCCGAGCGAGTGGCCGAGGAAGAGATGGAACTCGTCGAGGCCGTCGAGATGGCACGCGAAACGCTCGAGGCGGCACGTGAGCAGTTGGCCGAGCGCGAAGCCGCTGCTGCGGCCGCCGAGCGTGCCCACCTTGCGGCCGTACGCGCGGTGGCCGACCGCCGCGAGGGGTTCGCGCGCCTGTCCGGCCGAGTCGACACCTTCCGAACCAAGGTCGAGTCGATCGACGCGGAGGTGGCGCGCTTGTCGGTGGCCATCGACGAGGCACGAGAGCGCGGCGAATCGGCTCAGCGTGAATTCGAGAGTGTGCAGGATCAGATCGGCACCCTCGACGCGAGCGAACTGAGCCTCGACACCCACTACGAACGAGCCGTCGCCGCGCTGCGGCATGCCGACGCCCGAGTGACGGAGCTACAGGCCGAAGAGCGCGTCGCGGGCAAGAGGGTGGCGTCGTTCGAGGCCAGGATCGAGGCGCTGACGATGGGCCTCGAACGCAAGGACGGTGCCGGGTGGCTGGTGGAGAACCAGCAGGACGGCCTGTCGGGTCTGCTCGCAGGCCATCTCACGGTCGAGCCGGGGTACGAGATCGCGGTGGCAGTGGCAATGGGTCCGGCCGCCGATGCCGCACACGCCGAATCGTTCGATGCCGCGCGTGATGCGGTGCTGGCGCTGCGTGCAGCCGACGGTGGCCGCGCGTCCATCGTGCACGGCAATGTGGCTGCAGCGCAACCGGTTCCACGTCCGGACCTCCCGAGCGGCGCTCGATGGGTGCTGGACCTGATCGAGTATCCGGACCGGTTGGCCGGGGCCATGGCGGCCCTGCTCGACGGTGTGGTCGCGGTCGATTCGCTCGACGCTGCACACCGTCTCGTCTCCGATTCCGGTGAGCTGCGTGCGGTCACCAAGGACGGCGACGTCGTCGAAGCCGGCTGGGTCACCGGCGGCTCGGACCGTCGCCCGAGCACCCTCGAGGTGCAGTCGGCAATCGACACGTCGACGGTGGAGTTGGCGGCGGCAGTCCGACGAGCGGAGGAGCTCGACGCAGCGCTGTCGGGAGCGTTGGCAGAACAACGGGATCGGCGCGAGTCGGCCGAGCAAGCGCTCGCAGCGCTCAACGAATCAGACGCTGCGATGGCCGCGGTGTACGAGCAGCTGGGCCGATTGGGTCAATTGGCGCGTTCGGCGCACGCGGAGTCGGCACGGTTGACGACGCAGCGCAGCTCTGCCGAGGCCAGCCGAGAAGAAGCGATTGCCCGGCTTGCCGAGCTCGAGGAAAATCTGCGGACGGCCGAGGACGAGCAATCCGGTTTCGCGGGAGACGGCGAGAGCGGTGATGCGGCGACCACCATGGAACGGGAGATGGCGGCAGCGGCACTGACCGAAGTACGTGCCGTGGAGGTCGAAGCTCGGTTGAACGTGCGGACCGCCGAAGAGCGTGCACAGTCCGTGCGAGGCCGGGCAGATTCGCTTCGACGGGCGGCGCGAGCCGAGCGTGAGGCCAGGGCGCGAGCCGAACGCGAGAGCGCAGCGCGTCGGCACGCGGCCGCAGTGGCCGCGGCGGTCGGAGAATCCGGCGAGGAGGTCGCCGCACGGTTGGCTACGGTCGTTGCCGCAGCTGCACGTAGGCGCGACGAGCTCTCTGCCGAACGTGCAACGCGCACAATCGAACTCGACAAGGTGAAAGAGCAAGTCCGCGCCCTGCAGGGTCAGCTCGCGTCGATCACCGACGCCGTGCACCGGGACGAGGTGGCCCGCGCACAGGCAGCGCTGCGGATCGAACAGCTCGAGACGACGATTCTCGAACAGCACGGCATCGGCCTCGACGATCTGGTGGCCGAGTACGGGCCCGATGTGGCACTGCCTCCCACCGAACTCGAGATGGCCGAGTACGAGGCGGCCAAGGAGCGTGGTGAGCAGGTGGTGGCACCTGCCCCGATGCCGTTCGACCGAGCCACGCAGGAGCAGCGCGCCAAACGCGCCGAGCGTGACCTGGCCACACTCGGCAAGGTGAACCCGCTCGCCCTCGAAGAGTTCGCGGCCCTCGAGGAGCGCTACAACTTCCTGTCCACTCAGCTCGAGGACGTCAAATCCGCGCGCAAGGACCTGCTCGGCGTGGTCGCCGACGTCGACGAACGGATTCTGCAGGTCTTCACGGAGGCCTGGCTCGACGTCGAACGAGAATTCACCGGCGTGTTCGCCAAGCTCTTTCCTGGCGGCGAAGGACGACTGATCCTGACCGACCCGTCGGACATGCTCACCACCGGAATCGAGGTCGAGGCCCGCCCGCCCGGCAAGAAGGTCAAGCGGCTCTCGCTGCTCTCCGGTGGCGAGAAATCGCTGACCGCGGTGGCCATGCTGGTGGCCATCTTCCGTGCCCGACCGTCTCCGTTCTACGTGATGGACGAGGTCGAGGCTGCACTGGACGACACCAACCTGCGTCGACTGATCGGATTGTTCGAGCAGCTCCGCGAGAAGTCGCAGCTGATCGTCATCACCCACCAGAAGCCGACGATGGAGGTGGCCGACGCGCTGTACGGCGTCAGCATGCGCGGCGACGGCATCACCACGGTCATCTCGCAGCGGTTGAACCGAGAACGCGTCGCAGTGGACGCACCACAACCGGACCCGGCCGAGCCAGACGCAGCCGAGCCGGACGCAACGGAGCTGGAGGCGGCACCTGTCGTCGCCGAATCCGACACCGTGTCCTGAGGTTCGTCCGCCGGAGCTACTGCTTGGGGTAGAGCTGTTCGGCGTAGGACGGTCCGTAGTACTCGCGCAGTTCCTCCACCGTCTCGGGAGCCTGAGGAATCAGCGCCTTCGTCAGCGTCGCGACGTCGGGGATGGCGTCGGCATCCCAGGTCTCGGGCTGCCACAGCTTGGATCGCATGAACGCCTTCGCACAATGGTGGAACACCTGCTCGATGTCGACGACCAGGCACATGATCGGTCGGTGGCCTTTGACCTGTAGCTCGTCGAAGAACGGGGCGTCGGTGACCAGGGAGGCTCGACCGTTGATGCGGAGGGTGTCGCCGCGACCGGGAACGAAGAAGTTCAGCCCGACGAACGGGTTCTCGAGAATGTTGCGATAGCCGTCCATCCGGCGGTTGCCCGGCCGTTCGGCGAGAGCGATCGTGGCGTCGTCGAGGACGTGCACCAGACTGCCGGGCGGATCGCCCTTGGGTGAGACGTCGCATCGCCCGCTCGCGTCGGAGGTTCCGAGGAGGCAGAACGGTGAGGCAGCGAGCCACTGCACGTCCAGAGGGTGCAGTGTGCGTCGGTCCTTGTTGGCGGCTCGGAAGCTCGGCTCTCCGAACATCTCGGTCAGTTCGGCGGCGTCGCGCACCGTGGTCCACTCCATGACCGTGAATGCTATCGACACTCCACTCCCGGGCGGGAGCGGATTTTCACGGTCGGTGCACCACCGGTGACCGACGGCCATGATCGCCTGAGAGGATGTCCTACGTGAGTAACCAAGCGTGGATCATCGTCGCGGCGATCGCTGCCGTCCTGCTCGTCGTCCTCGTCGTCGGGCTTGTCCTCTCCCGTCGTCGGAGAGTGTCCCTCAAGTCGGACGAGGCCGCACGAATCGAGGACGCGGCCGCCAAGGACAGATCCGGTGGCTACACCGCGGGCAGTGGTTTCTCGTTCAGTCAGGGAACGGCGACAGCCGAGCCCGTGGTCCCGAAGCCCCCCAAGCCTGCCGAACCGAAGCCGGTCGAACCGAAGCCGGTCGAGAATATCCCCGTCGAGCCGCCGCCGGTGGTTCCAGCGCCTGAACCGGTCGAATCGGAGACCGTGTGGATCGAGCCGGAGGTGCTCGAACCCGAGGCCCCGGCGACCGATGTCACCGTGGCCGAGCCTGTTGCGCCCGAGCCCCCCGTAGTCGACACCGTCGCCCCTGCGCCTCGCCGCTTGGACACCATCGACCCGACCGAGGGACGGCTCGACCGTCTCCGTGGCCGGTTGGCGCGATCTCAGTCCGCGGTGGGCAAGAGCCTGCTCGGCCTGCTCGGCGGCGGAGACCTGGACGAGGACTCGTGGGAAGAGGTCGAGGACACCCTGCTGATCGCCGATATCGGGTCGGCCACCACAGCGGAGATCATGCGAACGCTGCGTGAGCAGATGGCGGCGCGCAGTATTCGCACCGAAGCCGATGCCCGGGCCCTGTTGCGCGAGATTCTGGTCGCGCAGCTGCATCCCGAGTTCGATCGGTCGATTCGGGCTCTGCCACACGACGGCGCGCCCGCCGTGCTGCTGGTGGTCGGCGTGAACGGCACCGGCAAGACCACGACCACGGGCAAACTGGCTCGCGTGCTGGTCGCCGACGGACGGCGGGTGTTGCTCGGTGCCGCCGACACGTTCCGCGCAGCTGCGGCCGATCAGCTGCAGACCTGGGCCGAGCGAGTGGGGGCCGAGGTGGTTCGCGGCAAGGAGGCCGCGGATCCGGCCGCCGTCGCGTTCGACGCGGTGAGCAAGGGGATCGAGAACGGTGTCGATGTGGTTCTGATCGACACCGCGGGACGGTTGCACACCAAATCGGGTCTGATGGACGAGCTGAGCAAGGTCAAGCGCGTCATCGAGAAGCGGGCCCACGTCGACGACGTTCTGCTCGTTCTCGACGCAACCGTGGGCCAGAACGGACTGACACAGGCCCGTGTCTTCGCCGAGATCGTGAACATCACGGGAGTCGTGCTGACCAAGCTCGACGGAACCGCGAAGGGTGGCATCGTTTTTCAGGTGCAGCGTGAGCTCGGAGTGCCCGTCAAGCTCGTCGGTCTCGGTGAAGGTGCCGACGATCTGGCTCCGTTCGAGCCGGGGGCGTTCGTCGACGCACTGCTCGGCTGATCGACCGCGGGGGCGGCCCGCTAACCGGGGTGAAAGCACAAACGCCAGCACGAAACCTTTTTGCAACAGGATTCGGTCATGCGTTCACATATCCGAAACACCAGAGTGTCACGGATGAAACTTCGTGAAACCACTCTTCTCGTCAGGTATCCAGCCGCGCATGGCTGGGCCAGAAGGAGGAGGCTCAAGGTGGATTTCCCCACAATCGGTGCAGCGGACACCGGGGACACAGCGTGGATGCTGACAAGCGCCGCGCTCGTGTTGCTCATGACCCCGGGTTTGGCGTTCTTCTACGGTGGCATGGTTCGCGCGAAGAGTGTTCTGAACATGATCATGATGAGCGTCGGAGCCATGGGTGTCGTGGGCATTCTTTGGGTGCTGTACGGCTACTCGGTGGTCTTCGGTGAGGACAAGAGCAACATCATCGGGGACCCGTTCCAGTTCTTCGGCCTGAAAGGTCTGATCGGCGGTTCGTACCTCGCAGAGACCGACGACGCGGGTGCGGTGTTGGCCGATTCTGCGATTCCACTCGTCGGCACCATCCCGGCGACCGTGTTTGTCGCTTTCCAGGCCATGTTCGCCATCATCACGGTGGCCCTCATTTCCGGTGCCGTGGCAGATCGGCTCAAGTTCGGCCCGTGGCTGTTGTTCGCTGGACTCTGGGCGACACTCGTCTACTTCCCAGTCGCGCACTGGGTGTTCTCCTTCGACGGAGTCACCACCGATACCGGCGGCTGGATTGCCAACAAGCTGCTTGCAATCGACTTCGCCGGCGGAACTGCCGTCCACATCAATGCCGGTGCGGCCGGTTTGGTGTTGTGCATCATTCTCGGTAAGCGAAAAGGCTGGCCCGGCACGCCTTTCAGGCCGCACAACTTGACGCTCGTCATGCTCGGTGCAGGTCTCCTCTGGTTCGGCTGGTTCGGCTTCAATGCCGGCTCCGCCGTCGGCTCCAATGGAATCGCAGGCGCAACGTTCATCACCACCGTGGTCGCGACATGCGCTGCCATGTTGGCGTGGTTGCTGGTGGAGCGAATTCGTGATGGTCACGCGACCACGCTCGGCGCTGCGTCGGGCATTGTTGCGGGTCTCGTCGCCATCACGCCGTCGTGCTCGTCGGTGGACATCTACGGTGCCATCGCCATCGGTGTCGTTGCTGGTGCGCTATGTGCACTCGCGGTCGGCCTCAAGTACAGGTTCGGATTCGACGACTCGCTCGACGTGGTCGGTGTTCACCTGGTCGGCGGCATCGTCGGCACTCTGCTCGTCGGCTTCGTTGCTACAGCCGACGCGCCTGCAGGCGTCGACGGGCTCTTCTACGGCGGCGGCGCGGATCAGCTGTGGCGTCAGGCGGTAGGTGCCGGTGCAGTACTGCTCTACTCCCTCGTGGCCACCACTGTGGTTGCATTGATCGTGAAGTACACAGTTGGTTTGCGTGTAAGCGATGAGGGTGAGTCACTCGGAGTTGATGAGTCGGAGCACGCAGAAACTGCCTACGACTTCGCCGCACTCGGCGGAAGTTCGGCAGTGGGTCGCGTGACCGGCAAGGAGGTATAGGGAAATGAAGCTGATCACGGCAATCGTCAAACCGTTCACCCTGGAGGACGTCAAGACGGGGCTGGAGCAGGCCGGCGTACTCGGAATGACAGTCAGTGAAGTTCAGGGTTACGGCCGCCAGAAGGGCCACACCGAGGTGTACCGAGGTGCCGAGTACTCGGTCGACTTCGTCCCGAAGGTCCGTGTCGAGGTAGTCGTCGACGACGCCGCTGTGGAGAAGGTCGTCGAGGTCATCGTCGAGGCTGCTCGCACCGGCAAGATCGGTGACGGCAAGGTCTGGGTTTCCCCGGTCGACTCGGTCATCCGAGTCCGCACCGGAGAACGTGGCGCCGATGCACTCTGACCCCAAAGGGTCTCGGGCCGTGGGCCCCGGTTCTGGCGCGAAAGCGTCAGGATCGGGGCCTTCGGTCTCCATGGGCTCCGCATCGAAGGGCACGAGCGATGCTGCAGCAGATCTCGCTCGGGCCAGAAAACAACTACTCGACGGCGGAACACGCAATCGTCGCCTCGATGCACCCTCGCTTCGGCAGGCTCTGGTCGATCTCCACGAGTTCTGGCTGACCACCAAAGGGGCCGAGCTGGGGATCAAACCGGACTCCGGTTTCGCGATCGTCGCCGTCGGCGGTCTTGCGCGTCGTGAACTTCTGCCGCATTCGGATCTGGACCTGATCCTGCTGCACGACGATCTCGAACCACGCATCGTCTCCGACGTCGCAGACAAGCTCTGGTACCCGCTGTGGGACGCACACATCAAGCTCGACCACAGCGTGCGAACGGTGCCGCAGGCTCTGCAGGTCGCTGCAGCCGACATGACGGCATCGCTCGGAATGCTCGAGGCGCGTCACATCGCCGGAGACGTCGAATTGAGCAACCTTCTCATCGGCGGCGTACGTCGCCAGTGGCGCAACGGCATTCGAGGGCGTTTCGACGAGCTGATCGAGCAGACCCGCGGGCGGTGGTCGCGCAGCGGTGAGATCGCGCACCGCGCCGAACCCGATCTCAAGAGCGGTCGCGGGGGACTGCGCGACGTTCAGTTGCTCGACGCCCTCTCCATCGCGCAGTTGACCGACGGTATGCCCGGGCTCGGACCCGAATCGCCGGGTGGCGGTTTGGCATTCGCACACGGACGCCTGCTGGACGTGCGCACCGAACTGCATCGCGTCGCCGGTCGAGCACGGGATCAACTGCGGGCACAGGACGCCGACGAGATCGGTGCCGCGCTGCGAATCGGTGACCGTTTCGATCTTGCTCGCGTACTGAGCGATTCGGCCCGCACCATCAGCTACTCGGTCGACGTCGGACTGCGTACCGCCGGCAATTCGCTTCCCCGAAAGGGTCTTTCACGCCTTCGTCGAGTCCCGGTCCGGCGGCCGCTGGACGAGGGGGTCGTCGAACACGGCGGCGAGGTCGTTCTCGCCCGCGACGCGCGGCCGAACAAGGATCCCGGTCTGATCATGCGCGTCGCCGCGGCATCGGCGCAGACCGGAATGCCGATGTCTGCCTCGACCCTGAACCGACTGTCCGACAGTGCGCCCGAGCTCCGGGAACCCTGGCCGAAGGAAGCCCTCAACGATCTGCTCGTGTTGCTCGGATCGGGTCGCAAAGCCATTGCGGCCATCGAAGCTCTCGATCGAACCGGACTGTGGGGCAGGCTTATTCCGGAGTGGGGTGCGGTACGCGATCTGCCGCCGCGAGATGCCGTGCACACGTGGACAGTCGATCGGCATCTGGTCGAAACTGCTGCCTACGCAAGCGCATTGACCACCAGAGTTGCGCGTCCGGACCTGTTGGTGCTCGGCGCGCTGATACACGACATCGGCAAAGGACGCGGCGGCGACCACAGCGTCGTCGGAGCCGATCTGGCCATCCAGATCGGCAACAGGCTCGGACTGTGGCCGTCCGACGTGGCACTGCTGACGTCGATGGTGAGATACCACCTGCTGCTGCCGGAGACCGCCACCAGACGCGACCTCGACGACCCCGCAACCGTGCAAACCGTCGTCGACGCACTCGGTGCCGACACCATCCTGCTCGAGCTGCTTCACGCACTGGCCGAGGCGGATTCGCTCGCCACCGGACCCGGGGTGTGGGGCGACTGGAAGGCATCGCTCATCCGCGAGCTCGTGCGTCGCTGCCGATTGGTGATGGCGGGGGAGAGTCTGCCCTCCCCGGATCCACTCGACCCCGCCCACATCGAACTCGCAGCGAGGGGAGGCGTCCATGTCGACATCTCGCCGACCGACGGGCTGCACACCTTCGTTGTCACCGTCATCGCCCCCGACACGCCCGGGCTGCTCTCCGACGCTGCGGGAGTCCTCGCACTCCATTCGCTTCGTGTGCTCTCGGCCTCCCTCGGAAGTCACGAGGGGTCGGCGATCAACTCGTTCGACGTTGCGCCGCTCTTCGGATCTCCGCCACAGGCGGGTCTGTTGCGGCAGGAGATAATCCGCGCCCAGGCAGGCGAACTCGACCTCGTCGCCGTGCTCGACGCCAAGGAACGCGACGCCAGGGCCGAAACCGTCGAGGACGACGCCGAGGATTCGGCAGTCCCGGTTCTGTACGCCCAAGCTCCGCCTCGGGTGCTGTGGTTCGACGACAACGAACCAGGTCAGGTGGTGCTCGAACTACGAGCGGAGGACCGGCTCGGTCTGCTGTGCCGATTGGCCAGCGCGATCGAACAGCAGGGACTCGACATCCGATGGGCCCGCGTCTCGACCCTGGGCAGCTCGGTGGTCGACTCCTTCTGCATCGACCTGGCGGGAGCGGACAGCAGGGCGGTCCGCGAAGACCTCGAGCGTGCGATCCTCGCGGTCGTACCTGCCCCGGAACCGCCCAAGCCCCCGGAGAAGCCGGAAGGCACCTGACCGCGGGTCGGAAAGCGACAGCAGACCGACCCGCGCTGGTGACTATTCACGAACTTCCGGCCGACGGGTATGCCGCCGATGCCGATTTGTTACATTCGTCCCCGACGCAGAAACGACACTCTCAATCGTTCTGCAGGCTCCACTCTGCTCGAACCACGTCGTTCCTGCAGGCTCCACTCCTGATCATTCGAGAGGCACGAACTGTGGGATCCCACCGACGGTCGACCGTCCACGTACCGACCGACATCGCAGCGCGTCCGACGCGCGGCAGACACCGCGCCGTTCAAGACACCCCCGACCTCGGTCGACGCGCGGCAACGATCGTCGCCGCGACCGGCGCGATCGTCGTCGGAGCGACGTCGATGGGTGCCGCAACTGCAGGGGCCGCGCCGATCCAGGAGGCACCAGCAGCCGGACTCCCGTTCGCGGTGCCCGAGGGTCTGCTCCCCGCGGGATTCGAGCTGCCCCAGTTCGAGCTTCCTCAGTTCGTACCCCCACAGTTCGCGCCCCCGCCCGCACCGTCACAGCCCGCACCGCCCGAAGCCGAACCTGCACCTGCACCGGCACCGGCACCGGCACCGGCTGGCGACCCACTGGCCGCGTTCGGAGTCACCGATCCCGCTGCCGCCGCCCAGCAGTGGCTCGACGATGTGGGCCTGGGGCAGTTGGGTGCGCAGTCACCCCTCGACAGCCTGCGCTCGCTGAAGAAGGGCACAGTGCAGCCAGTGGCAGGGGTGTTGACGTCCAACTTCGGCTCGCGATGGGGCACTCAACACAGCGGCCTCGACATCGCGGCACCCATCGGGACGCCCATCCACGCCGCTGCCGACGGCACCGTGTCCGACGCAGGACCGGCATCCGGCTTCGGTCTCTGGGTCAAGGTGCGGCACGACGACGGCACCGAGACGGTCTACGGACACGTCAACGACTTCTCCGTCCAGCCAGGCCAGCGCGTGTCGGCCGGTGAGCAGATCGCCACCGTGGGCAACCGTGGCCAGTCGACGGGCCCACATCTGCACTTCGAGGTACACGATCCCTCGGGCGTCAAGGTCGACCCCGCGCAGTGGCTCGCGACGCGGGGCGTGGCAGTGACGTGGAACGACTCCGCGCGCCTGGCCTGACTGCTCGACATCGCCACGTTCGACACGACAGTCGAACGCCCCAGCGACGACGCGGCGTGCTGCCGCTAGTGTGGTGACCGTGCCGGATTCGGCTCGTTTTCGGTGATCGGCTAGCTCAGGAGTGCAATCGGTGTTCGAATCCCTTTCAGACAGGTTGACCGGGACTCTCAAGGACCTGCGTGGCAAAGGTCGACTGTCCGGCGCGGATATCGACGCCACCGCCCGTGAGATCCGTCTGGCCCTGCTCGAAGCGGACGTGGCACTGCCCGTCGTACGTGAGTTCATCAACCGCATCAAGGTCCGGGCCAAGGGTGCCGAGGTCTCCGGCGCGCTCAACCCTGCCCAGCAGGTAGTCAAGATCGTCAACGAGGAACTGGTCGGCATCCTCGGCGGCGAGACTCGCAGGCTCGTCTTCGCCAAGAACCCGCCCACGGTGATCATGCTCGCCGGTCTGCAGGGTTCGGGTAAGACGACGCTCGCGGGCAAGCTCGCGAAATGGCTCAAGGGCCAGGGCCACACCCCGCTGCTCGTCGCGTGCGACCTCCAGCGTCCCGGTGCCGTGAGCCAGCTGCAGATCGTGGGCGAGCGCGCCGGTGCCGCCGTCTTCGCGCCGCATCCGGGCACGTCCATCGGCGGCGGCGACAATGCGCTCGGCGTCTCGGCCGCGGATCCCGTCGAGGTCGCGCGGGCCGGCATCGCCGAGGCTCGGAGCAAGCAGTACGACGTGGTCATCGTCGACACCGCCGGTCGCCTCGGCATCGACACCGAGCTGATGAGTCAGGCCGCGGGAATTCGTGACGCGGTCCAGCCGGACGAGACACTGTTCGTTCTCGACGCGATGGTCGGCCAGGATGCCGTCAGCACCGCCGAGGCGTTCCGCGACGGAGTCGGCTTCACCGGCGTTGTGCTCACCAAGCTCGACGGCGACGCTCGTGGCGGCGCAGCACTCAGTGTCCGCGAGGTGACCGGACAGCCCATTATGTTCGCGTCGACCGGCGAGAAGCTCGAAGATTTCGACGTCTTCCACCCCGATCGTATGGCCAGCCGCATCCTCGGCATGGGCGACGTGCTGAGCCTGATCGAGCAGGCCGAACAGCACTTCGATGCCGAGCAGGCCGAGGCGACGGCCAACAAGATCGGATCGGGACAGCTCACGCTCGACGACTTCCTCGAGCAGATGATGGCCGTCCGCAAGATGGGGCCGATCGGAAACCTGCTGGGCATGCTGCCCGGTGCCGGCCAGATGAAAGAACTCGCCAACGTCGACGAGAAGCAGCTCGATCGCGTACAGGCGATCATCCGCGGCATGACGCCGCAGGAGCGTACCGACCCGAAGATAATCAACGCGTCACGTCGATTGCGTATCGCGAACGGTTCGGGCGTGAAGGTCTCCGACGTCAATCAGCTGGTAGATCGGTTCTTCGAGGCTCGCAAGATGATGTCGGCCATGGCCGGTCGAATGGGCATGCCCGGTGCGCGCAAGCAGGTGCGGAACAACAAGAAGGGCAAGAAAGGCAAGAAGGGCGCTCGCGGTCCGACGCAGCCGAAGATCCGCGGTGGATTCCCCGGCATGCCGGGCGGAATGCCCGCGGGTATGCCCGACCTGTCGTCCATGCCCAAGGGTCTCGACCAGTTGCCGCCGGGGCTCGAAGGCATCGATCTGTCGCAGCTGAAACTGCCCAAGAAGTAAGCGCGTACACGTGTCGGCCATGCGGGTGCGGGGCCGCGGGCTGCCGGACGGGACCGAGATCGATCTCTGGATCGACGGCGGCGTTCTGTCGACCGAGCCGATCTCGGATGCAGAATTCGTGCACGACGGCGGCTGGATTCTGCCCGGTCTCGTGGACGCCCACTGCCATGTCGGAATCGAATACGGCGGGGGACACACCGACCTGAGCGGGTCGATCCGGCAGGCCGAGACCGAGCGAGGCGTCGGCGCTCTGCTGTTGCGCGACGCCGGGTCGCCGGTCGACACGCGCGCCCTGGACGAGCGCGAGGACCTTCCTCGGATCATCCGAGCGGGCCGCCACATCGCATCACCCAAGCGATACATCCCGGGTCTGGCGATCGACATCGAGGACGAATCGCAACTGCCGGAGGCGGTGGCTCAGCAGGCTCGATTCGGAGATGGCTGGGTCAAGCTCGTCGGCGACTGGATCGACCGCTCGGTGGGAGATCTCCGACCGCTGTGGAACGATTCGATCCTCGTCGACGCCATCGCGGCTGCCCACGCCGAGGGTGCGCGAGTGACCGCCCACGTATTCGGCGAAGATGCCCTGCCCGGACTGATCGCGGCGGGAATCGACTGCATAGAACACGGCACCGGCCTGACCGACGAGACCGTCGAGATGATGGTCGATCACGGCACCGCCCTGGTACCGACGCTCATCAACATCGAGACGTTTCCCGGAATCGCGGATTCGGCCACCCGATACCCCGTGTACGCCCGGCACATGCGGGCGCTGCACGAACGCGTCGCCGATACCGTCGGACGTGCTCACGACGCAGGCATTCCCATCTACGCGGGCACCGATGCAGGTGGTTCGATCGCGCACGGCCGCATCGCCGACGAGGTCGCCGCGCTCGCTGCCGTCGGACTCTCACCGACCGACGCGCTCGGAGCTGCCTGCTGGGACGCCCGGTCGTGGCTGGGTCGACGGGGGCTCGAGCACGGCGCGCCCGCAGATCTGGTCGTCTACGCCGAAGATCCGCGCGGGGGACCGGATGTGCTGTCGAACCCGGAGCTGGTCATCCTGCGCGGACGCGTGACCGACCGCCGCGGTCGCACGAGGAGTGGAGCGGCGGCCCGAGGGTGACCGATCCGAGAAGCGCTGCAGGACAATCCGATCCGGACCGCCCCAGCTGGGCGGGAATGGCACCGATGAATCACGTTCAGCAGCAAGGATCGGGATTGTCCGAAACCTACTGGCGGGCCGAGCAGGCCGCGCTCGAACGCACGAGCGGTCAACGGTGGGGACTACCGGCCGCGGCGCTGGTGCTGGGGCTCAACCTCGCGGGATTCCTGATGCTCGGCGTCGTCGTGTCGTCGGACGCGTCGGCCGTCTTCGTGGTGGGCATCATGATTCCGAGCTTGCTCGCTGCCGGACTGGCGGTGGCGATCTCGAAGGCGCGGGGCAACGGACCCGTCGTCGACTTCGGCCTCCCCAGATCCACCCCCGAATTCCTCGGTCACCTCCGATCCGGGTTGGCGTGGGGTGGCGTCGCGGTGGTCGGTGGCATCGTGCTGGCTCTGATTCTGTTGTCCCGTATCGAATTCGACGACCCGACGCCGCTGGGCAACGTCACCGATACGGCCGTCGGATGGAAGATCGTTCTGGCACTGTGGATCTGGATCGGTGCACCGATCTGCGAGGAAACGATGTTCCGCGGCATGCTGTGGGGAGCGCTCGAGAAACGCACCAGCCCCATGCCCATGGCCTGGTTGGGCAATAGATGGGTCGTGCTGGCGATCACCGCGGTGTTGTTCGCGATCTGGCACCGCGAGTGGTGGCGCTTCGTGGTACTGCTGTGGGGAGGGTTCGCGATCGGCATCGCTCGAATGCGCTCCGGTTCGATCGTCGCGTCGACCACGGCCCACTCGCTGAACAACACTCTCCCTGCCCTGGTGATTCTGCTGGCGTGACGGGACCGGTTCTGCGGGCCCGATTCACCGATCGTGCTATCCGTCTGGCACAATGAACAGCTGTTCGCCCGTCATCCGGTTACGTACCGAGCGGCGGTCACAACAACCCTCAACGCAAAACCGGGTTCGCATGCCGTGCGGACCGCTGAATTGCGCCGTGACCAACTTTCGAAAGGCTTCACCAGAACATGGCTGTCAAGATCAAGCTCATGCGTATCGGCAAGATCCGCACCCCGCACTACCGCGTCGTCATCTCCGATGCCCGCACCCGTCGTAACGGCCGTGCGATCGAGACCATCGGCACGTACGAGCCCAAGCAGGACCCCAGCATCATCGAGATCAACTCCGAGCGGGCGCAGTACTGGCTGAGCGTCGGCGCACAGCCCACCGAGCCTGTCGAGGCACTGCTCAAGATCACCGGTGACTGGCAGAAGTTCAAGGGCCTCCCCGGCGCCGAGGGAACCCTTCGCCTCGCCGAGCCCAAGCCGTCCAAGCTCGACCTGTTCAACGCCGCACTGGCGCAGGCCGACTCCGAGCCCCAGGGCGAGGCCACCACCGCCAAGAAGAAGAAGGCTCCGAAGGCCGACGACGCCGCTGCGGAGACCACCGAGGCTGCAGCAACCGAGACGGCAGACGCGCCGGCCGCCGAGGCTGCTGAGAAGTGAGTGCCGTTGTCGCCGATGCCGTCGAACATCTCGTTCGCGGCATCGTCGCCAATCCCGATGACGTTCGCGTCGAGATGATCACCGGCCGTCGTGGCCGCACCGTGGAAGTCCACGTGCACCCCGACGATCTGGGCAAGGTCATCGGCCGTGGCGGTCGCACCGCCACGGCACTGCGCACGCTCGTCTCGGGTATCGGTGGTCGCGGCATCCGTGTCGACGTGGTCGACACGGACCAGTAGGTCACAACCCATCATGGAGCTGGTCATCGGCCGTGTTGCGAAGTCGCACGGCATCAAAGGCGAAGTCGTCGTCGAGGTTCGCACCGACAACCCCGACGATCGCTTTGCCGAAGGAACCGTTCTCTCGGGTCGCAAGCCTCGATCGAACGCCGAACCAGCCTCGTACACAGTGGACGCCGTCCGGGAACACTCCGGGCGGCTTCTGCTGCGTCTGAACGGTATCGACGACAAGACGGCCGCCGACCAACTTCGGGGCATTCTGTTCGTCGTCGAATCCACCGACCTTCCGCCGTCCGACGACCCGGACGAGTACTACGACCACGAACTCGAAGGCCTCACGGTGATCCTGACCGACGGCACAGTCGTGGGAACGGTCCGCGAAGTCCTCCACTCCGCAGCGGGGGAGCTGCTCTCCATCACGCCGAGTCCCGGCTCCGGCGAAGCCACACGCACCGAGATTCTCGTGCCGTTCGTGGCGGCCATCGTGACGTCGGTGTCGTTGGCAGACAAGACGATCGAGATCGATCCGCCCGAGGGTCTGCTGGATCCGGAGTAGATCGTGCGCCTCGACGTCGTCACCATCTTTCCCGAATACCTCACGCCGCTCCGAACTGCGTTGCTGGGCAAAGCAATCGACCGCGGCCTCGTCTCGGTCGAGGTCCACGATCTGCGGTCGTGGACGCACGACGTGCACAAGGCCGTCGACGATTCGCCGTACGGCGGCGGACCGGGAATGGTCATGAAGCCGACTGTTTGGGGAGACGCACTCGACGACGTGCTGACAGACGATTCTCTCCTCGTCGTGCCGACGCCGGCCGGAGTGCCGTTCACCCAGCGGACGGCCGAGCGATGGTCCTCCGAGCAGCATCTCGTCTTCGCCTGCGGCCGATACGAAGGCATCGACCAACGCGTGTTCGACGACGCCGCACGTCGCGTCCGGGTCGAGGAAGTCAGCATCGGCGACTACGTGCTCATCGGCGGCGAGGCGGCCGTCCTCGTCATGGCCGAGGCCGTGGTGCGATTGATGCCGGGTGTCCTGGGCAATCAGCAGTCGCATCAGGAGGACTCGTTCTCCGACGGTCTGCTCGAAGGACCGAGTTACACGCGCCCCGCACAGTGGCGTGATCTCGACGTTCCGCAGGTACTTCTCTCGGGTGATCACGCCAAGATCGCTGCGTGGCGTCGACAGCAATCACTGGACAGGACCGCCGAGCGTCGTCCGGACCTGTTGCAGGACTGACGAATTCAGCTGACGGTGCCGTCGGGGAAGAGCATCGAGACGAAGCCGGTGAGTGTTTCCCGCGCATGCAGGGCGCTGGCGTCGTCGCTGACGTCGACGACGGCGGTGTCCGGATAGCGTTCCATGTCGTCTGCGTAGAAGATGTCCTCGCGTGACGACAGAGCCAGAACGTAGCGGTTGTCGACGCCGATCGTGCCTGTCGACAGGTGTACCCACCGATCGGACACACAGCACATCCAGCCCTGTTTCACAGCGTGCACACTCTCGCCGGGCAGACCGTCGACGATCCCGAAATGCTGTTTGTAGCCGTCCGCGGCAATCGGCGCCGAACGCCGCAGCATTTCGATCACGACGTCCGTCGAGGCAGCCGTCAGACCGCCGCTACCGTTGAGCAACCCCGCGTAGTAACCGACCAGGTCGCTGGGCGTGGTCTCGGTGTTGTACCACTGGTCGTCACCGGGAGCCGTGGTGCTGGTCAAGCCGTAGCGAGCCGCGACCGTCCGCACGATCTCGGACGAGCCGTAGCGGTACCAGAGCGTGTATGCGGCGTTGTCGTCGGACAACTCGAGCATGCTGGTCATGGTGTCCAGGTCATCGGCGGAGACCGGACGGTTCTCCGACTGCGCTCGGAACAACACCTCGTCGGCGATGAAGAGTTTGGACACCGACGCGGTTTCGACCTGAACGTCGGCATTGCTGCTGTAGTAGGAGCCCGTCTGACGATCCAACAGCGCGAAATCGACATCGGCACCACGGGACTGGGCCGACGCGATCGCCATCGGGATACGAGCTTCGAGAGCTACACCGTCGACCTTCTCCATATCGGGAAAGGGCGATGCCGACGTCTCTGCGGTTTCCTTCGAGGCGGAGTCACCGATCTGATCGTCGGGAGGAACCGAGCACCCGGCCAGAATCAGTGAGGCGCAGGCTGCAGCCAGGAACCGAGACCCCCTGACCATCCGCGTATCTCTCCCATACGTTGAACCGCTGACCGACTTGTCCCACAGTAGCGGTAGGGTCCATCGCCGTGACCACTGCTCTGAAATCTGTGAACAAGCGCATAGCCGAAGAACTCGACGTTCGTGAAGAACAGGTTCGTGCCGCCGTGGAACTACTCGACGGCGGGTCGACGGTCCCGTTCATCGCGCGCTACCGCAAGGAAGTCACCGGCACCCTCGACGACGCACAACTGCGTCAGCTCGACGAGCGGCTGCGGTACCTGCGCGAGCTCGACGAGCGCAGAGACGCCGTCATCGAGTCCATCCGCTCGCAGGGCAAGCTCGACGACGCGCTCGAGCAGTCGCTGATGCTGGCCGACACCAAGGCGCGCGTCGAGGACATCTATCTGCCGTTCAAGCCCAAGCGTCGCACCAAGGCTCAGATCGCGCGTGAGGCCGGGCACGAGCCCGTCGCCGACGCCCTGTTCTCCGACCCGAGCACCGACCCGGCCCAGTTCGATCAGGAGCAACTCGACGGCGCGCGGGCGATTCTCGTCGAGCGTTTCGCCGAGGACGCGGACCTTGTAGGGGAACTGCGCGAACTGATGTGGACATCCGGCAAGCTCGTCGCGTCGGTTCGCAAGGGCAAGGAGGAGGAAGGTGCCAAGTTCTCCGATTACTTCGAGTTCTCGGAACCGTTCACGAGCCTGCCCTCGCACCGCATTCTCGCCACGCTCAGAGGCGAGAAGGAAGAGGTGCTCTCGCTCGGTTTCGAGCCCGAGCGCGACGAACCGACCCCCGGGGTGCCGAGCGTCTACGAGGGTCGGATCGCCACCAAGTTCGGAATAGCGAATCGGGGACGGCCGGCCGACAAATGGCTGCTCGACACCGTCCGATGGGCGTGGCGCACCAAGATGCTGGTGACCGTCTCCCTCGATACCAGGATGCGCCTGCGTCAGTCGGCCGAGAAGGACGCCGTCGACGTCTTCGCGAGCAACCTCAAGGACCTGCTGCTCGCCGCTCCGGCAGGCAACCGCACCACCATGGGCCTGGACCCGGGCTTCCGTACCGGCACCAAGGTCGCCATCGTCGACGCCACTGGCAAGGTCGTCGACTACGACACCATCTACCCGCACAAGCCGCAGGGCAAGTGGGATCAGGCTGTGGCCACCCTCGCGGGCCTGGCTGCCAAGCACAAGGTCGAACTGATCGCCATCGGCAACGGCACCGCATCGCGTGAAACCGACTCGCTGGCAGCAGAATTGATCGCCAAGTTCCCTGCCGCCAACCTGACCAAGGTGGTGGTGTCCGAGGCCGGCGCGTCGGTGTACTCCGCGTCCGCTTACGCCTCGAGCGAGCTGCCCGAACTCGACGTCTCGATCCGCGGTGCCGTCTCGATCGCCCGCAGGTTGCAGGATCCGCTGGCCGAACTGGTCAAGATCGATCCCAAGTCGATCGGCGTCGGTCAGTACCAGCACGACATCTCCGAAACCCTGCTGGCCCGTTCCCTCGGGGCCGTCGTGGAGGACGCGGTGAACGCCGTCGGCGTCGACGTCAACACCGCGTCGGTACCGTTGCTCTCACGGGTCTCCGGTATCGCCGGCTCTCTTGCCGAGAGCATCGTTGCGCACCGCGATCAGAACGGTCCGTTCTCCAGCCGCAGCACACTCAAGGACGTACCGCGTCTGGGCCCCAAGGCTTTCGAGCAGTGCGCCGGATTCCTCCGCATCTCCGGGGGCGAGGATCCACTGGACCGGTCGAGTGTTCACCCGGAGGCATATCCCGTCGTGCGGCGCATCGTCGGCAAGGCCGGCGTCGGAGTGCGGGAGGTCATCGGCAACACGGCGCTGTTGCGCGGACTCGACCCGGCCGAATTCGCCGACGAGCGATTCGGTCTGCCCACCGTCACGGACATCATCTCCGAACTCGAGAAGCCGGGACGCGACCCTCGTCCGGAGTTCAAGACCGCGACCTTCGCCGCCGGAATCGAGAAGGTCGCCGACCTGAAGCCGGGCATGACGCTCGAGGGAGTCGTGACCAACGTGGCGGCGTTCGGGGCATTCGTCGACGTCGGTGTGCACCAGGACGGGCTCGTGCACGTCTCGGCGATGTCGCACAACTTCGTCAAGGACCCCCGCGAGGTCGTCAAGTCCGGGGACGTCGTGCGCGTCAAAGTGATGGAGGTCGACATCCCCCGTCAGCGCATCGGTCTGAGTCTGCGGCTGGACGACGAGCCCGGTGCCGGTGGTGGCAAGGACGCCGCCCGCGGACAGCAGGATCGGCCTCGAGGTCAGGGACGGGCCCCGGGCGCGAACCAGGGTGGCCGCGGTCGAGACGCACGCCCGCAACGGGATCGCCGAACGGCCGGGGGCGCTGGCGCGGCGACACCGGCTGCCGGTTCGATGGCCGACGCGCTACGGAAGGCAGGATTCGGAAAATAGCGAGCGGTTCCTCGGTCGATGCTGCGGTGGGCGGTCCCGGACGCGAATAGTGTGAAACGCGTTCACCGGTCGTTCGGCAGGAAGGACGTGAGGCACACGTGAGGTGGTTGCAACACGGGGTCATCGATCACGGCCGCCTGCCGCTGCTGTGTTTCCTACTGGGACTGTTGGTGGGCTTCCTGCTGATCCGACTCAGCGTCAGGATGATTCGCGCAGATGTGAAGTGGTGGCCGGGAAACATCACGCCCGGTGGTCAGCACATCCACCATGTCGTGTTCGGAATCGTGCTGATGCTGCTGGCGGGTATCGGCTTGATCGCGGTGTACGTCGACGGTTCCGAGTCGGTCGGCGCGGTGCTGGCGGCGATCTTCGGTATCGGCGCCGCTCTCGTCCTCGACGAGTTCGCGTTGATCTTCTATCTCCGCGATGTCTACTGGTCCGAACAGGGGCGAACGTCGGTGGACGCCGTGTTCGCGGCTGTGGGCTTCACCGGCCTGCTGCTGCTCGGCTTCCATCCTCTGGAGTTGCTGAGCCCGGCCGGTTTCCGCGCCGATCCCGACCCGTGGGTGCGCGGCACCGTGGCTGTGTTGGCCCTTGCCAATCTTGCGCTCGGTGTCGTCGTCCTGCTCAAGGGAAAGATCTGGACCGGACTGCTCGGGCTGTTCGTCCTGCCGATCCTCGTCCTGGCCGCAGTGCGGTTGAGCAGGCCGAGCGCCCCGTGGGCGAGGTGGCGCTACACCACCAGGCCGAAGAAGATGGAACGCGCTCTGCGCCGGGAGAAGCGGTGGCGACGGCCGATCATCCGGGCCAAGATCTATCTCCAGGACGCGATCGCAGGCAAGCCGAGCATCGTGCACGCACGTGAGGCCACCGAGCAGGAACTGGCGCGGACGGTACTACCTGCGCCGATGGCGAGTGGGACGGCTACAAGCCGGGAAGCGCCGATTTCGTCGAACGCCTGATGGTCTGGCATAATGGTCGGGTTGCCTCTAGCAGGCACGGACCTCACTCGGAGTACGAACCAGTCGAGCCGTTGCATCAGCGAGCCGCTCGGTTCCTCTACTCATGCGCAGAACGCAAGGATGGCACAACCGATGAACACACTGGACTTTCTCGACAATCAGTCGCTGCGTGGCGACATCCCCGATTTCCGCCCCGGCGACACACTGAACGTGCACGTCAAGGTCATCGAAGGCTCGAAGGAGCGCATTCAGATCTTCAAGGGCGTCGTCATCCGACGTCAGGGCGGTGGCGTTCGCGAAACGTTCACGGTCCGCAAGGTCTCGTTCGGCGTCGGCGTCGAGCGCACCTTCCCGGTGCACAGCCCCAACATTGCGCAGTTCGAGGTCCTCACCCGTGGTGACGTCCGTCGCGCCAAGCTCTACTACCTCCGCGATCTGCGTGGCAAGGCCGCCAAGATCAAGGAAAAGCGCTGACCGGTTCCGCCCGGACACATCAGTTCACACCATGCCGCGCCGCCCGTCAGGGCGACGCGGCATGATGCGTTCTGCCCGCGATCGTCCCGCGTTCCACCCTGCCGACGGGCGGATCGAGAGCCGTGAACCGCCGATGCGCAGACCGTCCGGCCGTGTGGTCGACGGTTCCGGCTAACCTGATCACGTGACGCAGTCCCCACTGGATCCAACCGACGAGCCCGACGACGAGTCTTCACGGAAGAAGCGTCGGGAACGCAAGCCCCGATCGTTCTGGCGCGAGCTTCCCATTCTGATTCTGGTAGCGCTGGTGCTGAGTTTTCTGCTCCAGACATTCGTCGCTCGGGTGTATCTGATCCCGTCCGAATCGATGGAGCCGACCTTGCACGGCTGCACCGGCTGCACCGGTGACCGCATCGTGGTGGAGAAGATCGGATACAGATTCGGCGACCCGAAGCCCGGCGACATCGTCGTCTTCCGTGGCCCGGATTCGTGGAACGACGAGTTCGTGTCACAGCGGTCCGACAATTCGGTGATTCGTGGGGCACAGGAAGTCGGTTCGTTGATCGGAGTTGTCGCTCCGGACGAGAACGATCTGGTCAAGCGCGTCATCGCCACCGGCGGTCAGACGGTCGAATGCTGCGACGACCAGGGTCGAGTTCTCGTCGACGGGCAGCCGTTGGACGAGCCGTACATACAGATGGACTTCCCCTTCACTCCCGGCACCATGACGTGCGACACCGAATTGAAGTCCGGACGATGCTTCGATCCCATCACGGTGCCGGAGGGCAACATCTGGGTGATGGGCGACAACCGAAGTAATTCACGGGATTCCCGGTACCACATCGAGGACGAGTTCAAGGGCACCGTCCCGCTCGACAACGTGATCGGCAAGGCCGTGTTCATCGCGCTTCCACCGTCACGAACCGGCCTCCTGGATTCTCCCGACATCCAGGGTCGATGACGGTATCCGGTCGCCGCGCGCCGCGCGCACGCGCCTCTCTGACGCGGTCGTCGTGGCCGCCGCGTCCGATCATCCGACGAGCGGCCGGCTTGCGAACGATGGAATCGGCGCTGGAGCGGGGTGGTCTCGGACCGGTCGCGGGAGTCGACGAAGCGGGACGAGGAGCATGCGCCGGTCCGTTGACGGTCGCGGCGTGTGTGCTCGGTGCGCGGGCTCATGCGGCTCTCGCGGACCTGGACGATTCGAAGAAGCTGACCGAGCGACGACGCGAGGAGCTCTTCCCCACGATTCAGAGGCTGGCACTGGCATGGAGCGTGGTGTCCATCGATGCGGCCGAGGTCGACCGCATCGGAGTCCACGTGGCGAACATCGAGGGAATGCGACGCGCGGTTGCCGGGCTCGGCATGACCCCGGGTTACGTACTCACCGACGGTTTCCGAGTACCCGGTCTTCCGGTTCCGTCGTTGCCGGTGATCGGCGGCGACGCCACCGCGGCGTGCATCGCCGCGGCGAGCGTGCTGGCGAAGGTCTCCCGGGACCGATGGATGGTGCAGCTGGACGAGACGATTCCCGGCTACGGGTTCGCCGTGCACAAGGGGTACAGCACGCGCGCGCATTCCGCCGCGATGACGGCACTCGGCCCGAGTAGGGAACATCGCATGTCGTACGCCAACGTCGCGGCAGCGGCGGCAGGCATGTCACGCGAGAGAGTCGACGCCCTGGGGCGAATGGACTGCCCGGACGCACGTGCGCGATGATTGCTTCTCACGCCCGACTGGAGGATGAAAGAAACCGATGAGTGCCGAAGATCTCGAAAAGTACGAAACCGAGATGGAGCTCTCGCTGTATCGCGAGTACCGGGACATCGTGGGTCAGTTCAACTACGTCGTCGAAACCGAGCGTCGGTTCTATCTGGCCAACTCCGTCGAACTCATTCCGCACAATGCCGACGGTGAAATCTACTTCGAATTGCGAATGTCCGACTCGTGGGTGTGGGACATGTATCGTCCCGCCCGTTTCGTCAAGCATGTCCGGGTGATCACCTTCAAGGACGTCAACATCGAAGAGTTGGACAAACCAGATCTTCGTCTGCCGGAATAGCTCTCCTCGTCCGGCGAGTGCGGCGCGACGGAGTCACCCGAGCGTCGGACGTCGGAGCGGCGGGTTGCGAACCGCCTGATTCGATGCGGTCGTTGTGTTCCGACTGTATCGACACACGAAAAATTGGACACCCGGCCAAATCGGTCCGCGTGTTCTGTTTCAGTGTTCGGTGTCACGGAAAGTTGTTCTCGGTCGAAAGGTGCACGCCGGTTTCGTGTGTGAAACACACTGCGCAACAGTGCTATTCGAATTCGTAGATTACTCACTCGAAAAGCTGATCAATTTCTGTACCGATATTTTCGATTCGACACGTCGCGAAACACCTGCAGTTCTTTGCGTGGATACGAGAATGGGTGGTAGAACTTGAATATCACATCCCCCAGACGTGTAAGAGGTACGAGATGGCACGCAAGACACTTGTGCAGATGATCGACGATGTAGATGGATCGGTCATCAAAGACGGCCAAGGTGAATCCATCGAATTCGGCATCGGTGGAAACCAGTACCGCATCGATTTGAATCTCAAGCATGCCAACGAATTGCACGAACAGTTGGCATTCTGGATCGAGCATGCCGAGAAGATTTCCGGACGCCGTACCCGTAAGGGCGGTGCTGCAGCAGCACCGGTTCGCGGCAAGGTCGATCTGCAGGACATTCGAGCATGGGCACGCGAGAACGGCCACGAGGTCAGTGCCCGCGGCCGCATCAGTCAGGATGTGCAGGCGGCCTACGAGGCTGCTCACTGACAGTCCTTCGAAACCGAGGCGTGAAGTCTCGGCAGACGTTCTACGTATCGGTACTTTCGGGTTTCGGTA
This sequence comes from Rhodococcus sp. NPDC006774, assembly GCF_040636045.1. Classification (NCBI taxonomy): domain Bacteria; kingdom Bacillati; phylum Actinomycetota; class Actinomycetes; order Mycobacteriales; family Nocardiaceae; genus Rhodococcus; species Rhodococcus sp. NPDC006774. Next base: position 190,506 of record NZ_JBEYIW010000006.1, on the reverse strand, counting down.
CCGATACACCGCATCAGCTCCGTCCGATTTCATGAATCCGGACGGAGCTTTTTGCGTATCGGGTCTGCTCTCACCCGGCCGCTCGAACACGCTCGGGCCGTAGCACGGCGGTCCGACACAGCGGACCGATCGCCGCCGACGATCGGACCGTCGGTCCACAGTCGGGTAGTTGTCCACAGGGCAATTTCCCACCTGCACTTTCTTCGTTTCTCCTCTTTCGGGTCGTGCCACCGTCGAGACGACCGAATCGGCCGCAATACACGGTCGGAGAGTGGAGGAATGGCGGACATGGCAACCAACCAGGAACTCGGTGCGCGCGGTGAGGAACTCGCGGTGCGCCATCTCGAGGACATCGGCCTGGATGTGATCGAGCGGAATTGGCGGCATCGGTCCGGAGAACTCGACATCATCGCGCGCGACGGCGACACCATGGTTTTCGTCGAAGTGAAGACTCGCTCGGGAATCGGTTACGGAACACCGGCCGAAGCGGTGACGTACGCGAAACAGACGCGAATCAGAGGTCTCGCGCTGCGGTGGCTTTCGCTGCAGCAGGGACCGTGGGTACAGATCAGGTTCGATGTGATCGCAATAGTGGTCGGTCGTCACGAAGAACCGGTCATCACGCACGTTCGGTCCGCGTTCTGATGCCACTCGGGAGAGCGCATTCGGTGGCGGTCAACGGGGTCGACGGTGTGTTGGTGGAGATCGAAGCGGACATCGGGCAGGGCTTGCCCGGTACGCATCTGGTCGGGTTGCCCGATACTGCTCTGAACGAATCGCGTGATCGAGTCAAGGCTGCGGTGAAGAACTCGGGCGGAACGTGGCCGGACAGCCGGGTGATTCTCGCTCTGTCGCCCGCGACCCTGCCGAAGGGCGGATCGGTGTACGACTTTACGTAGGTACGGAAGGTACCGTTCTAAACATGCAGGCCATCGTGTACACGCGCATATCGAAGGACCGTAGCGGCGCTGGCCTGGGCGTGGATCGGCAACGGGCGGACTGCCTCGAGCTGGCGGCGAAGCTGGGATGGACCGTCGTCGCCGAATACTCGGACAACGACATCAGCGCGTACTCCGGGCGTCGGCGTCCGGGGTACGAATCGATGCTGGACGACGTGCGGACCGGCAAGGCCCAGGCCATCGTGGCGTGGCACCCGGACCGACTGCACCGCCGGCCGCTCGAACTCGAGTCGTTCATCGATCTGTGCGAGACGCACCGGACGGAGATTCGCACCGTCCACGCCGGGACGATGGATCTGTCCACGGCGTCGGGGAAGATGCTGGCCCGGATGCTCGGTGCCGCAGCGCGCCACGAGGTGGAACATTCCATCGAACGACAGAAGCGCGCGAAGCAACAGGCCGCGGTAGCGGGCACGTTCCGCGGCGGTCGCCGGTCCTTCGGCTACGAAGCTGACGGGATGCACACGAGGGCAGCCGAAGCCGGGGCCATCCGTGACGCAGCGCCGCGCCTGCTGGCCGGGGTGTCGCTGTCCCAGATTGCGCGGGAGTGGAACGAGGCCGGGTTACGGACCTCGTTCGGCGGCAACCCGTTCGATTCGCGGGAAGTGAAAAAGGTCATGCTCCGACCCCGCAACGCCGGTCACGTCCTGCACGAAGGGAAGCGGGTCGGCGTGGGCGCGTGGGAAACGATCATCGACCCCGACACCCTGGCCGCGCTCGAGTCGCTGTTGACGGATCCGTCCCGCGGCCACTCCGCTGGGCGTGAGCGGCGCTACCAGGGTTCCGGGGTCTACCTGTGCGGCAAGTGCGGCCTGACGATGCTGACGGCGTCGCAGAGTAGCGGGAAGGACAAGCCGAAGGCTCGGGCATACCGGTGCCGCGGCGGCGCTCACCTGGCCCGTGTGGCGGCACCGCTGGACGATTACGTGACGGCGCTCGTGGTCGGACGACTGGCGGCCCCGGACGCCGCGATACTCCGGGGCGACGAGGCGTCGGGCATCGACGTCGAGGGGCTGAAGTCCAGGCGCGCTGGAATCCAGGCGCGCCTGGACCAACTTGCCGAACTGTTCTCCGCTGGCGATATCGACGCATCCCAGCTCCGGGCCGGGACGTCGAAGATGCGCGTCGAACTGGACACCATCGAGGCCGACATCGCCAAGGCCCGTCAGTCGTCGGCACTGGCCAATCTCGTTCTGGGCGGCGACGATATCGCCGAAGCCTGGGAGGCGCTGTCAGCGGACGTACGCGGCAAGGTGATCGACGCGCTGATGACGGTGACGTTGCTCCCGGCACCGCGCGGCCGTCAGCCCGGCGGCGGATATTTCAATCCGGAGTACGTGCAGATCGACTGGAAGACTTTGTCATAGTCACCACGACTATTGTGCCGCAACAGATTTCGACTCTTGCGCACGGATGCGCACACATGCTTAACTGTGGGTGTGCGGGTCCACGGCCCGCGCGGTGACCGTCGAGTCACCGGATCTGACAACGCTGCCGAGATATCTCGGGCCGCTGTGACAACCGCCGTGGGGTGACTTCGCAGGGTGCCGGGTGTAGAGAACTACACCTGGAGCTGTCATGTCCCCACCCGCTAGGCCCGGCGTTGCGTCGGTCGCCACGGCCGCCGAATACATGAACTGCCATCCGGCCACGATCCGGCGAATGATCGCCACGGGGTCGCTTCCCGCGTACCGCGTCGGAACAAGCCGGACGCTCCGGATCCGTTTCGAGGATCTGGACGCCATGCTGACGCCGGTCCAGAAATGAAGGCCGCCGATCGTCGCGTCAGCGACCACGTCGCCCGTGTCCTGGCCTCCGCGCCACCGTTGACCGACGCCCAACGTGACCGCATCGCATCACTGCTGCGCACCGGGAGCCGTCCGAATCATGCTGTCACGCACTGAAAATCGAATCCCATCGCAGACGTGTACTGACCGCAAATGCAGAATCCCGGCGCTGCCGAGACGCCGGGATTCCAAGATACGAACGGTGATTCGATGAAACGAGAATACCCCGCAGCCGCACTGATGGCACAGGTCACCGCGAAGCCGGAGCCTGGGCTGTTCGAGTCGCTGGAAGATTTCACACTGACCCAGACGACGCCCGGTCGACGGGAATGGGTCGAAGCCACGCACCACACGATCGCGCTGCACCTGAGCAAACTGCTGTCGGGCCGCGTGAAGTACGAAGTGACCGGCGAACGGTCCGGGCAGTGGTTCGTCTGGACCGGTGAACGATGGTCTCGCAGCGGCGACGCCGCCGCGCAGGTCCACGCCGCGTTCCAGCGACTGGTGGCAGGGAGCGCGGTGGTTGCCGAACGCGTCGTCCCGACACAACGGATCGTCCCGTACCGAACCGTCAAGCTGACACCGGAAACGGCCATGGCGAAGGTGGAGTCGGGCGAACTGACCACCGACGGCCAGGGCAACTACCACAGCGCGAAGACCGGGAAGCCCGTCACGACGGAAATGGTCGAGGACAAGAAGTGGGCCGGGGCGACGTCGAACCTGGACGGCACGATCCGGCAGCTGAAGTCGATGTGGAACACGCGCGTGCTGGACGGTGACGTGTGGGACGAAGACGGCTACCTGCTGAACACGCCCACCGGGACCGTCGACCTACGCACGGGGGAGGTTCGCGACCACCGGAGCCTGGACCTGATTACGAAGGTCACGAACGCGATGTACGACGAGGACGCCGAAGCGCCGCGGTTCCGTCAGTTCATGGACGAAATTCTTCCCGACGCCGAAGTTCGCGGGTACGTCCAGCGCGCCTTGGGTGCCGCCCTGTGCGGCGACTACAACGAACACCACATGATCTGTTTCGTCGGCGTGGGCCGCAATGGTAAGTCGGTCCTGTTGGAAATTCTGGCCGACGTGCTCGGTTCCTACGCCGGGCACCTTCCGGGCCAGGTGCTCGTGGAACGCCAGGGCGAAGCCCATCCCACCGAACTGATGGTGCTGGACGGTGCGCGTCTGGTCACGTCGTCGGAGACACGATCGGGGCAGCGGTGGAACACAGAGCTGCTGAAGAAGATGACCGGCGGCGACACCCTCCGGGCGCGTGGGATGCATCAGGACTTCCGCGATATCCGGCCCACGTACACGCTCGTGGTCGCAACGAACCATCGCCCGGACGTCGGCCCCGGCGAACAGGCGTTCTGGAAGCGGTACCGCGAAGTGCCGTTCACGCGGAAGTTCGAGGGCGCACAGGCGGATCCGCGGCTGAAGCACACGATCGTGTCCGACGAGTCGAACGGCGTGCTGTCGTGGTTGCTCGAAGGCTGGAAGGACTACGAGGCCAACGGGTTACAGGAACCGGAGTCGGTCACCGAAGCCAGCCGTAACGCCGCTGCGAACGCGTCCACCTTCGCCGTGTTCGCTCGTGAATGCTTCGAACCGGCCGACGGGGACGACGTGACCGCCGGGGACGTGTTCACCGCGTGGCGCAACTACCGGGCCGTGGAGAGTGACAACCCGCGGGAGCGGCCGACGCGGTCGAAGGACATCGGCCCGGCCCTGGTCGGAGAACTGGCCGACATCAACGTCACCGCGAAGCACCTGCCCCGCCAGGGCGGCAATCGGCCGGCGAAGTTCGTAGGGATCCGGTTCACGGACCGGGCGCTGGAACTGCTGAAGACGCCCGACCCGTATTCGTTCGCATGAGCGGCGTGATCCGGTGCCCCCTAAATCCCCCTTACGGACCCCTACCGGGGCCAAGGGGGCACCACGAAACATGCAGCTCATCGACCGTTTCGCCCAGGCGTTTACCCCCTAAGCCCTCTAAATCCCAGAAAGTTGGAAACCTGGTGAAATTTTCTACTTTTTCTATACACGTAACTAACTCGAGGTTTAGGGGGCTTAGGGGGAATCGGTCCAATTTCGGGGCATCGGCCCTGGTCAGTGGCGTCGGAGGGGTGCCCCCTAAGCGGGATTTTAGGGGGCAAGTTTCAGCGGTTCGCGCGTTCGTTCTCGGAACGCAGCCGGAACGAGCGACAGCGAACGGGGCCGTCCGGTGACCGTCCGGCGATCGGCTCGTGTGGTCCACGTCCTGGCCGGTTCGACCCCGGACCTTCCCGGTGCGCTCTGTCGTGGCCGCTGGCATCTGTTCGACCCTGCAGGCCATGGCGAAGTACCGGAGTCGGTGACGGCACGGCAGGCGCAGGCCGTGGCCCTGTGCTCGAGCTGTCCCGCGCTGGCGCAATGCCACGCGTGGATCCTCACCGAACCGCGACGGCTACGTCAGGGCGTCGTGGCCGGACACATCTATTCCTACAAAACCTCGAAGGACGAAGCTGATGACTGAACGATCCGACGGCCTACTGTTCGACCTCCCGGCTTCGGCCTCCGATCCGCAGGCTTACCGCGCCGCCGCCGCCCGTGTCGCAGCCATCCGGGAACGTAGCCGCGGCCATTCGCTGGTCGACATGGAGAGGGCGCTGGGAGCGGAACTACTGGCATCGACAGAGGCTGACCGGCTGACCGAAACGCAGGACAGGGAAGACGTCCCGTTCGAGTTCCTGCAGGCGCGACTGGGCGCGCGGCTGACTGTGGCGCTGATCGGGTGGCTGATGCGTCGTCATCCTCGTGTGACCCGAAGCGACAGGGAAGGGCCGTCGGCGTGGACGAACGCTGAACTGGGCGAACCGCTGACGGGGCTGTCGGCGGACGATCTGGCCCGCCTGGGTGTCACCGATTCCCCGACCGACGATCCGGCCTGCCTGGCCGCGTTCGACGGCTTCGGTACGGCCTATCCGGATCGGGTCCGGTTGATCACCCAGGCGCGCGCACGGTACGAGGACGGGTGGATATCGAAGACGGACGACGATCTACGTCAGTTGCGTCGGACGGCGCTGTGGAACGGCCAGCTGGCGCAGCGCGACATCGATGCCTGGAAGGCGGGGGAGCGATGACCGTGCGTGCGCTCGGGCCGGATGCGATCCTCGTGGACCGGGCAGCTGCGGCGAAGTTGGCGGACGCGCTGGACGCGTTGAACACTCGTGATCCGGACCGGGGATTAGTACCTTCGATGCGGGTTCTTCGGGACGAGCTACGAACCGCCACAACGGCATTCGTTTACGCCGACGCAAACGATGTTTGGCGCGAACTGATTTCGGCTGCACGATTGCCCCATGACCTCGTGGACACGGCTGAAGCGGCGCGGATCCTGCGCTGTGGTGAACCGAACGTCCGGCATCTGGTCCGCAAAGGGCGGATCGACGCCGAACGCATCGGTGGCCGTTGGCTCGTCCACCGATCGGACCTCGAGCGGTTCCGGACGCGCCGCACACGATGACGCTGCGATCGGGGCGCTTCGGTGACGCGCCCCGATCTACGCACCGTGCGGAACGTGGAGCTGCTGAAGGTCGGCCGCTACGACATCTCGAACCGTGAAGGCTGGACCGTCACCCGGCCCATGCTGGCATCGATCCTGTCGGCGTTCCGGGACGGCGGCGTTCGTCGTCCTCCGCTGAAGCTGGGCCACGTCGAAGACGAGGTCGGCCAACCGTCCATCGGATGGATCGACGGGCTTCGGCTGACCGACGGAGGCGACACCCTCGTCGGTGACTACGTCGGCGTTCCCGGTCCGTTGGCGGCGAACCTGAAGGGTCTGTTCCCGACGAGGTCGGTGGAAGTGGCCGACAACTGGACCGCGCCGGACGGTCGTGTGTTCCCGGCGTTCCTGGCCGCCGTCGCGCTACTGGGCGCGGAGGATCCCGGCGTTCCCACACTGAAGTCCCTGAACGAAGTCACGGCCCTCTACGACGGCGGCGCGTCACGCGTGCCCGCCATGGCAACGACCGGGATCCGGCTCGTCCGGGCTTCGGCCCCGCAATCTGCACAACTGACAACGGCCCAGCGCGTACAGCTACGCGCCGCCGCGTCACGCCGTCGGCAACGCCGCGCGGCTTCGATCCTGCACACGATGGAAGGGAACTGAACATGTCGATCGATATCGATATCTACGGCCCCGGTCGCGACATCAGCGCCCAGGCCACCGCGGACGTGATCGGCGGCCGCGCCGTGGCGATCAGCGGCAACCGCGTATCGGGGGGAAACCTGGCCGTCGCCCCGGCCCCGGCAGGTGCGCGCATCTTCGGAATCGCCAAGCACGACGCCGCGACGGGCGGCCTCGTCTCCGTCACTCGCGGCAACAGCCGTGTGGTCCGCGTTCGAGCCGGGGGAGCGATTGCGGCCAACGCCGAAGTGGAGGTCGGCAGCGCCGGCCAAGTCATCACCAAGGCCAGCGGCGTGGCCGTCGGCTTCGCCGTCACCGGAGCCGCCAGCGGCACCGACGCCCAGATTTCTCTCTACTGAAAGGTGTTGTGCTGCAATGGCTAACGCACTCATTCCCGAACTAAACGGCCGCCGCCTGACGGTGGACGTCGCACTGAAGAACCCGTCGGTGATCCGTGACCGGGTCGCCGCACTGGCCGACAATCAGCTGCTGCTCCCGAAGTTCTTCAGCCCCTACGGTGCCCGCGTCGAAGGCGGCGGCCTGCTGTACGCCTCCGCTCGTGTGGCCGATCTGTACGTCGCCGGGGACGTCGAGAAGCGCACTCCCGGTTCGGAGTACATCACCGTGAAGGGTGTCGACCCGGAGCCGAAGCTGGCGCCGGTCGAGGACTTCGGCGGCAAGTTCAAACTGACCGACGAGGAAATCGACCGCAACGATGTGTCGCGGCTGGACAACTACACAACCCAGCTCGCGAACACGATCACGCGCAAGCTCAACGCCCGCGCCATCGAGGAACTCGAAGCGCACCTGTTGCCGGAGAACGTCATCGTCGGCCACGAGTGGGCCACGGTCCAGCTCGACGGTGCCGCACCGACAGGCGCGTCGGAGCGGCCCACCGCCGACTTCGCCGAAGCACAGGCCGCTGCCGATCGCCAGGAAATGGGCGTGACTCACGATCTGATCATCATGGGCCCGGACCTGGCCGCCACGCTGCGAACCCTGTACGGCCAGAACCTGAAGGACGTCCTCGAGTCGTTCGGCCTGACTCTGTTCGTCAGCCCACGAGTGGCAGACGGGGTGGCGTACGTCCTGGCCCAGGGTGAAGCCGGATCCGTCGGGTTCGAGCGACCCCTGACCATCGAATCCTGGGACGACCGGTCCGTCCGGTCGCGTTGGGTCCAGGGCTACGCGGTTCCGGCCATCGCGGTCGAACGGCCGTACTCGGTGAAGAAGCTCGTCGGACTCACGGCATAAGGGAAGGGACAGACATGGATTTCACACCCGAACAGATCACCCGGCTACTCGAGGCACTGGGCCTGGGCTCCGACGTCACCGACGCCGAACTCGTCGTGGTCGCTGTCGAAGAACTGGTGACCGCTCCGCCCGTGGCTGCCGCGTCGGCCGCCGCTGCAGGCGGCGTCGTGCTGGACCCGGCGGCGTACGACGTGCTGAAGGCCGACGCCGATCGTGGTCGCGCATTGGCCGCGGCGTCGAAGGTCCGTGAAGCGAACGACGCGGTCGATTCGGCTATCAGGGCCGGGAAGCTGCCGCCCGCGCGTCGTCAGCACTGGCTGGACGTGATCCAGGCAGATCCCGCTATGGCGGCAACGCTGAAGCAGATGCCCGTGGTGATCCCGCTCGAGGAACTGGGCCACTGCGACCCCGGCGCGAACGACCCCGACGGGCTGACAGAGCCTGCAGGTTGGTTCCGCTGACCCCACAAGCTCCGCTGTCGGTGTTCGTCTTTCCGGACCGCCGACAGCGGTAGCGCCGCTGGGGAATGGGTTTGCTTCCGTTTCCCCTGGTGCCCCTGGCGGCGCACCCGGAGCGGCCGCCGCGTTGGTGGAACAGCGCGAACGCCACTCCCACGGCCCCGACTCCCGGCGTCTTTGCTTCCACTTCTTCGCCACGGAGCCGGGGCCGTTCCATGTCCAGGTCCAGGCCGCTGACCAGCCGATATGTGGCCATCCTGGCGGGCTTAGGCCCCTGACTAGGGGATTTATCGGGGTACCCCCTGGGACACCCCATCAGCGGTTATTGTCCGCATATATACGCGCGGCGTGCCAGGATCGGGCGGGGTACTAATACCCCAATGCCCTTGTGCGGCAACAGTTTACGAAGATCGAAGTTGGTAGATCCGCGCCCGTGACAGGCCGGTGGCTTCGGCGATGTCCTGCCAGCTCTCACCGTCTGCGAATGCGCGACGGATCCGGTCACGGATCTGTCGGCTCGTCCGGGCCTGCAGATCGGTCAGGGTCGTCTGTTCGCGGGCCAGTTTGCGGTAATCCGACGCCAGGGTCATGGTCCCAGTCTAGGGGGTATGGAACGCTACTGACCTGGTGTGAGTCCCCATTCTGTCGGTGACACCTGCCCCCAGTTCTCGGGATCGGCGGTCGTCAGTTCGGCTTCCGAACATTTGAGTATCTGTGCCAACGCGCGCGAATGGTCGTTCAACGGGATCGTTCGTTCCAGCTGACGTTCGAGGTCGGGAATGCCGGACAGCTTGCCGGCCTTCTCCACAGTCAGCCCGGCGTCGGCACACTTCTGGGTCACGGCCCGTTTGTTCCACATGTCAATCAGTCAACGCCGGTCGGCGTCGGATCGGCGTCGTTCGAGTGAATGAACGTGGCCGGCATCGCCTGTTTTGTCGGACTCGACTGGCACACTGCCGCCCATGGCACTCACAAATAATTCGCGTCAGAAGTTCCTCGTCCAGACAATTCCGTTCGGAATGGGCAAGCTGTATCGGCACGAGTACGAAGGCAGGTTCGAGCTGGACCCCTCCGGCGCACTGTTGATTCAGGAATCGAGCGGTAAGCAGCTGGTGTGGGGGCCGGGTGTGTGGCAGCGCATTGACCTAGCGATCGGCACCGACACCGACACCAGCACGGAAGGCTGAACCATGGCACTCGAAAACACGGCTGTGAAGTCGTTCAAAGTCACCTACCAGGGTAGTAATGGGCGGGGCTCAACCGTGTTCACGGACTCGAAGTACGAGGTTCACGCGTCCGGGGCGCTGTCTGTCTACGAGCGCGGTGACGAGCCGAAGACAACTATCTTCGGGCCAGGTATGTGGGTTCGCGTCGAAGATCCGGCCCCGCCGGAGAGGGCGACATCTGTCGCGCGGAGACTTCGGTAAGCGAGGCGGTCGGTTGAATCGCGCGGGGTCGCCGGTTGGGTGCAAGCCGCGCTGAACGGTCGACTTGTTCGCTTAGCGAACGAGTTTCGACTTATGTGACCCCGCGCGGCTATCGCATGAGGGAATGACTTCGTGTCGTACCATGTTGATAAAGTCAAGACAGACTGTGGATAACCTGTGGATGAAAACGCTGACGGAAGGGAGTGGTTCCAGTGGTGAACGCTCTCGATGTCGGTGCCTACATCTACCAGCGCTGCGGTTGGGTGGATGCGTGGAGCTTGGAGAAGTTGACGTACTTCGTCCAAGCGTGGCATCTCGCCTGGGACGGCCGACGGCTGTTCGATGACGAGTTCGAAGCTTGGCCCGCTGGGCCGGTGGTGCCGAAATTGCATCAGGTGAACAAGTACGACCGGCCGGCGGTCGGCGGAATCTTCGGGACGGAACTCCCCGGAGCTAAGCCGCAGGAAATCGTCGGCCAGTCGCAACTGATTGTCGATGCGGTGCTGGACTTCTACAGCCAGCACGACAGGTACACGCTGATCGAAATGACGCATCAAGATCTACCGTGGAAGAAGGCGCGGGGGGATCTGAACAAGCACGCGAAGAGTAACGAGGTGGTGACCGTGTCTGACATGCGGCGCTGCTATACGTCGAAGATGCTGAACTCCGACGAAACGGTACCGGCTGCGCCCAATTTGCAGCCTGTATCCGTCTCCGGTGGGGAGCCGTTTCAAAGTGCTGTCGACCGCGAAATTGAGCGGTGGACACAAACACTCTCCTTGCTTGCGGAGCGTTGAGCTTCTGCCTACCTGTTGAAGACGTCATCGAGACGAACAGGAAGATGATCGGTGCCCAGCACGTCCTTCTGGATCGAGGGAAGCTAGAAGGCGCGCTGGGCCGCCCGATGCACACGTTCGATGGCCAACTGCTGATCCCGGCGTTTATGGCGCGGGCCGCCACGTTGTTGGATGGACTCGTGTCCGCCCACGCGTTCGGCGACGGTAACAAGCGAACTGCGTGGATATCTTCGATGATTTACCTGGGAGCGTTCGGCGCTACCATCAGCAACGCGGCACAGGCCGAAGCGGCAGATTTCGTGGAGGCTGTTGCTCTCCACCAATACGACGTTGCCGGAATCACTACATGGTTTGGGGACCGACTCATCTGAGGGTCCGCGGCAACTAGGATCGCTGATTCGATCCTGTTGCTTATTTCTAGCGATCCTAGTTGCCGCGGATGGCTAGGTTGCATTTTGCCTGCTCAGGCGGCGTGTCGCCGTTGCTTGGGAAGTGCTCTCCGGGGAGCGGGACGGGTAGCACATCAGACAATTTTAGAACAGTTACAAGTGCACCTTTGACTTGGCATTGGCGCTGTCGGTTCTCGACGCTGCCAAAGCGATTCCGCGTGGATGCCTGTCCGACACGGTGTTTCTGGGTGAGTTGGCACTCGATGGCAGGCTGCGCGCAGTTCGTGGGGTCCTGCCCGGGGTGCTCGCGGTCAAGAGTGCTGGCTGGCAGCGGGTGGTCGTTCCGCTGCAGTGTCTGCCCGAAGCGGGGCTGGTGGACGGGATCGAGGTGCTGGGTGCGGGTTCGCTCGGGGACGTGGTGGCCTGGCTACGTGGTGAGCAGGCCCTCGAATCACCCATCCCGACCGAATGGCACGAGGAGATCTACCCGGACCTCAGTGATGTTGCGGGACAGGCGGATGCGCGATGGGCTCTGGAGGTCGCCGCCGCAGGCGCACATCACATCATGCTGACCGGGCCACCGGGCATCGGAAAAACGATGCTCGCGCAACGTCTTCCGGGGATTCTGCCCCCGCTGACCGAATCGGAAGCGCTCGAAGTGACAGCGATCCACTCGGTGGCGGGCCTGTTGACCACGGCGCGGCCGCTCATAACGTCGCCGCCGTTCATCGCTCCGCACCATTCGACCTCGGTGAGCGCCTTGGTAGGGGGCGGAACCGGAATGGCCAAACCGGGAGCGGTCAGTCGCGCACATCGAGGGGTTCTGTTTCTGGACGAGTGCGCCGAGATGAGCGTTCGGGTACTCGAGGCGTTGCGTACTCCGTTGGAGGACGGCGAGATTCGCATTGCTCGTCGCGACGGTGTGGCCAGGTATCCGGCCAGATTTCAGTTGGTTCTCGCAGCCAATCCGTGCCCGTGTGCACCCGCGCGGCAGGTGGACTGCGTCTGCCCGCCCACAGCGCGACGCAAATATCTCGGCAAGCTGTCCGGGCCGTTGCTGGATCGCGTCGATCTGCGCATTCAGATGATGGGTGTCGCGACAGGTGCACTGGTCGACGAGGTAGGGGAGGGTACGAGCGAGATTCGCGCACGCGTGACCGGGGCCAGGGACGCCGCCGCGCAGCGGTGGCGGGAGTTCGGCTGGAGGACCAACGCGGAGGTTCCAGGACCCGCTCTGCGCCAACGATTTCGATTGGCGCGCTCGACGCTCGCTCCGGTCGAGCGCGCGTTGCGCAACGGATCGCTGACCGCGCGCGGCGCGGACCGCGCCATTCGGGTGGCGTGGACGCTGAACGATCTGGCCGGTGGTTCGGTCCCCGGTGCCGACGAGGTCGGAGCCGCGTTGGACTTCCGTGACAGGGGAGTGGCATGACGCACGACACGCGCCGACTCGCCTGGGCGTATCTCTCTCGCGTGGCGCAAGGCCCGCATCGGCCGGTGGTCGATCATGCTGCAGCTCACGGTCCCGAATCGACGGCAGACGCAGTGCGGGCGGGCAGGTTGGGAGAGAGGCTCGCGGTCCGCGCCCACATCGATACCGCGGCAGCGGATCTCGACCACATCGCTGCGCTCGGTGGCCGGTTGATCACGCCGGACGACGACGAATGGCCGGCGTGGCGCTTTCTCGGATTCGACGGACCGGGAATGACCGCAGGGGTGGACACCTGTCCGCCGATTGCGTTGTGGGCGCTGGGAACTCGGCAGGTGGCAACGATCACCGAGCGATCGGTGTCGATCGTCGGGACTCGTGCATCGAGTCCTTACGGCGATCATGTGACGGCGGAGATATCCGCCGATCTGGCGCTCGACGGCTGGACCATCATCTCGGGAGCGGCTTTCGGCATCGACGCCGCGGCACATCGGGCGGCCCTCGGAGTCGAGGGTACGACGATGGCGGTGCTCGCCTGTGGCGTCGATCGTGCGTATCCAGCGGGTCATTCGCGGCTACTGCGGCAGATCGCTGCTCACGGGCTGGTTCTCAGTGAGTACGCGCCGGGCACGACGCCGGCGAAGCATCGTTTCCTCGCTCGCAACAGGCTCGTCGCGGCACTCGGATCGGCTGTGGTGGTCGTCGAGGCCGGGTGGCGGAGCGGTGCTCGCAACACGGCGGCATGGGCAGCGAAACTGGGACGGCCGGTGCTGGCGGTCCCTGGGCCGGTCACGTCGCCCTCGTCCACCGGCTGTCACCGCATGATCCGGGACGGCGAGGCCGTGCTGGTGTCGAGCTCTCACGACGTGGTCGCCGAGGCGGGCGCTCTCGGGTCCTCGGAGGAGTCTCGGCCCGACCTCTTTCGTGAAACCGATGCGCTCTCGGACACAGCACTGTTGATCTACGACGCGTTGCCGGCATCCGGATCACTGTCGAGTCGAGAATTGTCCGAGCACTCCGGTGTGCCGTTGAGCAAGGTGCGCGCATCCCTGCCGGTAATGGAGATGGACGGATTCGTGGCCAGCGACGAGACCGGATGGTTCCGCGTGGTGCGTGGGTGAGCGCACTATCGTTCACGAGCTCGGACGGTAGGGTGTTAGGTAATGCTTAGTCGATGCATCGGGTATCGGCGTCGTTCGCTCGAAGAGGGGTCCGAAGTGCCACGCAAGAAAACCACCCTGTCCGTCCTGCGCACCGAAGCGCTCACCCCGCACATGCACCGGGTCTACCTGGGTGGGGCCAACTTCGACGACTTCGATGCGATCGACGAGACCGACGCCTACGTCAAGTTGTTCCTCGGTACCGAGGACGAACCGATCATGCGCACGTACACCGTTCGCTCGGTCGACACCGGCGCGCGGGAGATAGCCATCGACTTCGTGGTGCACGGAGACGAGGGAGTCGCCGGGCCGTGGGCCACCCGGGCGAAGCCGGGAGACGAGATGTCGTTCTTCGGCCCCTCCGGTGGGTACGCCCCGCGCCCCGACGCCGACTGGCACCTGTTCGCCGGCGACGAATCGGCGATTCCGGCGATCTCGGCTGCCGTCGAGGCGCTCCCGGAAGACGCCATCGCCAAGGTCTTCATCGAAGTCGCCGACCGGCACGACGAGATCTACATGGAGACGCTCGCCGTCGTCGATGTGACCTGGGTCCACCGGGGTGCGTCCTCGAACGAGGTCGGGGACGACCGGGCGGGAGACAACGCGCCGTTGATCGCAGCGGTGAAGGGAACCGAATGGCTGCCGGGGCAAGCACAGGTCTTCGTACACGGGGAAGCGCAGGCCGTCATGCACAACATCCGGCCCTACATCCGCAAGGAGCGCGGGGTCGGTGCCGAGTGGGCCTCGATTTCGGGGTACTGGCGTCGCGGCCGAACCGAGGAGACGTTCCGCGTGTGGAAGCGCGAACTCGCACAGGCCGAATCCGGAGTCGATGCCTGATCCGGCGACAACCCAGCTCGGACGGCGTGTCCGGTTGTCGCGCGGCCGGCCAGCGCTCAAGCTGAGCCGATGACCGATTCGCTGCCGCCTCACCTCGGCGTTCACGTCGAGGAGTTCGCCGAGCATCTTCGACTCGGTCGAGAGCGATCCGAGCACACCATCCGGGCCTACGTCTCCGATGCTCGTTCGCTGCTCGCGCACTTCGCCGAGTCCTCGCCGGATGCGACGATCGCCGACCTCGACCTCAGGGCAGTGCGTTCGTGGTTGGCCACGCACTCGGCGGCCGGATCGGCCAGAACGTCGATGGCGAGGCGAACCTCGTCGGCAAGGACGTTCGGGAAGTGGCTCGAGCGGGTGGGGGCAGTGACGGCGGCACCGGCAGAACGCCTGGCCGGTCCGGCCGGCCACCGCACGCTGCCCGGTGTTCTTCGCCACAGCCAGGCGGCACAGGCGTTGGCCGCTGCCGAATCGGGTGCCGCCGAGCTCGACCCCATCGCGCTGCGGGACAGGCTCATCGTCGAGTTGCTGTACGCGACCGGGGTGCGGGTGGGGGAGTTGTGTGGACTCGACATCGACGACGTGGACACCGAGCGCCGCCTGGTCCGCGTCATCGGCAAGGGAAACAAGGAACGCTCGGCTCCGTACGGTGGACCGGCAGCCCACGCGGTCGAGAACTGGCTGGTCAGCGGCAGACCCGAACTGGTCTCTGATCGATCCGGTGCGGCATTGCTGCTGGGACGTCGAGGTGGACGGCTCGACCAACGGCAGGCGAGAACGGCGGTACACGCGGTACTCGATACCGTCCCCGGTGGTCCCAGCCTCGGCCCACACGGCCTGCGTCATACAGCGGCAACTCACTTGCTCGAAGGTGGAGCCGATCTGAGGGTGGTGCAGGAGCTGCTCGGCCACGCCTCTCTGGCGACCACCCAGATCTACACACACGTGTCGGTGGAACGGCTGCGTGCCGTGCACGATCAGGCTCATCCCCGAGCGTGAGCCGAGCGTCGGCAGCACAACGTTTGGTAGCGTCGTGTACCGACTGACAACACCGAATACGGGGGACCGTGGACCGCGACCGACCGCAAGGTACTTCGGAGACGTGGTCCATGCATGTCCGGAACGGCTCCGCCGCCGATCATCAGAGCTCCTCTGGTCGGTCGGACAGCGCACGCGACAACGCCGGCGGGCCCGTATCGTCGAATTCGATGTCCACTCCCCGCTCGACGCCTCGCCAGCCGCCACCCTGGCAGACACCCGACTCGGGCGACCGACAGTCGATGCCGCCGCGGTACAACCCGCCGGTGCCGGTCGAGCCCGGGCCTCCGGCCGTGCAGCCGGACCGGTACCAGCCGGACCGATACCAGCCGGACCGATACCTGCCGGTGCCACCGCACACCGATGATTCTCGGACCCACCCCGATCGATGGTCGCCACAACCCTGGTCGGGGGCACCCAACGCCTATCGACCCAACAGTCAGGATCTGGGCGCGGACTCGCTGCTCAAGCGTCCCAAGCGAGCGTCGAACTCGGGCTGGCGGCGGGGCGTGCACCGGCTGACCGGCTGACCGGCGGCGTCATCAACCCAGGCGAATCGACGGCCGAAGAGCGGTACCGAAACCAGGTCGAGCGCATTCGGCAGCCGGTGCTCGGCGACTACCGGATCGCCTTCCTGTCGCTCAAGGGTGGCGTCGGTAAGACGACGACCACGCTGGGCCTCGGTTCGACTTTCGCATCGCTGCGCGGAGATTGCGTCATCGCGGTGGACGCAAATCCCGACTTCGGCACCCTGGGGGAGCGAGTTCCGCGTCAGACGGCGTCGACCGTGCGCGATCTGCTGGCCGCCGCGCCCAACATTCGTCGCTACTCCGACATCCGCGAGCACACCTCGCAGGCGCCGAGTCGACTCGAAGTGTTGGCCGGCGAGCGCGACCCCGCCGCGTCGGAGATGTTCGGCGAAGAGGACTACCGCGCCGTCATCGACATGCTGCAGGTGTACTACAACCTGATCCTGACCGACTGCGGCACCGGGATCATGCACTCGGCGATGAACGGGGTACTGCAACTGGCGAACGCGCTGGTTCTGGTCAGCTCGCCGGCAGTCGACGGTGCGCGCAGTGCTGCGGCGACGCTGGACTGGCTGGAGCTGCACGGCTACGGCCATCTGGTCGAACGGACCGTGGTGGTGATCAGCTCTGTTCGCCCGGGTTCGTCGGCGGTGGACATGAACTTGCTGCAACAGCACTTCCTCGAGCGCTGTCGCGCCGTGCTGGTGGTTCCATTCGACGAGCACCTCGCCGAGGGTGCCGTGGTCGATCTCGACCTGTTGCGTCCCCAGACTCGAAGTGCGTTCGTCGAACTCGCGGCGATGGTGGCCGACGATTTTCCCGCGGCGTCCGGCCGACACTCCGGCCCACAGCGCTGACGATCATCTGCCTTTGTCGTCGAGGGGTTTCAACCTGATCGGACTCGCGCGTACCAACGCCGTGGGATCGAGATAGTCGCGGCCACGTCTGATGCCCCAGTGCAGGCACGTCGACGAGCAGCTCTCGTGCCCCGAGGTCAACGAACCCAGCACGGTCCCTCGACGAACTCGCGCGCCGGCGGCAACCGAAGCCAGCACCGGTTCGTACGTCGATCTCAGTCCGCCCGGATGATCCATCGATACGACGGGCTTTCCCGCGACCGATCCGGCGAACACCACGGTGCCGTCGGCGACGGCAAGAACCGACTGGCCCTCCTGCGCGGCGAGATCGACACCACGGTGGCCGGCCAGCCAATTCTGCTCGGGACGGTCGAACGGAGCGACGACCTGGGGCCTCGGCTGCAGCGGCCAGACGAACGTGCCTGGCTGCGCCGATGCGACCGGCGTCGAGAGAGCTACCGCCGTCGCGAGGCCCACCGCGAGTGTGCGGCGCATGGGAGAGGTGTTCACCCGTCGACCATCTCCTGGATCGGAGCGATCGAACGGACCCGAGGGTGATTTGTGGACAAGTGATTTCTTTGTCCACAGGCCCCGGAATCTCTTGACAGTCGGGCCTGGTTATGACGGGGGCGGTGGCAGGTCTACACTCGTCACTTGCGGCCTGTGCGTGCACGGGTCGACTTCGCGCGTCCGCGTCATCGCATCGTCTGCTTCGAGCAGAATCACCGATACGAGAACCGGTTGTCGGCGGTCCTGAGATCTTCGTGATGTCAGGTCCGGCAACTTCAGCGGGCGCCAGGGCAGAGGTCACCGACACTCTGCGTCAACCGCACCATCGAAAGAGAGTTCTTCAGCCATGGCTGTAGTAACAATGAAGCAGCTGCTCGACAGCGGCACACACTTCGGACACCAGACCCGTCGCTGGAACCCGAAGATGAAGCGATTCATCTTCACCGACCGCAACGGCATCTACATCATCGACTTGCAGCAGACTCTGACCTTCATCGACAGGGCCTACGAGTTCGTCAAGGAGACCGTTGCCCACAATGGCACGGTTCTGTTCGTCGGCACCAAGAAGCAGGCGCAGGAGTCCATCGCCGCTGAGGCAACCCGCGTGGGCATGCCCTACGTGAACCAGCGCTGGCTCGGTGGCATGCTCACCAACTTCCAGACGGTGCACAAGCGTCTGCTCCGCCTCAAGGAGCTCGAGGCCATGGAGCAGACCGGTGGCTTCGAGGGACGCACCAAGAAGGAAATCCTCATGCTCACGCGTGAGATGACCAAGCTCGACCGCACCCTCGGTGGCATCCGGGACATGTCCAAGGTTCCGTCGGCCATCTGGATCGTCGACACCAACAAGGAGCACCTCGCGGTTGCCGAGGCTCGCAAGCTGAACATCCCGGTCATCGCGATCCTCGACACCAACTGCGATCCCGACGTGGTCGACTACCCGATCCCGGGTAACGACGACGCGATCCGTTCCGCTGCGCTGCTGACCAAGGTCGTCGCATCTGCAGTCGCCGAGGGCGTGCAGGCGCGAGCAGGTCAGAACACTGCATCCGACGCCAAGCCCGAGGTCGGCGCAGGCGAGCCCCTCGCCGAGTGGGAGCTCGAGCAGCTCGCTCAGGCTTCACCGGCAGCAGAGGCTCCCGCAGCAGAGGCCCCCGTGGCGGACGCTCCCGCAGCAGAGGCTCCCGCGGCGGACGCTCCGGCAGCAGAAGAAGCACCGGCCGCTCAGGCTTGATCGAATTCGGTCCCGGTTCACCGTCAGGGGTGGGCCGGGGCCGCTTCGGTATGTCAGGGTTGTGGTCGTTACGGCTCCGCAGTGAGCCCGTCGATCCCGCCCTGTGAACAGCATTTTTCGTCAACGCCCGTACCCAGACTTTTGAGGAGGCTCGCCCACGATGGCGAACTACACTGCCGCCGACGTCAAGCGGCTCCGTGAGCTCACCGGCTCCGGAATGATGGACTGCAAGAACGCGCTCGCCGAGAACGACGGCGACTACGACAAGGCCGTCGAGTACCTGCGTATCAAGGGTGCCAAGGACGTCGGCAAGCGCGCCGAGCGCAACACCGCCGAAGGCCTCGTCGTCGCCGAGGGTGGAGTGCTCGTGGAGATCAACTCCGAAACCGACTTCGTGGCCAAGAACGACGAGTTCCAGACGTTCGCCGCGTCCGTCGCGGCGACGGCTGCAGCAGGCAAGCCGGCCGACGTCGATGCCCTCAAGGCGCTCGACCTGAACGGCAAGACGGTCGAAACGGCTCTGAACGAGCTGTCGGCGAAGATCGGCGAGAAGCTCGAACTGCGTCGCGTCGTGTCCTACGACGGCAACACCGCCACGTACCTGCACAAGCGCAGCGCGGACCTGCCGCCTGCCGTCGGCGTGCTGGTCGAGTACACCGGTGACGGCGATGCCGCAGGAGATGCCGCACGCGCAGCTGCGATGCAGATCGCAGCCCTCAAGGCCAAGTACGTCACGCGCGACGAGGTCCCCGAGGACCTCGTGGCCGCCGAGCGTCGCATCGCCGAGGAGACCGCTCGCGAAGAAGGCAAGCCGGAGCAGGCACTGCCGAAGATCGTCGAAGGTCGCGTGAACGGATTCTTCAAGGACGTCGTTCTCACCGAACAGAAGTCGGTGCAGGACGGCAACAAGACCGTCAAGGCCATTCTCGACGAGGCCGGCGTCACCATCACCCGCTTCTCTCGGTTCGAGGTCGGCGCCAGCTAGTCTGCGCACCGGTTCGGTCGAGGCGATGCCGTTCATTCGATTCCATCGAGTGGGCGGCATCGCTCGTGCGCGGGGCAGGTGGGTGTGCAGGACGGAGCCCTGTCCACCACCCGGGCATCGATAGGGCAGGATGATCCAAGAAGAAACCGTAGTGTTCGACGAGTACCGAGGAGAGCTATGACCGATCCGGCCCCTGACCGTCCCGGGTTCCGACGCGTGATGCTCAAACTGGGTGGGGAGATGTTCGGAGGCGGCCAGGTCGGTCTCGATCCGGATGTCGTGAACAACGTTGCCGAACAGATCGCCGAGGTGGTGGCAACCGGGGTTCAGGTCGCGGTGGTGATCGGCGGTGGCAATTTCTTCCGTGGTGCCGAACTGCAGCAGCGCGGCATGGACAGGTCTCGCTCGGACTACATGGGCATGCTCGGTACCGTGATGAACTGCCTTGCGCTGCAAGACTTTCTGGAGAAGCAAGGCGTTGCCACCAGGGTGCAGACCGCGATCACGATGGGTCAGGTCGCAGAGCCGTACCTCCCGCTGCGTGCGCGACGGCACCTGGAGAAGGGGCGCGTCGTCATCTTCGGAGCCGGCATGGGCATGCCGTACTTCTCCACCGACACCACGGCTGCCCAGCGCGCGCTGGAAATCGGTGCCGAGGTGTTGTTGATGGCGAAGGCAGTAGACGGCGTGTACTCGGCCGATCCGCGCCTCGACCCCGATGCCACGATGTTCGACACCATCACGCACCGCGAAGCCATCGAACAGGGACTCAAGGTTGCCGACGCGACGGCCTTCAGCCTGTGCATGGACAATCAGATGCCGATGCTGGTGTTCAATTTGCTGATTCAGGGAAATATCGCTCGCGCTGTGTCCGGTGAGAAGATCGGCACGCTGGTCACGTCGTGATCGTCGCCGACAGTGACGTGAGCGAATCGAAGACGAAGACGATGGAGGACAGATCGTGATTGACGAAGCTCTCTTCGATGCCGAAGAGAAGATGGAAAAGGCCGTATCGGTTGCACGTGACGATCTGTCCTCGATTCGCACCGGACGTGCCAACCCCGGAATGTTCTCCCGCATCGTCATCGAGTACTACGGTGCCCTGACGCCGATCACCCAGCTCGCCAGTATCAGCGTCCCCGAAGCGCGCCTCGTGGTCATCAAGCCGTACGAGTCCAATCAGCTCGGGCCCATCGAAACCGCCATTCGCAACTCCGACCTCGGTGTCAATCCCACCAACGACGGCAACCTCATTCGAATCGGAGTTCCGCAGCTCACCGAGGAACGGCGCCGCGAATTCGTCAAGCAGGCCAAGGGCAAGGGCGAGGACGCGAAGGTGTCGATTCGCAACGTCCGCCGAAAGACGATGGAAGAGCTCAAGCGAATCCAGAAGGACGGCGAAGCAGGCGAGGACGAGGTCGTCCGCGCCGAGAACGATCTCGACAAGACCACTGCGAAGTACACCGCCTCCGTCGACGAACTCGTCAAGCGCAAAGAGGGCGAGCTGATGGAGGTCTGACCCGACCTCGACAGCTGCTTTTCACGACGGACGACGATGAAATTCGAGGAGATGACGACAGTGGTGGGACCGGATCGGCAGGAGGGCAGCGGTACGCCCGCTGCCTCGTCCGGGGTCGCCGCAGCGAAGTCGACGGGCAAGGCAGGCCGTAATCTGCCCGCCGCGATCGGAGTCGGCGGCTCGTTGGGCATCGGTCTGATTCTCGTCCTCGTCTTCGTGCCGCTGGTGTGGATCGGGGTGGTGGCCGTCGCGCTGGCCGTTGCCACCTACGAGGTGTCCAAGCGCCTGCGCGAGGGTGGGGTACTGGTGCCCCGCATTCCCCTGATCCTCGGCGGTCAGGCGATGATCTGGCTCGGCTGGCCGTTCGGGGCGGTCGGTGTGCTCAGCGCTGCCGTGGGCACCGTCCTGGTGTGCATGGTGTGGCTGCTGCTGCGGCAGGGATTCGGCACCGCTCCGAAGAACTACCTCGAAGAACTTTCCGTCACCGTCCTCGTGGCATGTTGGTTGCCGCTGCTGGCCTCGTTCACCGTCCTGATGGTGCTGCAGGACAACGGCGCAGGCCGCATCCTGGTGTTCGTCATCGGCGTCGTGTGCTCGGACATCGGCGGCTACATCGCGGGTGTGTTGTTCGGAAAGCACCCGATGGCACCTGCCATCAGCCCGAAGAAGTCCTGGGAGGGGCTCGCCGGGTCACTCATCTTCTGCATCATCGGGTGTCTGCTGACGGTCACGCTCATCCTCGAGGCCAACTCGATGATCGGCATCCTTCTCGGCGTGGTGCTGGTGGTGACCGGCACGTTGGGCGATCTGATCGAGTCGCAGGTCAAGCGTGATCTCCGCATCAAGGACATGGGCACCCTGCTGCCCGGCCACGGCGGCATCATGGACAGGCTCGACTCGCTGCTGCCCTCGGCTTTCGTGGCATGGCTCGTCTTCACCGTTCTCCTCTGAGCAGACTGCTCTCGGGCGTGCGCAGTGATGTCACCGGGGTGATTCCCAGCCCCAACATCTGGAACTGGCCACACCTGTACGAGGCGGAGAACCGCGCTCAGGACGTCGACGGTGCACTGTTCGATGCGATCCGGTCGGTTGCGGACTGGTCGGCGAAGACTGTCGTCGACGTCGGCTGCGGAAGCGGCTTCCATCTTCCGATCTTCGCGGCCGACGCCCAACGAGTACTGGGAATCGAGCCGCACGAACCACTCGCTGCCTCGGCGAGGGCACGAGTCGCGAACCTGCCGAACGTCGAGGTGAGGACGGCGCAGGCGGATTCCCTGCCGATCGGCGACGGCACTGTGGACGTCGTCCATGCGCGCACCGCGTACTTCTTCGGACCGGGCTGCGGGCCGGGAATCGTCGACGCCATGCGCGTGCTCGGGCCGGGCGGAGCGTTGGTCGTCGTGGATCTGGACGCCACCGCGTCGCCGTACGGGGATTGGATGCGGGCCGATCTACCGCACTACGACCCGTTCACGGTCGAGGCGTTCTTCGAGGCACAGGGTTTTGCACTGAACCGCGTCGACACGAGGTGGTCGTTCCCGAATCGACGCCTGATGCGCGATGTGCTGGGAATCGAGTTCGGCCCACGCGTTGCGCGTGATGCCATGAAGTCGGTGGACGGGGTGTCGTTCGATGTCCGGTATCGAGTCCACGTCCGATACAAGCCGACCGGAATCGAGTTGCGTTAGCGAGCCGGTGGGCCACGGCCGACCACCTCGACTGCGGGGCTGTATCAGGAGGCGGCAGAGATCCCGAAGATCTCCGCCAGTTCGTTGATCTTGAGTGCTTTCGCCAGACGAGGTAGGTCGCTTCCGTCCTTGACGTGTGCTCCGTCGGCACCGAGGGCATCGATGACGTCACGGGCCCACGACACATCCGTGGGTGACGGGGCGAGCTCGCGGTTGACGATGGCAGCCTGCTCCGAATGCATGCACAGCTTGCCCGTCATGCCCATCGACAGGGTCAGAGCTGCATCGCGTCCGAGGATGCTGTCGTTGGCCGTCAGTGTCGGTCCGTCGATCGGCCCCGGGATGCGCGCTGCGCGTGAGGACACGACGAGGCGCGAGCGGGGGTATGCCATCGCCAGGGGGTCGTCGCTCATGCCCGTGTCGCGGCGGAAGTCGCCACTGCCGAAGGCGAGACGGAACGTCGAATCCGCGCGGGCGATCTCCGTAGCGGCTTCGAGGCCCATCGCCGACTCCACCAGTGCCAGGATCGGGGTGCCGGGTGCCAGGCGAGCAGCTGTTGCCTCGACCTGGCCGCCGCTCTCGGTCTTCGCGAGCATGACACCGACCAGTCCGGGTAGGCCGGACAGAGCGGCGAGGTCATCGGCCCAGTACGGGGTCGTTGCGTCGTTGATGCGGACCCATGCAGAGTTTCCTTCGCCGAGCCACCGCACGACGGCCTCGCGCGCGGCCGGCTTCTTGGCCGGCGCGACTGCGTCTTCGATGTCGAGGATGACGGCATCGACTCCCGACGCGACGGCGTCGCCGAAGGTTTCGGGCTTGGTGGCCGGTACCAGCAGCCAGGACCGTGCTCGGTCGGGGGCTACGCCGGATGCCACGGGTGTCTCCATGAAAGTTGTCACGTCATGCTCCTCGAGTGAAGTGGGGCACCCCAAGCCTGATCGATTCAGTCGATGCGCGCCACCTTCTGTACATAGTGTTCACGATCTGTGCTGCTGCTACTTCTTCTTCGCTGCGCGCCGGACCTGGAGGATTCGAGCTCCGCCGACCATCGCCATGACCAGTGCACCTGCGATCGCAGCCAGCAGCATGCTGATGCCCAGAGGCAGATCGAGCTGCCAGGCGAAGATCTGTACGGTGACGGAGTCGAGATTCTGCACGATGAACACGAGCAGAACGACCAGGACCACGGCCCCGACCACCAGGCCGGTCCACAGCGCAGCGGTGCGGGTGTGGGCGATGTCGGTCGAGCTGCCTGCCTGGGGCTCCGGGACGAACTCGGGATCCGGCGCGGAATGACCGTCCGAATCCGGAGTCGTGATGGGAGCGAGGTCACCCGAGGCGCTGTGGTCGCCGGGGTGAACCGCACCTGATGTGTCCAGCGATGTCTCGTGACTGTCGTCAGCTCTGGTGGCCATGTCGATGATCCTTCCGCACGTGAAGGCCGAATGCACGTGCATCCGGCCACGACCTCGATACCCATCGGGTAACGGACGGAAACCGGCGCGAATAGGACTGCGAGGCAATGAGGTGGACAATGGAAACATGCAGCGTCAGCGAAAGATGGGGGGTGGAGCATGAGTGACTCCGCCGAGGCAACGAACACGTCGACCGAGCAGAAGAGGCCCAATCTTCCCTTGGTCTTCACTGCGCCGCGTCGCGGCATGCCGTCGCGTCACCTCGCGGACCTGGACAAAGAGGGTCTGCGGGATGCGGTGAAGGCGCTCGGTCTCCCTGCGTTTCGCGCCGATCAGCTGGCCCGGCACTACTACGGGCGTCTGGAGGCCGACACCACCAAGATGACCGACCTTCCGGCCGAGGCCCGCGAGAAGGTCGGTGCCGATCTCTTTCCCACGTTGCTGACGCCGATCAAGCACCTGGCATGTGACGACGGTGACACTCGAAAGACCCTGTGGAAGGCCAACGACGGAACACTTCTCGAAAGTGTCCTGATGCGGTACCCGGATCGGGCGACTCTGTGCATCTCGAGTCAGGCCGGCTGCGGAATGGCCTGTCCCTTCTGTGCGACCGGCCAGGCCGGTCTGACGAGGAACCTGTCGACGGCCGAGATCGTCGACCAGGTCCGTTCGGCTGCAGCCGATCTGCGTGACGGCGTGGTCCACGGGGGCGAAGGACGACTTTCGAACGTGGTCTTCATGGGGATGGGCGAGCCCCTGGCGAACTACAAGAGGGTCGTCTCCGCGGTGCGCAAGATCGTCTCGCCCGCACCCGACGGACTCGGCCTCTCACAGCGATCGGTGACGGTGTCGACGGTCGGACTGGCACCGGCCATTCGGAAGCTGGCCGACGAGGGACTGTCGGTGACGCTGGCGGTGTCGTTGCACACGCCCGACGACGAGCTCCGCGACACGCTGGTTCCGGTCAACAATCGCTGGTCGGTGGCCGAAGTACTGTCGGCGGCCAGGTACTACGCCGATCAGACCGGTCGGCGTGTGTCGATCGAGTACGCGATGATCCGGGACGTGAACGATCAGCCGTGGCGAGCGGACATGTTGGGCAAGAAGCTGCACAAGGCGCTCGGCTCGCGGGTCCACGTGAACCTGATCCCACTCAATCCGACTCCGGGTAGCGAATGGGACGCCAGCCCGAAGCCGGTGGAGAGAGAATTCGTTCGTCGGGTGATCGCGCAGGGTGTCTCGTGCACCGTCCGTGACACCCGCGGTCAGGAGATCGCCGCGGCGTGCGGTCAGCTGGCAGCCGAGAACTGAATCGGTTGCTAGCGGGGCTTGCGGCGGACGATCACGTCTCGCACGACGAGCCCGACCAGCGTCGCCGCGAATCCGATCAACCACAGATCCTCGACCTTGCCGGTGTGGTTGCCGATCATCATGAACAGCAGGAACACGGCGACGACGATGGCGGCCACCCGCATCGCGCGATTCGACTCACCACTCCACCCCCACTCGGCGGACGGCACGTCCGGCACCTCGTGGCGGGTATCGACGACCTGGTCGTACGAAGCGGATTCCAGTTCGGTATTGGCCACCGGTCGGTCCTCTCGGGTGATGAATTCTCGAAGTCGTCCTTCACGGGGCGTCGAGCCTGCCGCGTTCGGACAATATTGGCATACGACCGCCCGTCGTAGCCATCAGGGTTGTGTGCTCACCCGGCGCGACAGCCGACTTCGATGAGAGACTGCGGCGGTGACGTCCGAGCGCCTTCCGCATCCGCTGACCCAGTTTCCGTTGAGCTACCCCCGAGACATGGTGGGGTACGGCCGCACGCCGCCGCATGCCCAGTGGCCGGGTGAGGCCAACATCGCTGTTCAGTTCGTCCTCAACTACGAGGAGGGTGCGGAGAACAACGTCCTCGACGGTGACACCAAATCCGAGACGTTCCTCTCGGAAATGATCGGGGCACAAGCCTTTCCGAACCGCCACATGAGCATGGAGTCGCTGTACGAGTACGGCTCGAGGGCCGGCGTGTGGCGGGTGCTGCGGGCGTTCGAGAAACGCGACCTACCCCTGACGGTGTTCGCTGTCGCGAAGGCCATGGAACGAAACCCGGAAGTGGTTGCCGCACTGGCGGAATTGGGCCACGAGATCGCCTGCCACGGTCTGCGGTGGCTGTCCTACCAGCAGATCGACGAGAACGTCGAGCGCGAGCACATGGCCGAGGCCGTGGCCATCCTTCAGGGCCTCACCGGCTCGGCCCCGCTCGGGTGGTACACCGGACGTGACTCTCCGAACACCCGGTCGCTCGTCGTCGAGCACGGCGGATTCGTGTACGACTCGGATTCCTACGCCGACGATCTTCCCTACTGGGAGAAGGTCTCTCGCGGCTCCGAGGTGGTCGATCATCTGGTGGTGCCGTACACCCTCGACACGAACGACATGAGATTCGCCTCGCCGGGCGGCTTCTCGACCGGGGACGAGTTCTATGCGCATCTGCGGGACGCGTTCGACGTGCTGTACGCCGAGGGGGAGAACGGCAGCCCCAAGATGCTCTCGGTCGGACTGCACTGCAGGCTGGTGGGCAGGCCGGCTCGCATCGCCGCCCTCGAACGTTTTCTCGATCACGTTCAGTCTCACGAGAAGGTGTGGGTGGCGAAGCGAATCGACATCGCCGAGCACTGGCGCGCCGTACACCCGCCCTCCTCCTGACTCAGCGCGGCGACCGGCACGCTGACTCCAGCGCGGCCAGATAGCGGTCGGTGAACAGGGCCTGGACCCGCTTGCCCACCGGACCACCGAGCCTGGTGTACCAGCGGCCGGGGTTCGAGAACGCGGTGATATGCGCGGAGACCGTCCCGTCCTCGGGGGAGTAGTCGACGTAGAACAGTTCCTCGCCGGACTCGGGATGGCCGTCGAGCGTGCCGTAGGCGAAGCCCTGTCGGTTGGCTTCGTCGATGACGTAGACGACCCGGCACGGGATGCGGACGGGCCCGAGGGTGAGCACGACCACGGCGTCGGGGACGGCGTTGTCGTTGCTGGAATGAACCTTCAGCCCGGTGCCGCGATGCATGTCCCAGCGCATCAGTGCGTCGGCTGCGGCTACGAAGTCCTCGACTCCGGATCCGATGACCCGCGACTTCTCGACGTGGTGGTAACCGGTCGGGAGCCTGCCGCTCGTTGCCCCTACGTCGGCGTAGTTGAACGATGCTGCGGTGTACTTCGAGACGTTCATGCCTTCCACCCTGCCAGCATCGGCGGAGCGCATAGGGGTTTCTCAGGCTCGGTAGGCAACAATGGACCGGTGTCAGACCATCGTGAGCGAACGACCACCTCGGATCGCCCCGAGCCGATTCGCGTGCTGCTGCTGGGGAGCACCGGCTCGATCGGAACCCAAGCGCTCGACGTCATCGCAGCAAACCCGGATCGCTTCGTCGTCGTGGGTCTTGCGGCCGGCGGCGGAAACATCGACCTTCTTCGTCGTCAGATCGCCGAGACCGGCGTTCGGCGTGTCGCTGTGGCCGACCCCGCCGCTGCCGCCGAGCTCGACCTTCCCGGGATTCTGAGCGGGCCCCGTGCGGTGACCGAGCTCGTCGAATCGACGCAGGCCGACGTGGTGCTCAACGCGCTGGTGGGCTCGCTCGGTCTCGAACCGACGTTGGCGGCGCTGAAGACCGGAGCCCGGCTGGCGTTGGCCAACAAGGAATCGCTGGTGGCAGGCGGCGAACTCGTACTCGCTGCCGCCGCGCCAGGACAGATCGTTCCGGTGGACTCGGAGCATTCGGCGCTGGCGCAATGCCTGCGCAGTGGGCACCGAAGCGAGGTGGATCGACTGATCCTCACCGCATCGGGTGGACCGTTCCGAGGCTGGAGCGAAACGGAACTGAAGTCGGTGACGCCTGCCCAGGCCGCGGCTCATCCCACCTGGTCGATGGGTCCGATGAACACGTTGAACTCGGCGACGCTGGTCAACAAGGGCCTCGAGCTCATCGAAGCGCATCTGCTGTTCGGGGTGCCGTACGAGAAGATCGACGTCACCGTGCACCGGCAATCCATCGTTCATTCGATGGTCACGTTCGTGGACGGATCCACCATTGCGCAGGCCAGCCCGCCGGACATGAAGCTGCCGATCGGGTTGGCGCTCGGGTGGCCGGAGCGAGTGCCCGACGTCGCGCGTGCACTCGATTTCACTGCAGCGTTCTCCTGGGACTTCGAACCACTCGACGATCGAGTGTTCCCCGCCGTTCAGCTGGCCCGTGAGGCCGGAATCATGGGCGGGTGCATGACGGCGGTGTACAACGCGTCCAACGAGATCGCTGCCGAGGCGTTCCTGGCCGGCCGCATCGAATTCCCCGAGATCGTGCACACGGTGCGGGCCGTTGTCAGCGACGGCGGAGGGGACTGGTCGGCGGTGCCGACTACCGTGGACGACGTCCTCGCGGCGGATTCCTGGGCTCGCGCACATGCGCGTGAGCTACTGAAACAGAAGGGCCTTTAGACTCACATGCTGTTCGCTCTGGGCGTGGTGCTGTTTGCCGTCGGCATCGGTGTGTCGATCGCACTGCACGAGGCAGGACACATGTGGACCGCGAAAGCGCTCGGCATGAAGGTTCGCCGCTACTACATCGGGTTCGGTCCCAAGATCTTCTCCTTCCGGCGCGGCGAGACCGAATACGGCCTCAAGGCGATCCCGGCCGGTGGCTTCTGCGATATCGCCGGAATGACGGCGATCGACGAACTCGCACCCGACGAGGTCGAGCGCGCGATGTACCGCCAGAAGACGTGGAAGCGGATCGTCGTCATGGTCGGCGGCATCGCGATGAACTTCGTACTCGGCATCGTGCTGGTCTATGCGCTGGTCCTCGGCTGGGGAACGGTCGACCGTGAGACACCGACGACGACGGTTCAGGGTGTCGTCTGTGTCGGGACGACGCAAACGGTCGACGGGGAGATCGCGGAGTGCACGGGTGACGGTCCGGCCGCGGCAGCAGGTCTGCGGCAGGGCGACATCATCACCGCGGTGGACGGCAAGCCCACGGAGGTCTGGTCCGACGCCGTGCTCGCCATCCAGGCGTCGTCGGGCTCGGTCGACCTGACAGTCGACCGTGACGGTGCTTCGCAGACGATCACGGTCCCGGTCACACAGGTTCAGCGATATGTCATCGATCCCGACACCGGCGCGAAGGAATCGACGACGGTCGGGGCGGTGGGTGTCACCGGAGGTCCGCCGCCGAACATCACGTACAACCCGATCGAAGCGGTGCCCGAGACGTTCGTCTTCACCGGAGAGATCTTCGTGCAGACCGGCAAAGCTCTCGTGCAGCTACCGACCAAGGTGCAGGCGCTGTGGGAGTCGATCTTCGGCGGCGAACGTGGCCTCGACACTCCGATGAGCGTCGTGGGCGCCAGCGTCATCGGTGGTCAGGCCGCAGAGACGAACAACTGGGCGACGTTCGTCGGACTGCTCGCGTCCTTGAACTTCTTCCTCGGAGCGTTCAACATCGTGCCGCTGTTGCCGTTGGACGGCGGCCATATCGCCGTGACCATCTACGAGCGGATCCGGAACATCTTCCGCAACCGTCGCGGCCTGCCCGACGGTGCGCCGGTGGACTACATGAAGCTGATGCCGGTCACCTACGTGGTCATCGTCGTTTTCATCGGGTTCTCCTTGTTGACACTCACGGCGGACATCGTCAACCCGATTCAATTGTTCTAAGTAGACTCGTCAGTCGTAGCTAGGAAAGAAGGCCACTGTGTCCGTGTCAGTCGGATTGGGAATGCCGGCACCGCCGGTGCCAGTACTCGCGCCGCGTCGAAAGACCAGGCAGCTCCAGGTCGGGTCCGTGGGGGTGGGCAGCGACAGCCCCATCTCGGTGCAGTCCATGTGCACCACCAAGACCCACGACATCAACGCCACGCTGCAGCAGATCGCCGAACTCACGGCATCGGGCTGCGACATCGTGCGTGTGGCATGCCCCACACAGGACGACGCGGATGCATTGTCGATCATCGCCAAGAAGAGTCAGATTCCGGTGATCGCCGACATCCACTTCCAGCCCAAGTACATTTTCGCCGCGATCGACGCAGGCTGCGCCGCGGTACGAGTGAACCCGGGCAACATCAAGGAATTCGACGGCCGGGTCAAGGAAGTCGCCAAAGCTGCCGGTGACGCGAATATTCCGATCCGCATCGGCGTCAACGCCGGATCGCTCGACCCTCGCCTGATGAAGAAGTACGGCAAGGCGACACCGGAGGCACTGGTGGAATCCGCGCTGTGGGAGGCGGGTCTGTTCGAGGAGCACGGGTTCGGCGACATCAAGATCTCCGTCAAGCACAACGACCCGGTCGTCATGGTCGCCGCGTACGAGCAACTCGCTGCGCAGTGCGACTACCCGCTGCACCTCGGCGTCACCGAAGCCGGGCCCGCGTTCCAGGGGACCATCAAGTCCGCAGTCGCCTTCGGCGCGTTGCTGTCCAAGGGGATCGGCGACACCATTCGCGTCTCCCTGTCGGCCCCGCCTGCGGAGGAGATCAAGGTCGGCAATCAGATTCTGCAGTCCTTCAATCTCCGCCCCCGCAAGCTCGAGATCGTCTCCTGCCCGTCCTGTGGACGGGCGCAGGTCGACGTGTACACCCTGGCCGACGAGGTCACCGCGGGACTGGAGGGCATGGAGATTCCGCTTCGCGTCGCCGTGATGGGATGTGTCGTCAACGGACCGGGCGAGGCGCGTGACGCCGACCTCGGCGTGGCGTCGGGCAACGGCAAGGGCCAGATCTTCGTCAAGGGCAAGGTCATCAAGACCGTGCCCGAGGCTCAGATCGTCGAGACCTTGATCGAGGAAGCAATGCGCATCGCCGAGGAATTCGACAAGGATGAGACTGCAGACGGTGGCGCACCGGTCGTGACGGTCAGCTGAGCAGGTTCGACCGGTTCGGTGTCCGGTTTGCCGCTCTGCCACCGGCGGAACAGGTTCTCTGGAATGATGCGGTACACGCTCGGTCGGTGTGTATGCGGTAGGTGGGTCAGGAGGTCGGTAGGTGCTCAAGCTCCTCGGTGCGAAGCCTCTCGGTAATCGGGACGTGGCGCACGTCCTGCGGGTGCTCGACGCCGACCCGGTCGCCACCTGCATGGTCGCCGCTCGGGTGCAGGAATCCGGACTGGATCCGAGATCGTTTCACGGTGAGATGTGGAGCCGAGGCGGCCCCGACGAGTCGTTGTGTTTCTACGGAGCCAACCTCGTTCCTCTGCTCGGATCCAGCGACGATCTGCGTTCGTTCGCCGATCGCGCATGCCGCGGACCACGGCTGTGTTCCTCATTGGTCGGTCGAGCCGAACTGACGCTTCCGCTGTGGGAGATGCTCGAGACCGACTGGGGTCCCGCCCGCGAGGTCCGCGGTGAGCAGCCGCTGCTGGCCACGTCCGTTCGGTCGTCCATCACGCCCGATCCACACGTCCGCCTCGTTCGCCCCGAGGAGCTGGACGTGTATCTGACTGCGGCAGTGGCGATGTTCATCGAGGAAGTCGGTGTCGACCCGAGACAGAACGACGGCGGCCGCGGATACCGACGACGGATCTCGAGTCTGATTGCCGCGCAGCGCGCGTGGGCTCGATTCGAGGACGGTCGGGTGGTGTTCAAGGCCGAGATCGGGTCGCAGTCGGCGACGGTGGGACAGATCCAGGGGGTGTGGGTTCACCCCGATCGGCGGGGGCACGGTCTCGGCGCGTCCGGTACCGCCGCGGTGGTGAACTCGGTGGTCCGCCAGGGCCGCACCGCGAGCCTGTACGTCAACAGTTTCAACTACGTCGCCCGACGGGCCTACGCGAAAATCGGCCTGACCCAGGTGGCGACCTTCACGACGGTGCTCCTCGACTAGTTCGAACGTCTCTCGATCGGGTTGTGGCGAACCGCGATTCGTTGCCGCAGCCGGAGGCAGCGCCCTATTACGATGGGGCGCAATGAGATCACGTGGTGCAACCGAAGTGCGGTATCGGGTCGGAGCGGTATCGGTGGTCGCAGCCGTCATTGCTGCCGCCCTCACCGGATGTACCCCCAAGCCCGACGGGCCCGAGCCGGCCGCCCAGGCATTTCTTGCCGCGTTCGAGTCCAACGACATCGTCGCCGCGGCGGCGGACACCGACAAGCCCGACGCGGCGGCCACGGCACTGACCGAGGCGTGGACCAATCTTCAGGCCGAAACCCTGGATGCCGAGACGACGTCGGTGCAGGTCGACGGTGACACCGCCACAGTCGGCTACACCTACACGTGGCGGCTGCCGAAGGATCGCGTGTGGACGTACGACGGTCAGCTGAACATGGGGCGCAGCGAGGGCGAGTGGGTGGTGCGCTGGACGGCGTCGGACATCCATCCCAAGCTCGGCGACACCCAGACGATGTCCCTGCGATCCACGGCGGCTCCGCGCGCACGAGTCAACGAGCGCTCCGGGACCGATGTGTTGGTGCCCGGCGTGGTGCACCGAATCAAGTTCGACGCGGCGAATGCGAACAATGTGGTGGCCTCGGCGACGGCGCTGTCGACGTTGCTGACGCCGTTCGATGCGTCCATCACCGCGCAGTCCATCGTCGAGTCCGCCACCTCGGTCGACGGCGACTACCCGGTGGCGTTGCTTCGAGACAGTGACTACCAGCCGATCTCCGCCGCACTGACCGAGATCCCGGGAGTCACCGCGTCCGACGAATCGGATCTGGTGTCCACCGACCCCACGTTCGCACCGGACCTCGTCGGCCAGGTCAAGAAGGCCGTCATCGACGAGGTCGACGGCAAGGCGGGGTGGAGCGTGGTGACCACGAACCGCAACGGCGTCGACATCGATGTCCTCACCGACACCCCGCCGGAGCCCTCTCCGTCGTTCTCGATCAGTCTCGATCGCAACATTCAGGTCGCGGCTCAGCGAGCGGTGAACGCGCGCACCGAGCAGGCGATGACGGTGGTCATCCAGCCGTCCACCGGTGCCATCCTGGCGGTGGCACAGAACCCGGCTGCAGATCGGGACGGGCCGGTCGCGTCCGCCGGCCTCTATCCGCCGGGGTCCACGTTCAAGATCATCACTGCAGGTGCCGCGATCTCCAGCGGACTTGCGACTCCGGGCAGCACCGTCCCGTGTCCGGGTCGCATCGTGATCGGTGAGCGCAGCGTGCCCAACTACAACGAGTTCGCGCTCGGTGACGTGACGATGAGTACTGCGTTCACCCGATCGTGCAACACCTCGTTCGCCAAGCTGGCCAGCGAGATGTCGCCCGACGCGTTGACCGTCGCGGCGTCCCAGTTCGGCGTCGGCCCGGACTACGACGTCGTCGGACTGCCGACCGACTCCGGTTCGGTGCCACCGGCCGAGGAGCTAGTCCAGCGCACCGAGGACGGCTTCGGTCAGGGCAGAGTGGTCGTGTCGACGTTCGGTATGGCCCTGGCCGCCGCGACGGTGGCTCATGGCTCGACGCCGGTGCCGAACCTCCTGGTCGGACGCGACACCGAGATCACCGGAGAGCATCCGCCGATCGAGCCCGCGATGGTCGACGGGCTGCGCGGAATGATGCGTTCGGTGGTCACCAGCGGTACGGCCGAGCGCATCGCAGACCAGGGCGAGGTCTACGGCAAGACCGGTGAAGCGGAGGTCGACGGCGGCTCGCACTCGTGGTTCGTCGGCTACCGCGGAGACATTGCGTTCGCCACCCTCGTGGTGCGGGGCGGCAGCTCGGACAACGCCGTCGCGGTGACCCGAGAGATGTTCGAGCAACTGCCGCCCGGGTACTGACCGCGCTGCGGTGTCCCTGGTTCAAGAGGGCAGCACGCCGAGTCGACGGCACGCGACCACGGCTTCGTATCGGGTGTGCGACTCGGTTTTGCGCATCACGCTGCGCAGGTACGATTTGACCGTCTCGGCACCGATCGACAGTCGCGCAGCGACCTCGATGTTGGTGCAGCCCAAGGCAACCTGCGAGATCACGTCGATCTCGCGTGGTGTCAACGACTGCGACACCTCCTGGGCCCGTATGTCGTGGGGTATGTCCTGACCGAACGATGCGGCCACCCGCGCTGCGACTGCGTCGAGTCTGCGCCGGATCGTTGCGTCCCCGATCGACCGGGCCAGATCGGACAGTTCCTCGTGGACGCTGCGCAGTTCGGCCGTACGCGAGACATCCGAGTCGAGCGTCGAACGGGTGGTCGCCAGCAGACGGACCCTGCGGTCGACCTCGTCACGCACGGAGATCTCCTGACCGAGACGCCTGGCGGCGGTCGTCATGATGTCGCCGACACGGTCTCCGAGGGGGCCGCGTTCGCGTAGCGCCGCGTACATCACTATTCGCGCGACACCCGCCACGACCACCGGCACCGCCAGTATCGATTTGAGGCCCTCGCCGAGCACCGGGCGATCGAAGTGATGAGTGATCGACATCGAGGCACCGTAATCGCTCACTGCCGCGGGCCTGCGCTGTTCCATGACCCGTCCGCCGAGGCCGGATCTGGGTGGGATGGCGAGTCCGTCCAGGCCGCGGGTTCTGGTCCCGTGGAACTCACTCAGGTGCAGGGTCTCCGACGAGACCTCACCGCCGAACACGACCGGCACGTCGGACATCGCTGCCACCTGGCGCAGTTCGGCGCGCAGAGCATCACCGTCACGGGGCCGCAACAGATTCGAATGGACCACGGTGCTTCCTTTCTCGTGTCGGCTGCACGAGCGACGAACGTGACCCGGATCATATCCACAACGCCGTGCGCTGTTTCGACTGGTACGGGCACTGCGCTGCGGTTCGGAGCCGAATACGAGCCGACTACTGTGGACGCCATGTCTGTGACCGCCGAGAGCAAGCCCCGTCAGCCCCTCGTACCAGGCGTCGTGTCGCCCGTCCTCGCGGTGCCCAAGTCGATCGAGCGCCCCGAATACGCGTGGAAGTCGACCGTCGCCGAAGGTAGTGAGCCCTGGGTTCAGACCCCCGAGGTCATCGAGAAGATGCGGGTGGCGTCGAAGATCGCGGCCAGGGCGCTGCAGGAAGCGGGCCGGGCAGTGGCACCGGGAGTCACCACCGACGAGCTGGACCGAATTGCCCATGAGTACATGATCGATCACGGCGCGTACCCGTCAACGTTGGGCTACAAGGGCTTTCCGAAGTCCTGCTGCACCTCCCTCAACGAGGTCATCTGCCACGGTATCCCGGATTCCACGGTGATCGAAGACGGCGACATCGTCAACATCGACGTCACCGCGTACATCGACGGCGTCCACGGTGATACCAACGCAACCTTCTTGGCCGGCAACGTCTCCGAGGAAGCGCGCCTGCTGGTCGAGCGCACGCACGAGGCCACCATGCGTGCCATCAAGGCCGTCAAGCCGGGGCGCGCGCTGAACGTGATCGGCCGCGTCATCGAGTCGTATGCGCACCGGTTCGGGTACGGCGTGGTCGAGGATTTCACCGGACACGGCATCGGTACCACCTTCCACAACGGTCTCGTCGTTCTGCATTACGACCAGCCGTCGGTGGACACCGTCATCGAGCCGGGAATGACCTTCACCATCGAACCGATGATCAACCTGGGCACGATCAACGCCGAGATGTGGGACGACGGCTGGACGGTGGTCACACACGACAAGAAGTGGACCGCCCAGTTCGAGCACACCCTGGTGGTCACCGAGACGGGTAGCGAGATCCTGACCCTCCCGTGAGCGGAGCCTGCGGAGTGAACAGAAATACGATGCCGTGAGTCCGAAAGGTGCCCTACTGGTTGCGGGGACGACGTCGGATGCGGGCAAGAGTGTGTTGGTCGCCGGGCTCTGCCGGATGCTGGCGCGCCGCGGGGTGCGGGTGGCTCCGTTCAAGGCGCAGAACATGTCCAACAATTCGGTGGTCACGCTCGACGGCGGTGAGATCGGGCGGGCGCAGGCGATGCAGGCGGCGGCCTGTGGCCTCGAGCCGAGTGTGCGCTTCAATCCCGTGTTGCTGAAACCGGGAAGTGACCGGACCTCGCAGTTGGTGGTGCGCGGGCGTGCCGTGGCGCAGGTGAGTGCGAGCAACTACATCGAGCATCGGCAGTCGTTGCGCGCTGTGGTGGCAGACGAATTGGCCTCTCTGCGAGCGGAATTCGATGTGGTGATCTGTGAAGGCGCAGGCTCGCCCGCCGAGATCAATCTTCGCGCAACGGACTTGGCCAACATGGGGTTGGCGACGGCGGCGTCTCTTCCGGTGATCGTGGTGGGGGATATCGATCGCGGGGGAGTGCTGGCTCATCTGTTCGGCACCGTTGCGGTGCTGTCTTCGGAGGATCAGGCGCTCGTCGCCGGGTTCGTGATCAACAAGTTCCGCGGTGATCCTACTCTGCTGGCACCCGGTCTCGAGCAGTTGCGCGCGTTGACGGGACGTCCGACGTACGGTGTCGTCCCGTTCGCGGACGGATTGTGGATGGACGCCGAGGACTCACTCGGAACCGTTCCCGATGCTCCGGTGGGGCGACCGCGTGCACCGCACGGCTCGCAGTGGCTGCGCGTCGCGGCGGTGCGTTTGCCGAGAATCTCCAACACCACCGATGTCGAGGCGTTGGCCTGCGAGCCCGGGGTGTCGGTGCATTGGGTCACCGAGCCGTCCCGGCTCGAGGACGTGGACCTGGTGGTCGTCCCGGGCAGCAAATCCACCGTGTCTGATCTGGAGTGGTTGCGGCGCAACGGTCTTGCCGATGCGATCGCGGCACGCGGGGCTGCGGGCCTTCCGGTTCTGGGGATCTGCGGTGGATATCAGATGTTGGGCCGAACGATCGACGACACCGTCGAATCCGGAGCCGGTGCGGTCCGAGGTCTCGGTCTGCTCGATCTCTCGGTCGAGTTCGCGGCCGACAAAGTGCTCGCGCAGGTGGCGGGGCGATCGGTGCAGTTCGGCACGCATTCCGTGTCGGGCTACGAGATTCACCATGGGCGGGTTGTGCAGAACGGCGACGACGCGTTGTCGACCTCCGCGTCGGGTATCTCCGAAGGCAGCTTGCGCGGCAGCGTTCTCGGTACCCACTGGCACGGATTGATCGAGTCCGACGATTTCCGTCGGTCGCTGCTCACCTGGGTGGCGGAGAAGTCGGGTCGCACGGGATTCGAGGTGGCATCCGACACGTCGGTTGCGGCGTTGCGCGAGCAGCAGTTGGACTTGCTGGCCGATCTGGTGGAGGACAACATGGACATCGACGCCGTCCTCGATCTCATCGAGCACGGCGTCGATCCGGGCCTCGACACGATCGTCAGCCGCGTGTCGTGAACGGCCGGCGACTCACCGGTATGCCGACCAGGTCTTCGGTTCGTGAGTCGGTCGGTCGGGGGCCTGCTCTTCCTCCTCCTCGACCGCAGGCAGTACCGTCGTCCCCATGGAGTTCACGCATGTGAGTGCTGCGGGTGGGCAATGTTCGGTGCGAGTGGCAGGCCCGGACAGCAGGCACGCCGTTCTCTTGCTTCCCGATGCAGGCGATCCGGTGGATGTGTACGACGCCGTCAGTGAACGGCTGCACAATTCGGATCTGAAAACCGTTGCGCTGGAAAGCATCGACGGCGTCGGCGACGACGCGATCCTCACGGTTCTCGACGAGCTCAAACTGTCGTGGGTGCATCTCGTCGGCAGCGGAGCGGGTGCGGAGTCGGCATGGACGTTGGCTGCCAAGACCTTCGGGCGCTTCGCCAGTCTGATCGCGGTCAACCGTTGTCACCCCGCGATCGCGGACGAGCAGGGCACCGTGCGTGCCGCGGACTGCCCCCCGGTCGAGTTGCCGACGACACTGGTCGTCGGGTCCTCGCTGGGCCGCACATCCGCCGACGCGAGCGGAAGGTTCGTCTACTCGGACTTCCGGGTGGTCCAACTCGACGGCGGCGCGAATGTCGTCGCCGACGAGCCGGCTGCGCTGGCCACCGAGATCGTGCTCCGCACCAGCCCCTGGTAGTCGGAACTACAGTTCGAGCCCCAGCAGGGCGTTCTCGACCACCTCGGGCAAGCCGGGGTGAATCCAGTACTGGCCACGTGCCATGTCCTGGGCCGACAACCCGAAGCTCATCGCCTGGATGAGGGGCTGAATCAGGGTCGGGGCCTGCGCACCGATGATGTGCGCGCCGAGGATCTTTCCGGTGCCCTTCTCGGCGATGATCTTGCACAGACCTTCGCTGTCCTCCATGGCCCAGCCGTAGGCGACATCTCCGTAGTTCTGGACCTTGACGGTGATGTCCAGGCCGGCGTCGCGGGCTTGCTCTTCGGTCATGCCCACCTCGGCGATCTGGGGATCGGTGAACACCGCCGCGGGAACGAACCGATGGTCGTTGGTTCGTAGGGCCGAGGTATCGCCGTGCCACGCGTCCTGCAGCAGGTTGTACTGGACGACCCGAGCTTCCTGGTTGGCCACGTGCTTGAGCTGGTACGGAGACGAGACGTCGCCGAGCGCGAACACACCCTCGGCCGTGGTGCGTCCGAATTCGTCCACCACGATGCGGCCGTCGTCGTCGAGCTCGATGCCTGCGGTGCCGAGATCCAGACGGTCACCGTTGGGCTCGCGGCCCACGGCGACGAGGAAGGCGTCGCCGAGAACCCTGGTGCCGTCGGCCAGTTCGACGCCGTGCAGCGCGCCCTCGGACACTGCGCGGGTATCACCGGAGTCGAGATGGACGTCCCACTTGGCGCGGGCGAGATCGGTGAACCGCTTCGAGATGTCGGCGTCCAATGCGCGGAGCAAGGTGTCCTTGCGAGCGACGAGCGAGACCTTCGAGCCGAGTGCCGAGAACACGTGCGCGAATTCTGCTGCGATGTAACCGGATCCGAGAATCACCAGATGCTCGGGGAGCTCGGGCAGACGCATCACATCGCTGTTGGTGTGGTACGTGACGCCCGAATCGGCGATGGACTGCGGCACCACCGGCCGCGATCCGGCGGCGATGACGACCTGGTCGGCGGTGATGACGGAACCGGTGCCGGTGTCGATGGTGCGTGGGCCGACGAAGGTGGCATGCCCCTCGAACAGGGTGACGTTGGGGCTGCCTTCGGCGCGGTAGCGCTTGCCGCCCTCCGAGATGGGGTCGATGCGGCCGAAGACGCGGTCGACGATGTCGGGCCAGCGCACGCCGTCCACGTGGGCGTCGACGCCGTATTTTGCGGAATCGCGCACCGTGCGCGCGACTTCGGCGGCGTAGACGAACATCTTCGTGGGAATGCAGCCGACGTTGAGGCAGGTGCCGCCGAAGGTGGAATTCTCTTCGAGCAGAGCGATCTTCTTGTCCTCGAAGCGCGAATCGGCGATGGAGTTGCCCGATCCTGAGCCGATGATCGCGATGTCGAAATGCTCGGTCATGAAATGTGCCCGCTCTCGGTATGGTCTTTGCCCGACGCGTGGTCGGTGCTTTCGCTTCGATGCAACCACTCGATCCACTCGTCCATTTCCTCGAAGGCTCGCGCGCGTGGAGCCTCGGTGGACAGGAAGACGTCGTGCCGGGCTCCCTCGATGGGCACGATCGTGGTGCGGTCGCCCAGGCAGCCGGCCCACCGGGCGATCTGACGGACGTCCAGTACGGCGTCTGCGGCGTCGACCGCGGAACTGTACCGGCGTGAGAAGTGCGTCACTTTCGAGCGCAGAATCAGTGCCGGGATACCGATGTCGAGGCCGCGATGGAGTTCGGCATGACCGTGGCGCACGGCGCGGATCCAGCCGAAGGTGATGGGGAAGCCGGCGAGTGGTTTCCAGTCGAGGTCGTAGTCCCATTCGCCGTTCTCG
Source organism: Rhodococcus sp. NPDC006774 (assembly GCF_040636045.1). NCBI lineage: Bacteria > Bacillati > Actinomycetota > Actinomycetes > Mycobacteriales > Nocardiaceae > Rhodococcus > Rhodococcus sp. NPDC006774. The sequence continues at coordinate 150,333 of NZ_JBEYIW010000006.1, read as the reverse complement.
GACGCAGCGAGCGACAGTCCGTAGGTGTCGAGGCCGCCGCCGGGGACCTGTGTCTTGGACCTGAATCGGCCGATGACGTCGATCGCTGCAGTGCCGACGCTGCGAATGGCGGGTGGGCCCTGCAGGTCGAACCAGGGGCTGTTGAGGACCACGCCTGCCAGGCCGAGACCGGCCGACCCGCCTTCCCGGCGGTTGAGACGGTTGAGCCACAGCGGCAACACGAGACCGCCGGTCGAGTGCGCCATGAGCAGCACCGGGGCACCTGCGCGTTCTGCGCGGACAAGGCCGAGAGCCTCGTTCAGCTCGGTGTCGTACATCGCCAGATCGGTCACGAAGTGCGCGGTCTGACCTTCATGGCGCGAGCGTCCGCACTTACGCAGGTCCAGTGCGTAGAACGCGTACCCCTTCGCGGCGAAGTGCTCGGCGATGTGTCGCTGGAAGAAGTAGTCGGTGAAACCGTGGACGTAGATCACCGCGCGCTCGAAGTTCGCGGCACCCGACGGTTGATATCGCACGAGAGTGGCCTCGACCTGCCCCTCGCCGTCCGGATCGTCACCGAGTGGAATGGTCGTCTGTTCGTAGCCGTCGCCGAGGACATCGGGCACCCAGGTAGTCACAGATCACAACTGTAGTGGGCGCCGCGGACGGCGTCCGAGGAGCACAATCGAGACCGGGTTGACGTGGTGTCCGATGGGGTAGGACCAGCTAGTAACCTGACCGCATCGGGTGAGTAGCCCTCTACAGCAGAGTTCTCCGGTCGATACCGCCACCGGCCGAGACCTCCACAGACAAGGAAGTCGATTCTCCAGTGTCCAAAGATGAGCAGGGTAAGCGGATCAAGACCGACGTCGTTCTGGTCGGTGCCGGAATCATGAGCGCCACCCTCGGTGCGCTGCTCCGTCAGCTCGAACCGAACTGGTCGATCGACGTCTACGAGCGGCTCGATGCGGCCGCGGCCGAGAGCAGCGACGCGTGGAACAACGCGGGCACCGGCCACTCGGCACTGTGCGAACTGAACTACACGCCGCAGAACAAGGACGGCAGCGTCGATATCGCCAAGGCGCTCAACGTCAACGAGCAGTTCCAGGTCTCGCGTCAGTTCTGGGCACACGGCATCGAGACCGGCGTGCTCTCCGACGCCAAGAACTTCATCAACCCCATTCCGCACGTGAGCTTCGTGCACGGGGCCGAGAACGTGAAGTACCTGCGGGCGCGGTACGAGGCGCTCGTGGGCAACCCACTGTTCGCAGGCATGGAGTACATCGACTCCAAGGACGAGTTCTCGGCGCGACTGCCGTTGATGGCCAAGGGCCGTGACTTCTCCGACCCCGTGGCACTGAACTGGAGTCAAGAGGGCACCGACGTCGACTTCGGTGCGCTCACCAAGCAGCTACTGAACTACCTGTCGTCCGCGGGCGGCACCGTGCACTTCGGACACGATGTGCGCAACATCACCAAGCAGTCCGACGGCAGCTGGGACGTCAAGGTCGCCAACCAGCGCACCGGCGTCAAGAAGACCGTCAACGCCAAGTTCGTGTTCGTCGGCGCAGGCGGCGGCGCACTGCACCTGCTGCAGAAGTCCGGGATCGCGGAGATCAAGGGATTCGGCGGCTTCCCGGTCAGTGGCGAGTGGTTGCGGTGCACCGATCCCGCACTGATCGAGCAGCACTCGGCCAAGGTGTACGGCAAGGCCTCTGTCGGCGCTCCTCCCATGTCGGTGCCGCACCTCGACACCCGCGTGATCAACGGCCAGCAGGGTCTGTTGTTCGGCCCGTACGCAGGCTGGTCGCCCAAGTTCCTCAAGCAGGGCAAGATCACCGACCTGCCCTCCTCGGTCAAGCCCGGCAACCTGATGTCGATGCTCGGAGTCGGCGTGACCGAGCTCGGACTCGTCAAGTATCTGGTCAGTGAGCTGGCTCAGTCGCAGGCGGATCGTGTCGAGACGCTGCGCGAGTTCGCGCCCTCGGTGCTCGGCGAGAACTGGGAGCTCGTCACCGCGGGTCAGCGCGTCCAGGTGATCCGCAAGAAGGGTCGCGGCGGCGTGCTCGAGTTCGGTACAGCCGTGGTCAATGCTGCGGACGGCACGATCGCAGGTCTGCTCGGTGCCTCTCCCGGCGCATCCACCGCCGTTCCGGCCATGCTGGACGTGCTGCAACGGTGCTTCGGAGACAAGTACGACGCCTGGCAGCCCAAGCTCAAGGAAATGGTCCCGTCGCTCGGTGTCAAGCTGGCTCAGAACAGCTCGTTGTTCGACGAGGTCTGGGGCTGGACGTCCAAGACTCTGGAACTCGAAAATGCTCGTGAGCTCGCACAGCCCACGGGTGTGTGATAGCAAAAGGTATGAATACGCAAGCAGCAGCTCTCAAACGATCATGGGCACTAGACCTGTCCAACAGCACGTTGTACGACCTGTTGAAGCTGCGTGTCGAGGTGTTCGTGGTCGAGCAGGCATGTGCGTACCCGGAGTTGGACGGGCGTGACCTGCTGACCGAGACACGGCACTTCTGGCTCGAACGGGACGGCGAAGTGGTGTGCACACTCCGCCTGCTCGAGGAGCACGACGACGGTGAGAAGGCGTTCCGTATCGGCCGGCTCTGCACGCAGCGCTCGGCCAGGGGACAAGGCCACACCACGCGGATTCTGCGAGCCGCGCTTGCCGAGGTCGGTTCGGCTCCGTGTCGGATCAACGCTCAGAGCTACCTCGTCGACATGTACGCCAAGCACGGCTTCCTGCCCGACGGCGAAGAAGTTCTCGAGGACGGCATTCCGCACACGCCGATGCGTCGGGGCGGCGGCACTGCCTGGAGCGAGGCCTGACCTTCCGCAGTACTCGATCGACGAATGCCACACCCGGTCCATACCGTGTGTGGCATTCGTTCGTTCGGCGGTAGTGTTCCGTTCGAAGTCGGTCGCGGAGAAGTCCTGTGTCAATCAGGCGCGGTCCCGCCACTGTGTTCAGGGGATTCTTCGAGCAGAAGATTCCCCTGTCAGCCAGATCGCCGCTCGGCTTCGCGTATCTCGACCGAACGTCCGGCGCGGAACTCCGGGCACGAAGGGAATTGGCTGTGCAGCGAAGTGGGAGTGTTCCCGAACCGGGATATCCGTTCAGTGCGATCGTCGGTCAGGATCAGCTGAGGTTGTCGTTGATCCTGTGTGCCGTGCACCCCGATATCGGCGGTGTACTGGTGCGAGGGGAAAAGGGCACCGCGAAATCGACGGTGGTGCGTGCCCTCGCGACACTGCTGCCCGCCGTGGAGGACGAGGACGGGTCGCGCCCGGCGAAGCTCGTCGAACTCCCGGTGGGGGCAACCGAGGATCGAGTGGTGGGGTCCATCGACCTCGAGAAAGTTCTGCGCGACGGCGAACGTGCGTTTCAACCCGGTCTTCTCGCGGCTGCGCACCGTGGTGTTCTCTACGTCGACGAAGTGAACCTGCTGCACGATCATCTGGTCGACGTGCTGCTCGACGCGGCCGCGATGGGTCGGGTGCACGTCGAGCGTGACGGTGTATCGCATTCACACCCAGCGCAATTCGTCTTGGTCGGCACGATGAATCCCGAGGAGGGCGAGCTTCGTCCACAGCTGCTCGACCGGTTCGGTCTCGCAGTGGAGGTGACGGCGTCCCGCGATGTGGATGTCCGCATGAACGTCGTGCGCCGCCGGATGAACTACGAGCGTGATCCGCATGCGTTCGCCGCCCAGTTCCGCGACGACGATATCGCTGTGGCCGAGCAAATTCTGGCCGCCCGGAAAATTCTCGACGACGTGGTGTTGAGCGACAAGGAACTTCGGCGTATTGCTGCGCTGTGTGCGTCGTTCGACGTCGACGGTATGCGCGCCGATCTGGTGCTGGCTCGTACCGCCTCCGCGCACGCCGCGTGGCGGGGCGCGAGCGAGGTGACCGAGGAAGACGTGCGGGTTGCCGCCGAACTGGCTCTGCCGCACCGGCGTCGGCGCGATCCCTTCGACGAGCCGGGCATCGACGACAAGCAGTTGGACGAGGCCATGCGGGACGCGGCCGAGCAGGCCGAGCAACAACCCGACCCGGAGCCCGACCCCGACGGCGGCGGGGGAGCGCCCGATCCCGAGGCTCCCGACGACGCCTCCCAGTCCCCGTCCTCCGACACGCAGTCCTCCGATTCGCACGACGAGTCGGCGCAACCACCGCCGTCCTCGGGGGCCGGCAGCGAGAAGCAGGCAGGTACTCCAGGAGCGCAGTTCAGAGCACGATTGCTCGAGGTTCCCGGAGTGGGCGAGGGCGCGCCGGGTCGCCGCTCGCGGTCACGGTCCTCGCACGGACGGTCGGTACGGCCCACCGTCGAGGCAGGCAAGGGTCTGCACCTGGTGGGCACTCTGTTCGCCGCGGCCGAGCAGCAGGTCGTCCGCGGCCGTACCTCCGGCCGGTTGAAGCTCGAGCCTGCGGATCTGCGGGGTGCGATCAAGGAGGGGCGCGAGGGCAACTTGATCGTGTTCGTCGTCGACGCCTCGGGTTCGATGGCTGCGCGAGATCGACTGTCCGCGGTGACCGGTGCGGTGCTGTCGCTGCTGCGCGATGCGTATCAGCGCCGCGACAAGGTCGCCGTGATCACCGTGCGCGGCACGGAAGCCGAGACGGTATTGCCGCCGACGTCCTCGGTTGACGTGGCCGTGACGCGATTGCGAAAGATGAAGACCGGTGGCAGATCCCCACTGGCGCAGGGCTTTCTGCAGGCACGTGAACTCGTTCTGCGAGAGCGTGTTCGGGACCCGCTGCGGCGCGCGCTGGTGGTCGCGCTGACCGACGGACGGGCCACCGGAGGTACCGACCCTGTCGGCCGGGCCCGGATCGCCGCGGGACGCATCGCGTCGGACAAGATCGCCTCCGTGGTCGTCGACTGCGAATCGGGAATGGTCCGCCTCGGACTCGCCGCAGATTTCGCGGCGTGCCTCGGCGGCGGTTACGTGGCCCTCGCGGATCTGTCGGCGGAGCAGGTCGCTGCCGTCGTTCGCGCAGCGGCGTAGGGGGTACGCGATGCCTCAGGGTGTACCGGCTCCCGGAACCGTTCCGCAGGACGGCCTCACGACGCGTCAGCGCCGCAATCTGCCCGTCCTCGCCGTGCACACCGGCCCGGGCAAGGGGAAATCGACCGCCGCATTCGGCATGGCGTTGCGGGCCTGGAATCAGGGTTTCGACGTCGGAGTGTTCCAGTTCGTCAAGAGTGCCAAGTGGAAAGTCGGCGAGGAAGCGGCATTTCGCACCCTCGGCGAACTGCACGAGAGCACCGGGGTCGGCGGAGCCGTCGAATGGCACAAGATGGGCGAGGGCTGGTCGTGGACTCGCAAGAAGGGCAGCGATGTCGACCATGCCGAGGCTGCGGCAGAGGGCTGGCGGGAGATCGCTCGACGAATCGAGCAGCAGTCGCACCGGTTCTACGTGCTGGACGAGTTCACCTATCCACTCAAGTGGGGGTGGGTCGACGTCGCCGAGGTGGTCGACGTCCTGACCCACCGACCCGGCAATCAGCACGTCGTCATCACCGGACGCGACGCACCCCGTGAACTGATCGAGGCGGCGGACCTGGTCACCGAGATGGCCAAGGTCAAGCATCCGATGGACGCGGGACGCAAGGGTCAGCGAGGCATCGAATGGTGAACGCGTCCTGTCCCGCAGTGGTGATCGCGGCCCCCGCGTCGGGCAGCGGAAAGACGACGGTGGCCACCGGACTGATGGGTGCGCTGCGCAATGCCGGTCGCACCGTCGCACCGTTCAAAGTGGGGCCGGACTACATCGACCCCGGATATCACTCGCTCGCGGCCGGGCTCCCGGGCCGCAACCTCGACGCCGTGATGGTCGGTGCCGACCGCATCGGGCCCCTGTTCCGACACGGCAGTCGGGGGTGCGACATCGCGGTCGTCGAGGGCGTCATGGGACTGTTCGACGGCAAGATCGACATGACCGGACCGGGGGAGGCCTCCGCCGAGGGATCGACCGCACGAGTGGCCGCGATGCTCGGTGCCCCGGTGATCCTGGTGGTCGATGCCCGCGGACACAGTCAATCGCTTGCCGCTGTGCTGCACGGCTTCTCGACGTTCGACGCCAGCGTCCGCATCGGCGGAGTGATTCTCAATCGCGTCGGCAGTCAGCGGCACGAGGACGTGTTGCGCCAAGCGTGCGAACGGGTGGGTGTTCCGGTACTCGGCGCGTTGCCGCGCATGAGCGAACTGGTCGTCCCGTCACGGCATCTGGGGCTGATCACCGCAGTCGAACACGGTGGTGCCGCAACCGATGCCGTCGACGCGATGAGCGCCCTCGTCTCCCGGTTCGTCGACATCGAGGCAGTGAGCGCCCTGGCGCGATCGTCGGTGACAGCACCGCAGTGGTCCCCGGAGAACGAGGTACGCAGCTCCGATGGATCGCCCGTCGTCGCGGTTGCCGGTGGCCCCGCATTCACCTTCGGATACACCGAACACGTCGAACTGCTCCGCGCAGCCGGGGCCGACGTGGCCGTGTTCGATCCGCTGCGTGACGGATTGCCGCCCGGCACAGCAGGAGTCGTTCTTCCCGGTGGATTCCCGGAGGAGCATGCGGCCGCACTGTCGGCGAACGAATTACTGCTCGCGGACGTTCGAGCAGCGGCGGCCCAGGGATTGCCGATCCACGCCGAATGCGCCGGATTGCTGTATCTGGCACGGCGATTGGACGGTCATGCCATGGCCGGGGTCGTCGACGTGGACGCGGAATTCGGGAACACCCTCACTCTCGGATATCGCGACGCGGTTGCCCTCGAATCGTCGACACTGTTCGACGCGGGCACCCGTGTCACCGGCCACGAGTTCCATCGCACGAAGCTCGTCGCAGTGCGCGAGGCGGCGTCGGCTGCCTGGGGCTGGCACAAGCAGAGCCCCGACGGCAGAACCGCGGCGCGCGAGGGCTTCGTACAGGGCGGCGTCCACGCGTCGTACCTGCACACCCATGCCGCGGGCAATCCCGAGTCGATCACCCGATTCGTCTCCGCTGCCATCGACTACGCGCGCGTGTAGAGCCGGCCCAGAATGCGGGTGGTCGTCGGAATAGGTGCCCGAGCCGGCGTCGATGCCGCCGACGTCGTGGCCGCGATCTCCACAGTGCTGCAACCGGACTGGCATGTCGAGGCCATCGCCTCGATCGACCGAAAAGCAGAACTGGTGGCCGCGGTGGCGTCGAGCATGGGGGTTCGGGGCGTGACCTACTCGGCGAGTGAACTGTCGACCGTCGTCACGCCCACCGTGTCGGTCCGGGTGCTCCGTGCCGTCGGAAGTGCCAGCGTCGCCGAAGCAGCGGCGCTGCTGGCCGGCCGTTCGACGGAGTTGGCGGTACCCAGGTTCGGTCTGGACGGTGTCACCGTTGCCGTTGTCGCGCTCTGCCTTGACGGTGGACCGGGGGTTCAGGCCATCCTGTAGGTATGACCGAGACGATGAAAGCCGTTGCCTACACCCGCTCGCTTCCGATCGACGATCCCGCCAGCCTCACCGATGTGGTCATCGACGTGCCCACCGCGGGGCCGCGAGACCTGCTGGTCGACGTGAGAGCGGTGTCGGTGAACCCGGTGGACGTCAAGGTCCGTGCCGGCAGCGATCCGCAGGGCGTCCCGAAGGTCCTCGGGTTCGACGCCGCTGGTGTGGTGCGCGCCGTCGGTGCCGACGTCACCATGTTCGCACCGGGGGACGAGGTCTACTACGCGGGAGACATCGGCAGACCCGGGACCGACTCGCAGTTCCATGCGGTGGACGAACGCATCGTGGCGAAGAAGCCGGCGACCCTCGATTTCGCACAGGCCGCGGCGTTGCCGCTCACCGTGATCACCGCCTGGGAAGGACTGTTCGACAAGCTCCGCATCACTGCCGAGACCACCGGAACATTACTGATGGTGGGAGCCACCGGAGGTGTGGGATCTGTTGTGCTGCAGCTGCTTCGGACCCTCGTTCCCGGCGTACGCGTGATCGCGACGGCAGCGGACGAGGACGCCGTGGAGTGGGTCCGTTCTCTCGGTGCAGCCGACGTCGTGAATCACCGCCGCGATCTTCGCGACGAAGTACGTCGAGTGGCACCGGACGGCATCGACTACGTGTTCACCGCCCATTCCTCCGGGCAGGTCGAGATCTACGCCGACCTGTTGACGCCGTTCGGACAGATAGTCGCGATCGACGATCCCGAGACGCTCGACGTTCTCCCGCTGAAGACGAAGGCGATCTCGTGGCACTGGGAGTTCATGTTCGCGCGTCCGATGCACGAAACACCGGATCTGATTCGCCAGCACGAGCTGCTGACCAGGGTGGCCGAGCTCGTCGATGCGGGTTCGCTGCGCACCACTGCCACGACGGTTCTGTCTCCGATCGACGCCGAGCAGCTACGCGAAGCGCATCGGTTGGTCGAGGCCGGGCACGTACGGGGCAAGGTCGTGGTCGCTGCCCGCTCGTGAGAACCGATCCGCGCCACTGACTGGCGAAAGCGGGCCGACGCGGGCAATGTGGAACCAATGACTTCCGACAGCACCGTCCTACTCGGCCCGATCGTTCGGTACGTCGGTACCGAGACGGCGACCCTGTGGTTCGAGATGGCCGAATCGGCGACGATTTCGGTCGTCACCGACGCCGGCGTCCGGGGTTCCGAGCGGACGTGGGGAGTGCACGGCCACCACTACGCGCTGGTGCCGCTCGAGGGACTACCGGCCAACGCCACGGTGACCTACGAGGTGTTCGTCGAGGACCGTCGCGTGTGGCCGCCGGAGGGTCGGACGGCCGCCATCCACACCGTCGACGCCGAGGGACCTGTCACCCTCGCCTTCGGATCGTGTCGACGGGGCGACAACTACAGCGACGAATCCTTGAAGCAGATCGGGGCCGACGCCTTGGCCGGGCTGGGGAACGCGCTGATCGAGCAGGATCCGAGTCGGTGGCCGCAGGCGTTGCTGCTCCTCGGTGACCAGGTCTACGCCGACGACCCATCGCCGGAGATCGTCGAACGGCTCCAGGCGCGCCGACGCTCGGGCGAGGGTCCCTCCAGTGCGATCGGGACCGACGCCGAGAACGAGATCTGCGATTTCGAGGAGTACTCCTGGTTGTACCGGGAATCGTGGGGACTCGAGCCGGTACGGACTCTGATGGCGAGTATCCCGTCGTGCATGATCCTCGACGACCACGATCTGCGCGACGACTGGAACTCGTCCGCCTCGTGGCGTCGCGACATCGTGACTCGGCCGTGGTGGAACGATCGCGTGGTCGGCGCATATTCGTCGTACTGGGTGTACCAGCACCTGGGCAACCTCTCGCCCAAGGAGTTGGCGCAGGACGAGATGTACGCCGCGGTTCGGTCGGCCGACACCGACGCCGAACGGGAGAAGTTGTTGTCCGACTTCGCGATACGGGTCGACCGCAAGCCCGAAACCGGACGCTGGAGCTTCTATCGCGACTTCGGCGACACGCGGCTGATCATGATCGATTCCCGCTGCTCTCGAAACCTGGATCCGGACAACAGAGAAATGGTCGACGAGAAGGAGTGGGCGTGGGTACGCGACCGCGCACTCGAAGCCAGCCCCCGGCACCTGCTGTTCGGGTCGTCGTTGCCCTACCTCATGCTGCCCGCCCTGCATTACCTCGAACAGTGGAACGAGGCTGTGGCGCAGGGCAGTTGGGGGTCGATGCCGGCCAAGGTGGCCGAGAAGATGCGAATCGGCCTGGACCTGGAACACTGGGCTGCCTTCACCAACTCGTTCAACGACATGGCGGCGTTGACGCGTGAGCTCTCCCGCGGCGAGAACACACCCGCCTCGATCATGTGGCTCTCGGGCGACGTCCACTGCTCCTACGTGGCGAACGCGGACTTCGGGGTCGGCGGGCGCGCGGTACCGGCCACGTATCAGCTCACCATGTCGCCGTTCCGCAATCCGCTCGATCTGCCGATTCGTGCGGTCAACAAGTTGGCCATCAAGCGTCCCGCCGCCCGAATTCTGTCCAAGCTCGCGCGCGCGGCCCACGTGGGCCCGTCCGGTGTCGAATGGGAGGCCGAGGCCGGTCCGTGGTTCGCCAACGGCGTCATGCTGCTGACCCTGCACGGCGACTCCGCGCGGTTGCGGGTGCACCACGCCCACGTCGACGATGCGGGCAAGCAGGTGCTCACCGAGACGTCGACCCTGGCCCTCGCCTAGTGGTCGAGTAAACGATTGGCCATCGCCGGGCCGATGAGGTTGGCTGGTTCGTTGTGGCCCACCTCGAACTGAACGACATCGTCTACTTCCTGCCCGACGGACGGCAGCTGCTCAACGGTGTCGGGTTTCGGGTCGGCGACGGTGCCAAGACCGCCCTGATCGGGCCCAACGGAACCGGCAAGACGACGCTGACGCGGATCATCGCGGGTGACGAGACCCCGGACGAGGGGGCGGTGTCGAGCTCCGGTTCGCTCGGGGTGATGCGGCAGTTCGTCGGCCAGCTGCGCGACGACTCGACCGTGCGTGATCTGTTGCTGTCGGTCGCGTCCCCGGCCGTGCGAACGGCCGCGGCGGCATTGGACGCAGCCGAGAACACGATGATCGAGGTCGACGACGAGAAGACCCAGATGAAATACGCACAGGCCCTGTCGGATTGGGGCGATGTCGGCGGTTACGACCTCGAGCCGTTCTGGGACAAGGTCACCACGGCAGCACTCGGAATGCCGTTCGACCGCGCGAAGTGGCGCGCTGCGTCGACCCTCAGTGGCGGTGAGCAGAAACGCCTCGTACTCGAAGCGTTGTTCGCCGGCACCGACAATCTGTTGCTTCTCGACGAGCCGGACAACTACCTCGATGTGCCGGGCAAGCGCTGGCTCGAAGCGACCATTCGCGATTCCGACAAGTCCGTCCTGTTCATCAGCCACGACCGGGAGCTCATCGCCAACGCCGCGAATCGGATCGTGACGCTGGAACCGGGCGTCAGCGGTGCCACCTCGTGGGTGCACGGCGGCGGGTTCGCGACGTATCACGCTGCGCGTGAGGACCGGAATGCTCGGCTCGACGAACTGCGACGCCGGTGGGACGAGGAACTGGTCAAACTCCGGGCACTGGTGCTGCGCCTGCGGGAGAAGGCCAAGTTCAACGACGGGGTCGCTGCTCGCTACCACGCGTCCCAGACTCGGTTGGCCAAGTTCGAGGAGGCCGGACCGCCGGAAGCGGTGCCGTTGAAGCAGCACGTCACCGTTCGTCTGCGTGGCGGCCGAACAGCCAAGCGCGCATTGGTGTGTACGGCTCTGGAACTGACCGGACTGATGAAGCCCTTCGACACCGAGATCTGGTACGGAGACCGCGTTGCGGTGCTGGGTTCCAACGGTTCCGGCAAATCGCACTTCCTGCGGTTGCTCGCCAACGGTGGTACGGATCCGGAGAAGGAACACGAGCCGGTTCAGGAACTGGCCCTCGATCCGGTTCCACACACCGGCACCGCGGTGCTCGGCGCTCGTGTTCGGCCCGGCCTGTTCGCGCAGACCCACACTCGGCCGGATCTCGCGGGCAACACGCTCCTCGACATCTTGCACATGGGCAACGAACACCGCGACGGCATGGGCCGAGAGGCTGCCGGCCGGGCACTGGACCGCTACGGTCTGGCCCGCGCCGCCGAACAGTCGTACGACAATCTCTCCGGAGGCCAGCAAGCGCGCGTCCAGATTCTGCTGCTCGAACTCTCCGGTGCCACCCTGTTGCTGCTCGACGAGCCGACCGACAACCTCGACCTGATGTCCGCAGACGCACTCGAAGACGCGATCGCAGCGTTCGACGGCACCGTCATCGCCGTGACCCACGACCGGTGGTTCGCTCGCAGCTTCGACCGATTCCTCGTGTTCGGCAGCACCGGTCAGGCCTACGAATCCGATGAGCCCGTATGGGACGAAAAGCGGGTGCAGCGCGCGCGGTAGCGTTTCCTCTCGTGAACGCGACTGACTCTCCCTATCTGGTCGGCCTCAATCTGGAAGGTCGACGCGTCGTCGTGGTCGGTGGCGGCACCGTCGCGCAGCGTCGATTGCCGTTGCTGATCTCCTGCGGTGCAGAGGTACACGTCATCACCCGGGAGGCAACGCCCGCTGTGGAGGCGATGGCGACGGCCGGTCAGGTGAGCATGGAGTTGCGCGACTATCGCGAGGGCGACCTCGCCGACGCCTGGTACGCCGTCGCGTGCACCGACGAGGCCGAGACCAACATCGCCATCGTCGCCGAGGCCACCGCGTCCAAGATCTTCTGCGTGCGAGCCGACATCGCCAAGGACGGCACCGCGGTCACCCCGGCGTCGGCCGAATGGGACGGGCTGACCCTCGGTGTCCTCGCGGGCGGCGAACACCGTCGATCGGCCGCGGTACGCAATGCTGTCGTCGAAGCCCTGCAGTCCGGTGTGGTCGCCGACTCGGCCCATGCGCCGTTGACGGGCGTCGCGCTGGTCGGTGGTGGACCCGGCGATCCGGACCTCATCACGGTCCGCGGACGCAGGCTGCTCGCCTACGCCGACGTCGTGGTGGCCGATCGGCTCGCACCGCCCGAACTGTTGGCCGAACTGGGTCCGCACGTGGAGGTCATCGATGCCTCGAAGATTCCGTACGGCCGCGCGATGGCGCAGGAGGCGATCAATCAGGCATTGATCGACGGCGCGAAAGCAGGCAAATTCGTCGTCCGGCTCAAGGGCGGCGATCCCTACGTGTTCGGTCGGGGATACGAGGAGCTCGAAGCGCTGGCTGCCGAGGGAATCCCGGTGACCGTGGTGCCCGGTATCACCAGCGCTATCTCGGTGCCCTCGTCCGCAGGCATCCCGGTGACGCATCGCGCCGTCACCCACGAGTTCGTCGTCGTCAGCGGCCACGTGGCTCCCGACCATCCCGATTCGCTCGTCGACTGGAACGCGCTCGCCAAGCTCAAGGGCACCATCGTGTTGCTGATGGCCGTCGAACGCATCGGCCTTTTCGCCGACGTTCTCATCGCCGGTGGCCGGCCGTCCGACACCCCGGTGATCGTCGTTCAGGAAGGCACCATGCGCACCCAGCGTGAAGTTCGTGCGACTCTGAGCACCGTCGCCGATGCGGTTCGCGATGCGGAGATCAGGCCTCCGGCGATCGTGGTCATCGGAACCGTTGCCGGTTTCTCTGTACACGCCGGTAACGTGAACGCCCGTGCCTGAATCATCGATGTCCGATACCTCCAGTACCGAGGTCAAGTACCCGGTGACGACCCGAGCGTTCGGGTTGGCGATCATCGTCCTGAGCGGCCTGCAGTTGATGGTGGTGCTCGACGGCACGGTCGCCAACCTCGCTCTGGCACCGTTGCAGGCCGATCTTGGTCTGTCCGATGCCGGACGCAACTGGGTGCTCACGTCGTATGCTCTCGCTTTCGGTGGGCTGATGCTCCTCGGCGGCAGACTCGGTGACGCTTTCGGCCGAAAGAAGATGTTCCTGGCCGGCGTTGTGCTGTTCACCGTCGCATCCCTGCTGTGTGGGCTCGCGGTCAACGAGGCGACGCTGGTAGCGGCGCGCGCGCTCCAGGGTGTAGGTGCCGCGGTGGCGTCGCCGACGGCGTTCGCGCTGGTGGCGACCACCTTCGCGCCGGGCCCGGTACGAAACCAGGCCATCGCGATCTACGCGGCCATGACCGGTGTCGGTTCCATCGCCGGGCTCATCATCGGCGGTGCGTTGACCGAGGTGTCGTGGCGGTGGATCTTCCTGATCAACGTGCCGATCGGTGTCGTCATCGTGGTGCTCGCGGTCGTGTCGCTGCAGGAGACGGTGGGGGCGAAGCTACCGCTCGATGTGCCGGGAGCGATTCTGGCGACGCTCGGCTGCACCGGCGTGGTGCTGGCATTGAGCGAGGGCACCGAACTGGGCTGGACCAATCCGATCGTCATCGTCTCGCTGATCGCCGGCCTGCTCTTCCTCGGGCTGTTCCTGATGGTGGAGCGACGCGCCGACAACCCGCTGCTCCCGTTCTCGCTGTTCGGCAGCCGAGACCGAGTGGCGACGTTCGTGGCCATCTTCTTCGCCGGTGGCGTGATGTTCTGCCTCGCCGCGTACGTGGCTCTGTTCGTTCAGGACATCCTGGGATACAGCCCGTTGCACGCGGGCCTGGCGTTCGTGCCGTTCGCCTTCGGGCTCGGTGCCGCCGCATTCCTGGCCTCGCAGCTGGTGACCCGCATCGCCCCACGGTGGCTGATTCTGAGCGGTGCCGTGATCATGGTCGGGTGGCTGATGGTGTCGGTCGCGACGATGAACGCGGATTCGTCGTACTTCCCCGGACTGTTCTTCCCCGTCATCGGCATCGGATTCGGCGTCGGCCTGACGGTCGTGCCACTCCCGCTGTGCGCCATCGCCGGAGTGAGCCCCACCGAGATCGGCCCGTTGACCGCTATCGCCCTGGTTGCTCAGACCCTCGGCGGGCCGCTCGCGCTGGCCGTCATCGGCGCGCTGGTGACCTCGCGCACCCTGTCCCTGGGCGGCATCTCGGGACCGGCGACGCTGATGAACGACACCCAGCTCGATGCGTTGAGCTCGGGCTACATGTTCGCGTTGTTCTGCTGCGCCGTCTGCGCCGTGGTCGCGGGAATCGCTGCGGTGTTCATTCGTTTCACCCCGCAGCAGGTCGCTCAGGCCCAGGCTGCGCAGGAAAGCGCCCAGAAGGGCTGACGAGCAGGGCTGATCACACGCCCAGTACGGCCTTCGCGATGAGGAAGTAGACGATCAACCCCGTCGCATCGCAGAAGGTGGAGATGAAGGGCGTCGAGAAGACCGCCGGGTCCACCCCGATCTTCTTCGCGATCAGCGGCATCGCGCCGCCGACCGTCGCCGCAAGCGTGCAGATCGACAGCAGCGTCGTTCCGATGACGACTCCGAGGTGCCAGTCGTAGACGAGTCCGGCGATGACGAAGCCCAAGGTGCCGAGCATCGCACCCATCGTCGCTCCGACCCGAACCTCGCGAAAGAGCACCGCGGCGATGTCCCGCGGTCGCACGTCACCCAGCGCGAGTGCCCGCGTGACAGTGGTCGCGGCCTGCGAGCCGGTGTTGCCGCCGGTTCCGGTCAGCAACGGAATGAACAGCGCGAGAGTGACGACTGCGGCGAGCGCGTGCTCGAAGATCTCGAGAACCTGCACCGTGAGGATGGCCGACAGCGCGAGCACCAGCAACCACACCACGCGAGAGCGAACGATGGACAGCACCGGCGTCGACAGATACGGCCGACGCAGCGGCTCGGAGCCACCCGCGCGAGCGGCGTCCTCGTCCTCGGCTTCTTCCAGGATTCGAGAGGACTGCTCGAGTGTGAGAATGCCGATCAGCCGTTGCTCGGAATCGACCACCACCACCGCAGGGCTACGGTGCTCGAAGCACAGCCGTGCAGCCTCCTCCGCTGACGAATCGGCCTCGACCACCGGATGATCCGAGTACAGATCGCCGACCGGAGTGCTCGGTGCCGCTGTCGCCAGATCGGCGAGCGTCACCACCCCCAACAGAGTGCGGTGATCGTCGGTGATCGGCAACAGATACACCGACTCGGCGTCCGAGCCGGTACGACGCACGGCATCGAGGGCGTCGCCGGCGGTCGCAGCGGTCCGTAGCCGAACGAACTCCGGACTCATGCGGCGGCCGACCGATCTGCGGTCGTATCCCAGCATGGGGGCGGTGAGTGCGCGTTCGTCGGGGGACAAGCCCACCAACAGTCGATGCGCGACGTTGGAGGGGAGTTCGTCGAGCAATTCGACACGGTCGTCCGGGTCGAGTTCCTCGAACAGAGCGATCACATCGTAGCTGCGAAGACTCTCGAACAACTCACCGCGAACGGTGGCGTCGAAGCGCTCGAAGACCGCCACCGCCTCGTCCTTGGGCAGAAGGCGAAACAACACCGCGCGTCGGGACGAGTCGACACGCTCGAGCACGCGCACCGCATCGGTCGTCGACAGCTCGGCCATCAGAGTGGACAGTGCGGCCATGTCACGGTCGGTCAGGAGTTCGGACGTTCGCGTCATGATGTCGTCGAGAGTTTCGGGCACAGAACCATTTTGCCTTGCGAACGGGCGGTCGACTCACATACCTCAGCGCGAGAGATCCGCACGATCCGCCGCGGCCTGGCCCGAATCCCATCCCTCGGCGTCCAGGCGTGGACCGCGCATCGGCTTCGCCGTAGGGAACAATCGATCGAATTCGGCTTCGACGGCGACGGTCTGCGCGGCGAGAATCGGTAGCAGATCACCTGATTCGTGACGCGCCTCCTCCAGGGCGTGCGCGTCGGCGTCGGTCAGACGGTCTCCGATACGGATGGCATACGCGTACAGGAATGCCTTTCCGAACGCTGCCGATCCGGCCTTCTTGCGCTTCTTCGCCTGCGGCGAATGCCCGAGGGCGCGCGTTGCCTGAACCAGCAGAGAGGTGAACAGCAACTCGGTCTGTTCCACGTCCACCGGAGCTCCGACCAGGGTGGCGACGGCGAACTCCGGATCCCAGATCGCCTTGACGCGGTTGGCGGTTCCGACCACGTGCAACAGCTGCGCCTTGGCCGGGGCATGCGGGCCGTCGACATGAACGCGTCGGCCGTGAATATCGATGTGGCCCTGGGAGAGCAACATGGTGTCGATGGAGTAGCGCGTCATCAACTCCTGCGCCTTGGCCGTGAGCGTCTCGGCCTCCTCCTCGAAGTCCGTGGCGTCGGCCTTGGCCAGTAGACCGCGAATCTTGCTCAGCATCTTGGTGTTCGGGGAGTCGGAGCCGGCGACACCCGACACCGTGGGGCGAGTGCGCGGCCACTGGGACGGCTTGGGGCCGAGCTGAGGCCACCGGGGGAATGTCTGCCATCGACCGAGCAGGGTGAGTACGTCGAGCCACTGATCACTGGCCGCGATGTAATCGGTCTTACCGGAAGACGTCAGGTACGCGGTCAGGAAATCGGGCGTGGCCTCGACCCGGGCCGCAACCTTCGGGAACTGCTCACAGACCGTGGACATCTGATCCACCCAGTCCTGTGGGGCCCGAGAGGCGGCGTCGGTGAGATCGGCCTGATGCAGCAATACCGCGGCAGCGAGATCGGCGACGGCCACCGTGTGCTGACGCCGCACGACGTGCACGAGATCCATGGGCTGCCAACCATTTTCGTACATCGTCTCGATCATGTTCGTCAGCGCCCGAGAGCCGAGTTCGGTCGCGTCGAGCGAAACCAGTCGATCTGCGACGTCGTCGGCGACGCGTTGGCTCTTGGTCTTGCCGACCGAGGCGTCGGCACCGCGGCGGAGCAGTCCCGGAATCTCGCTCATTCGGTGAGCACGATCAATTCGGTGCTCGACGCCACTTCGACGCGCAGTCCGGACTTGGACGCCACGCGCGCAACGGCTTTGACGTCCTTCGGCTCGGCGGTGGTCAGGGTCAACGCGCGCGCGAGCAGGCCCTTGTGATGCTTGTTGAAGTGGCTCACCACCGATCGGCTGCCGTCGGGCTTCTCGGTGAGCACCGTTGCGGTGATCGCGCCGGGGACGGGCCCGAGCTGCTGATAGGTGCCCGATCGGAGGTCGACGACGATCCCCTCGTCCTCGGCGTCGATGGCGTCGGAGAGTTCGGGCTTCCAGTGTGATCGCAGCGTCCCGAAGTTCGGCACGGTCGATCCACCGGAGAGTCGGTAGGACGGAATCGGATCGGAGGCACGGACGGCCCCGAACAGGGCCGAGCCGATCCACAGCCTCGCGTCCGCTCGGGCACGACCGGCCCGGGTGAACGACGCCGCGTCGAGGGCGTCGTAGAGCACGCCGGTGTAGCGCTGCAGCGCAGGTGTGGTGGGTGAGGTCCACAACCGAGCGTTGCGTTCGATCTCGTCGACCTGGGTGGGGCCGAGGCCGAGCGCCGCGATAGACGCGTCGACGTCGCCGGAGAGTTCCACCAGCGCATCGGCGAGCTTTCGGCGGAGCGGTGTCAACGTGGGCAACGACAGTCGGTCCAGATCGAGAGGTGCTCCGGAACCGCCGTCGGACTTCGTCTCGGAGGGAGGCAGCAGAATCAGCACGGGCTCGAGGCTACTCACTGTACGGCCGCCTGCTCACAGGCACTGCGGGAGCGACTAGTCTGACAACCCGTGATCACCCGTCTTTCGCAGTTGTTCCTTCGTACCCTTCGCGACGACCCGGCCGACGCCGAGGTCGACAGCCACAAGCTGTTGGTCCGCGCCGGCTACGTTCGTCGTATCGCTCCGGGCGTCTACTCCTGGTTGCCGCTGGGTCTGCGGGTGCTGCGGCAGGTCGAGCGTGTCGTGCGCGAGGAGATGAACGCCATCGGTGCGCAGGAGATATCTCTGCCCGCGCTGCTGCCGCGCGAGCCGTACGAGACCACCAATCGGTGGACCGAATACGGCGACGCGCTGTTCCGGTTGCAGGATCGCAAGGGCAACGACATGCTGCTCGGTCCCACCCACGAGGAACTGTTCGCGCTGACGGTCAAGGCCGAATACAACTCGTACAAGGACTTGCCGGTCACGCTGTACCAGATCCAGACCAAGTACCGCGACGAGGAGCGTCCCCGGGCCGGCATTCTGCGCGGCCGCGAGTTCGTGATGAAGGACTCGTATTCCTTCGACATGGACGAGGACGGACTGAAGAAGTCCTACGCCGCCCACCGCGAGGCGTACCAGCGCATCTTCGCCCGCCTCGGTGTCAGCTACGTCATCGTCGCCGCGACGTCCGGTGCCATGGGAGGCAGCGCCTCCGAGGAATTCCTGGCCGAGAGCGACATCGGTGAGGACACCTACGTGCGCTGCATCGAATCGGGATACGCCGCCAACGTCGAGGCCGTCACCACTCCGGCGCCTGCACCGCTGCCCATCGAGGGACAGCCCGCTGCCGTCGATCACGAGACCGGCGACACCCCCACCATCGCGACTCTGGTGGAGTGGGCCAACTCTGCGGATCTCGGACGCACCGTCACCGGCGCGGACACGCTGAAGAACATTCTGCTCAAGGTGCGTAACGCAGAAGGGGAGTGGGAACTGCTCGCCGTCGGCCTGCCCGGTGACCGCGAGGTCGACGAGAAGCGCCTCGAGGCGTCCCTCGAGCCTGCCGAGTTCGCTCTGCTGACCGACGCGGACTTCGCTGCCAATCCCTTCCTCGTCAAGGGATACATCGGGCCTCGCGCATTGCAGGCCAACGGGGTTCGCTATCTCGTCGATCCGCGGGTGGTCGACGGTACGTCGTGGATCACCGGCGCCGATGTCAAGGGCAAGCATGTGGTGAACCTCGTCGCCGGTCGCGATTTCGTTCCCGACGGCACCATCGAAGCAGCCGAGGTGCGTGACGGCGACATGTCTCCCGACGGTCGCGGGCCGCTGGTCAGTGCGCGCGGAATCGAGATCGGGCACATCTTCCAGCTCGGTTACAAGTACACCGATGCGTTCTCGGTCGACGTCCTCGGTGAGACCGGCAAGCCGGTTCGCCTGACTCAGGGTTCCTACGGTGTCGGCGTCTCGCGTCTGGTCGCCGTGATCGCCGAGCAGATGCACGACGACAAGGGCCTGCGGTGGCCGTCGGAGGTTGCACCTGCCGACGTTCACCTGGTGATCGCGAACAAGGACGACGCTGCTCGCGCGGGTGCGGAATCGATTGCGACGCAACTCGATACACAGGGCATTGAGGTCCTGTTCGACGATCGCAAGGCCTCGCCTGGAGTGAAGTTCAAGGACTCGGAACTGATCGGTGTTCCGCTGGTGGTCGTCATCGGCCGCGGCTGGGCCGACGGCAAGGTCGAGATCCGCGATCGTTTCACCGGTGAGAGTCGCGAACTCGACATCGACTCGGCGGTCGAGGAGATCGTGAAGGCTGTGCGGCACACACCGTAGGGAAGTCTCGCGATCTCTCTGCACTGTCGTTTACCCGCTGGTAGCTTCGGGTCAACGACTATGAGAGGTCACCACGTGTCTCACTATGCGCTGTTCGATCCAACAACGTTCGATCCGGCCGAGCTCGACGACGACTCTCGTCGACAGCTGCGCGCCCTGATCGAGTGGTTCGAGAATCGAGGCAAGGCCAGGCTGCTCGCGGACGATCTCGATGCAGTCTGGCCCGCGGAGTTCATCGAGTTCGTCGCCGAGCAGAAGCTGTTCGCAACCTTCTCCACGCCCGCTGCCTATGCGGACGGATCGCCGAACACGCGCTGGGACGCTGCTCGTAATGCTGCGCTGAGCGAGGTTCTCGGGTTCTACGGCTTGGCCTACTGGTACACCTGGCAGGTCACCGTGCTGGGTCTCGGCCCCATCTGGATGAGTGCCAACGACGACGCCAAGCGCCGCGCAGCACGCGAGCTGGATCGCGGCGGTGTGATGGCGTTCGGACTGTCCGAGCGCGCACACGGAGCCGACGTCTACTCCACCGACATGCTGCTGACGCCCGCTCCCGAGGACTCCGAGCTCGAGTTCACCGCGTCGGGGGAGAAGTACTACATCGGGAACGGCAACGTTGCCGACATGGTCTCGGTGTTCGGGCGACGCACCGACGTCGACGGACCCGATGCGTACGTGTTCTTCGTGGCCGACAGTGCACACCCCGCGTATCAGCTGCGTGAGAGCGTCGTCCACGGGCAGATGTACGTCAGCACGTTCGCGCTCGAGAACTACCCCGTCCGGCAACAGGACATCCTGCACACCGGTGCCGACGCATTCTCGGCTGCGCTCAACACGGTCAACGTCGGGAAGTTCAACCTGTGCACCGGATCCATCGGCATCTGTGAGCACGCGTTCTACGAGGCGATCACACACGCGAACAACAGGATCCTGTACGGCAATCGCGTCACCGACTTCCCGCACGTCCGCAGTGCGTTCGTCGACGCATACTCCCGGCTGATCGCCATGAAGCTGTTCAGCGCGCGGGCGCTGGACTATTTCCGTGCCGCGGGACCCGAAGACCGGCGCTACCTCCTGTTCAACCCGATGACCAAGGCGAAGGTGACCTCCGAGGGCGAAACGGTCGTCCGTCTGTTGCACGACGTCATCGCGGCCAAAGGGTACGAGAAGAACACCTACTTCCGTGAAGCCGCCCAGCTGATCGGAACACTGCCCAAGCTGGAGGGCACGGTGCACGTCAACGTGGCGCTGATGCTCAAATTCATGCCTGCGTACATGTTCTCGCCCACCGACCACCCGGACGTCGGTACCCGAACCGAGCCGGTCGACGACAGCTTCTTCTTCGCGCAGGGGCCGGCCCGTGGCGCGAGCTCGGTCCGGTTCCACGACTGGAACCCGCTGTACAGCAAGCATTCCGGAATTCCCAACGTGGGACGGTTCTACGAGCAGGCACAGGCGTTCAAGTCGTTTCTTCATGACTGTGCGCCCGACGAAGCGCAGCAGAAGGATCTCGATTTCCTTCTCGTGGTGGGGCACCTGTTCTCGCTCGTCGTCTACGGCCATCTCGTGCTCGAGCAAGCCGACGAGATCTCGGCCGAGATGATGGACCAGATCTTCGACTTCCAGATACGAGACTTCTCCGGCTATGCCGTTGCGCTGTACGGAAAGCCGTCGTCGTCTGCGGCGCAACAGCAGTGGGCCCTGGACGCGATCCGCAAGCCGGTGGTCGATGCGGGTCGATTCGATGCGGTGTGGAACGAGGTCGCCTCCTACGACGGCCGGTACGAGATGCGTCCCTAGCGCCGACGCTCAGCCGGGATCGGCCGGAATCAAATTGGTTCCGAACGCGCACACCGTCATCTCGTGCAGTCCGGCGCTGTCGTTCGGATGCTCGAGCGCCTGCATCGACATCAGGACGTTGAGCAACATCCCGTGCGCGATGAACTGCCGTGCCTGATCCTCGGAACAACCTGTGCCCTCACGTATCCGGCTGTAGATGGCACCCATTCCCTCCCGGGCCGCCCGGCCTATCTCGGGTACCGAGCCTGCGCCGAATCCGTGCATCATCACCATCAACAGGTCGCGATCGGCCACCAGATCGGCGTAGGCGGAACCGAGATCTGCCCAGGTGCTGTCGTCGTCGGGGTCGAGCGGGCCCGCCGCCAGCACGGCATCGAACGCGGCCATGATGCCGTCGACCGAGCGTTGGAACACCAGTCGAAACAACTCGACCTTGGTGCCGAACATACGGACCACATACGGCTGAGAGACGCCCGCTTCCTTCGCCACGGCGTCGGTACTGGTGCCGGCGTAACCCCCGCGCGCGAACGCGCGCATCGCCGCGTCGAGGACGAGCTCTCGGCGGTCGGCCGCATCCATGCGGGTGGCTTTGGGCTTGGGCGCTGACGGGTCGGACATGTTGACAGGTTATCAGTCGATAACTTACGGTCTCCGATAAGTAATCATTCGATGCTTACAAGCGTGAGACGGGACGACCGCAATGACCGCCACAGCCTCTCCACCAGCAATGCAGCCCGCCACTCGGAACGTTCCCGTGTGGCTCGGCATCCTCGCAGCTTCCCTGCCGATGTTCATGGCAACCCTGGACAATCTGGTGATGACCAGTGCACTCCCGGTCATCCAGCAGGACCTGAACGCCTCCGTCGGACAGCTGCAGTGGTTCCTCAACGCGTACACCCTCAGCTTCGCCACCTTCATGCTGACGGCGGCGACGCTCGGCGACAGATGGGGCAGACGCACGGTGTTCCTCGGTGGGATCACGGTTTTCACCGCCGCCTCCGTGGCCAGCGCGCTCGCTGCGAGTCCAGCGATGCTCATCGCGGCGCGTGCCGTGCAGGGAATCGGTGCAGCCGCGATCATGCCGTTGTCCCTGGCGTTGCTCGCCGCGGTGGTGCCGGTGGGTAAGCGCGCAATCGCGATCGGGATATGGGGTGGAGTCTCCGGACTCGGCGTCGCGCTGGGACCGGTGGTCGGCGGAGCCGTCGTCGACGGGATTTCCTGGCAGGCGATCTTCTGGATCAACGTTCCGGTGGCCCTCGTCGCAGTTCCGCTGGCGTACGTCGCGCTGAAGGAAACAGCAGGGCGCATCCAACCGCTCGATCTGCCCGGCGTCGTCCTCGCAGGCGGCGGTGTCTTCCTCCTGGTGTGGGCGGTGGTCCACGGCAACGACGAGGGGTGGGCGTCGGCCACGGTGCTCGCCGGCTTCATCGGCTCGGCGGTGCTGCTCGTCGCGTTCGTCCTGCGCGCCTCGCGCACCCGGCACTCGGTACTGCCGCTCGCACTCTTTCGTTCGCGCAGCTTCACCCTCGCCAACATCATCGGAATCACGTTCTCGCTCGGCATGTTCGGGGCGGTGTTCCTCCTCGCGCAATACCTGCAGATCGTGATGAACTACACGCCGTTCCAGGCAGGCCTACGCACGCTGCCGTGGACTGCAGCACCGATGGTGGTCGCACCGATCGCAGGTCTGCTCGCCGAGCGCGTCGGACTGCGCGGCTTGTTGGTCGGCGGCCTGTCGCTGCAGTCGGTCTCGCTCGTGTGGATGGCGCTGATTCTGGGACCCGACACCGAGTATTCGTCGATGGTCCCGGCCCTGCTGATGGCGGGCGTGGGCATGGGGCTGACGTTCGCTCCGTCCGCCACGGCAGTGCTGCGGGACATGAAGGACGACGATCACGCCACCGCGAGCAGTGCGAACTCCACTGTGCGAGAGGTGGGTATCGCGCTCGGCATCGCGGTACTGACAGCGGTGTTCATCGGAGCCGGTGGATCACTGACACCCACCGGTTACACCGACGCCTTGGCACCCGCTCTGCTCGTCGGCGCTGGCGCAGTGGCGATCGGACTGGTGGCGGCGCTGTTCATGCCGGGGCGTTCCGTCGGACCGGAACAAGCGCTCACGGTTGGCCGGGAAATGCCGTCGACGACGGACTGACGCCCAGAATCTGCTGCCACGTCGCGAGGCGAACCGCGGCGTCGGTCAGCGCCTGCACCCCCATGTCGCGGGTCGCTCCCGACCGGCTGCGTTCGATCAGCGAACGCCACGCGATACTCGTGTCGATCTCGGCCTGCGCGGCCAACTGTGCAGCCGAGATCGCGTCGGTCACCGGGAACGGGGACGCATATGCCGGATCGGGCAGCGGCACTGTGACACTCGCCGCCTGGAGTGCATCGATGGTCGCGTCTCGGCGGGCGCGGTGAGCGGCAGTGTTCGACGCCACCACGTCGGCGCGCGTGGGGTTGGAGAACGCCGCGACGACGCCGTAGGCGAACACCGCCGCGTACTCGGCATGCAGTGCATCCACGAGGCCTTGCTGTTCCGGGCCGAGATCGCTCATGCCAGAACCACCAGGGCCGAGACCGTGCACGAGGCACTGATGGAACCGAGAAGGCCTGCCCGGTAACCGCTTTCGTTACGAGCGGCATCTGCTGCGCTGCGAGCGGAGGCAGTCAACATCTCCCGTACGGCGGCGAGATCGGGCGGCGGCGTCGTGGGAGCGGGTGTCGTGGTGGCCGTCGCCGACGACGTCTCGGTCGAGGCACCGGTGGCGCGTGCGATCTCGGTGTCGAGCGCTTCGGCGTGCTCGGTGCGCTGCGCCGCGACGATCCCCAGTGCGGCTGCGTAGTCGGTGATCACCGTCGCGGCCGCGGTGGCATCTGCGGCATCGGCGCGGGCAGCGCGCAACTGCGCTGTGAGGGTGTCGAGGGCAGGACCCGAGATCGTCTCCTGGCCGCAGGCCGCAACAGTCGACACGGTGGCCGCGGACAGAGCTGCGACACCGGCGAGTCGGAACAACCCGCGGCGATTGAGCGCGAAGGGGACGGTCGGCGTTGGCACTCCGATATCGTGCCAGACCGCAGCGCTCGCACGATCCGCGCCCGCGTGTCGCGTCGGCCGATCGTGGTCACGAGCACTGTCTGCGGGGCGGTAGGCTGTTGGTTCACCAAACGCAGTCCGGCTGCCGTACGCCGGATCGCCCACAACTACACACGAGGAGTTCGCGACATGCCTGTTCCGTCCAAGGAAAGGGTTGTCGAACTGCTCGCCGACCTCGTTCGAGAACGGGGCTACGACCTCGAAGACGTGAACGTCGTCGCCGCAGGCAAGCACAGTGCAGTGCGGATCATGGTCGATCGCGAAGAGGGAATCGACCTCGACGCGCTCCCGGAACTGAGCCGCGAGATCTCCGACGCCTTCGATGCCGTGACGGATTTCGGGGAAGCTCCGTACACGTTGGAAGTCACCACCCCCGGAATCGACCGCCCACTGACCGAGGCACGGCATTGGCGTCGGGCCCGCGGACGCAAGGTGCGCATCGAACTCGCCGACGCCAAGTTCGACGGTCGCGTCGGTGTACTCGACGACGATTCGGTCACCGTGGTGATCAAGGAGAAGGGTGTGCTGTCGACCCGCTCCGTCGCACTGTCCGATGTTGTGAAAGCTGTTGTACAGGTGGAGTTCTCGCGGCCCAGCGCCGAAGAGATGGACCTGGCGGGTGGCGTGGTCGGCAGCAGGCCGTCACCCGCGAACACCGATGAGATCGTGGACGTGGAAGCACCGGAAGAAGGGTCGGACAAGTGAATATCGACATCGCCGCATTGCGTGCCATCGAGGCGGACAAGGGAATTCCGATCGAGATGGTGATCTCGACGATTCAGACCGCATTGCTGACGGCCTACCGGCACACCGAGGGGCACCAGTCCAACGCGTGGATCGACGTCGATCGCAAGACCGGCTCCGTTCGCGTGATGGCCAAGGAAATCGACGCCGACGGCAATGTGATCTCCGAGTGGGACGACACCCCGGAAGGCTTCGGACGCATCGCGGCGACCACGGCGCGTCAGGTCATCCTGCAACGCCTACGCGACGCCGAGCACGAGCGGTCGTTCGGCGAGTACTCCACCCACGAGGGTGAGATCGTCAACGGTGTCATCCAGCGCGACACGCGGGCCAACGCCAAGGGCACCGTCATCGTGCGCATCGGCAGTGACGCCAACGGAGCCGACGGCCTCCTGCCGCCCGCCGAGCAGGTACCGGGTGAAAGCTACGAGCACGGCGAACGCATCAAGTGCTACGTCGTCGGAGTCGCCCGGGGCAACCGGGGCCCGCAGATCACGCTGTCGCGCACCCATCCCAATCTGGTGCGCAAGCTGTTCGCCCTCGAGGTGCCCGAGATCGCCGACGGATCGGTCGACATCGTGGCAGTGGCCCGCGAGTCGGGGCACCGCTCCAAGATCGCCGTCGCGTCCACCGTGTCCGGTCTCAACGCCAAGGGCGCCTGCATCGGACCGATGGGGCAGCGCGTGCGCAACGTGATGAGCGAACTGGCAGGCGAGAAGATCGACATCATCGACTTCGACGAGGACCCGGCCACCTTCGTCGGGAATGCTCTGTCCCCCTCGAAGGTTGTGTCGGTGACCGTCGTCGACGCAGCTGCTCGTGCGGCCCGTGTCGTCGTTCCCGAGTACCAGCTCTCTCTGGCCATCGGGAAGGAAGGGCAGAACGCTCGACTGGCCGCTCGGTTGACCGGTTGGCGCATCGACATCCGCAGTGATGCGGCGGCACCCGAGACGACCAGCGCGTAGGGCCGGAATGCGGAGTTCGGGGCAATACAGCGGTAGAGTGGTCGATGGTTCGGTAACGACCTCTTCGCTCAGAGGCATGAACGCGAGTATCCGGTAGTGACAAGCCGGCCGATTCGTACATGCATCGGGTGCAGGGAGCGAGTGCCGGCCACCGATCTGTTGAGGATCGTGGTTCGAGAAGCTGGTTCGCACGAATTCGCTCTCGTCCCCGACATCCGGCATTCGATGTCCGGTCGTGGTGCGTGGTTGCACTACAGCCGAGAATGCCTGCACAATGCGGAACGACGCCGAGTCTTCGGTCGCGCGTTTCGGATATCGGGAAATGTGGAATCGTCCGCAGTGACAGCCGTGCTCGACGAGCACGAACAGCTGCAGGCCGAGGACACGACAAGAGCAACACCCGTCGACAAGAACAGGCAACAGCACTGATGAGCACACCGTGAAGCACCAACGATGAACGTCCATCGGAGATAACCCGAGGTCGTGCGGGCACCAAGCCTCGCTCGGCCTCTCAGTGAGGAGAGCAGTGGCAGGCAAGGCCCGCGTGCACGAGTTGGCAAAAGAACTCGGTGTCACCAGTAAGGAACTACTCGCACGGCTCAAAGAGCAAGGCGAGTTCGTCAAGTCCGCATCATCCACAGTCGAAGCCCCCGTGGCACGTCGACTGCGTGAATCCTTCCCGTCCGAGAACGCGGACGCGTCGGCACCCGCCGCAGCTGCACCGAACGGTCGCGCAGCGGCCGATCGCGCAGCAGGCAGCACGGCGAAGCCGGGCGCAGTGAAACCGGGCGGACCCCGTCCCGGCCCCAAGCCGGTACCGCGTCCGGCAGAGCCGGAAGCACCCGCAGCACAAGCTCCCGTGGAGGCAGCACCGGCTGCACCCGCAACTCCGGCTGCCGCACCGGCTCCGGCCCCGGCCGCGCCCACCCCGGCGCCGGCCGCTCCGGTCGAACAGGCTCCGGCCGCGTCGGCCACCACCAGCGACGCTGCACCCGCCCCGGCAGCTCCCAAGCCCGCAGGTCCCGGCCCCAAGCCCGGCCCGAAGGCTCCGCGTGTCGGTAACAACCCGTACTCCTCGGCTCCCGTGGAGCGACCGGCTCCCCGGCCCGCTCCCGGTGCTCCGCGTCCCGGTGGCGGACGACCCGCTCCCGGACAGGGTGGGCCTCGTCCCGCAACACCGTCCGGTGGCAGTCGTCCGGCTCCCGGTCAGGGTGGGCCTCGTCCCGCACCGGGCCAGGCCGGACCTCGTCCGAGCCCCGGCTCTATGCCTCCTCGCCCCAACCCCGGTGCCATGCCGACCCGTTCGGCACGTCCCGGCCCCGCAGCAGGTCGTCCCGGTCGTCCCGGTGGCGCTCCGGGCGGACGCCCAGGCGGCGGCGGTGGCGGTGGCTACCGCGGCGGCGGCGCTCCCGGCGCTCCCGGTGGTGCCCCCGCAGGCGGCGCTCCCGCAGGTGGTTTCCGCGGTCGTCCCGGCGGCGGTGGACGCCCCGGTCAGCGCGGCGCAGCAGCAGGTGCGTTCGGTCGTCCCGGCGGAGCAGTTCGTCGTGGCCGCAAGTCGAAGCGGGCGAAACGCGCCGAGTACGAGAGCATGCAGGCTCCCGCAGTCGGCGGCGTCAGGCTGCCCCGCGGCAACGGTGAGACCATCCGTCTCGCCCGCGGCGCATCGCTGTCGGACTTCGCGGACAAGATCGACGCGAACCCGGCCGCACTGGTGCAGGCCCTGTTCAACCTCGGTGAGATGGTCACCGCGACGCAGTCCGTCAACGACGAGACGCTGGAGCTTCTCGGCGGCGAGATGAACTACGTCGTTCAGGTCGTCAGTCCCGAGGACGAAGACCGTGAGCTGCTCGACTCGTTCGATCTCACCTACGGCGAGGACGCCGGCGGCGAGGACGATCTGGAACAGCGTCCCCCGGTGGTCACCGTCATGGGCCACGTCGATCACGGTAAGACGCGACTGCTCGACTCGATTCGTAACACCACGGTGCGCGAAGGCGAGGCAGGCGGAATCACGCAGCACATCGGTGCATACCAGGTGCTGACCGAGCTCGAAGGCAACGAACGTCTCGTCACGTTCATCGACACCCCCGGTCACGAGGCCTTCACGGCCATGCGTGCCCGTGGTGCCAAGGCCACCGACCTCGCGATCCTGGTGGTCGCAGCCGACGACGGCGTCATGCCGCAGACGGTGGAGGCCATCAACCACGCCCAGGCAGCCGACGTGCCGATCGTGGTCGCGGTGAACAAGATCGACAAGGAGGGCGCGAACCCGGACAAGATCCGGCAGCAGCTCACCGAATACGGTCTGGTCGCCGAGGAATACGGCGGCGAGACGATGTTCGTCGACATCTCCGCCAAGCAGGGCACCAACATCGATGCCCTCCTCGAAGCGGTGCTGCTGACGGCCGACGCGTCGCTCGACCTGCGCGCCAACCCGGACATGGACGCTCAGGGTGTCGCCATCGAGGCGCACCTCGACCGTGGTCGTGGCCCGGTCGCGACCGTGCTCATCGCTCGCGGAACGCTCCGCGTCGGTGACTCGATCGTCGCCGGTGATGCATACGGACGTGTCCGTCGCATGGTCGACGAGCACGGCGAGGACGTCACCGAAGCGATGCCGTCTCGTCCCGTGCAGGTCATCGGCTTCACGTCGGTGCCCGGTGCAGGCGACAACCTTCTGGTGGTCGACGAGGACCGAATCGCTCGACAGATCGCCGACCGTCGAAATGCGCGCAAGCGCAATGCTCTGGCAGCCAAGAGCCGCAAGCGCATCAGCCTCGACGATCTCGATGCAGCTCTGAAGGAGACTTCGCAGCTCAACTTGATCCTCAAGGGTGACAACTCGGGAACCGTGGAAGCGCTCGAAGAGGCGCTGCTCGGTATCGAGATCGACGACGAGGTCGAACTGCGCGTCATCGACCGCGGTGTCGGCGGCGTGACGGAGACCAACGTCAACCTGGCGTCGGCATCCAACGCGATCATCATCGGCTTCAACGTTCGAGCGGAGGGCAAGGCCACCGAGCTGGCCAACCGTGAAGGCGTCGACATCCGGTACTACTCGGTGATCTACCAGGCCATCGACGAGATCGAGAAGGCCCTCAAGGGCATGCTCAAGCCGGTGTACGAGGAGGTTGCCCTCGGGCAGGCCGAGATCCGCGCGCTGTTCCGTTCCTCCAAGGTCGGAAACATTGCCGGTTGCCTCGTCACCTCCGGTACGATCCGTCGCAACGCCAAGGCACGACTCATCCGAGACAGTGCCGTTGTTGCGGAAACCGTCACGATCTCCTCGCTCCGCCGCGAGAAGGACGACGCGACGGAGGTCCGTGAGGGCTACGAGTGTGGTTTGACGGTGACGTACTCCGACATCAAGGTGGGCGATGTCATCGAGGCGTACGAACTCCGTGAAAAGCCGCGCGACTAGAACAGGTGCGGAGCCACTCGGCTCCGCATCCGGTCGCGTCGGCTCGGTGGTGAAGCCAGGGGAGTGACACTGCGCTCCGACTTTCGAGCCGGTGGTGGTACGACATATGTACCACCACCGGCTTTGTCGTCGAAGCTGATCGAAGGACGTCAGCGTGTATCTGGGTGCTCTGGAGTTGGACGTGTTGTTGGGGGATGTGCGTTCGCTCGCCGAGAAGCGGTCGATGATGGAACCGGTCCTCGGTGATCTGCAACGGCTGGGTGTCTCCGCTGCCGAAACGGGTGAGCGAGAACGTATTCGGCGATCCCTGCTGGGGGTTGCCGCGGCCGGTACCGATGTCGACCTGTTGCACGACAAACTGGACGAGTGCGAACGGCATGTCGCCGAACGCCACGATCTGGAACTGTTGGCAGTACGCCGGAGAATCTTCGGACCCGAGGATTGATCCGGGATGTCCGCCGAGCACTGCTCGGCAGGCGTGAAGTGCACAACCGCCGCTACGTCGTATCGAAATCGACGTTCGGCCATGAAAGAGGAGTGTGATTGTCGTGGTGGATCAGGCCAGGGCTCGTAAGTTGTCCAAGCGAATCGCCGCAATCGTTGCAACGGCGATCGATCACGAGATCAAGGATCCACGGCTGGCATTCGTGACCATCACCGACACCAAGGTGACGGCCGACCTGCACGACGCCACGGTGTACTACACCGTGATGGGTGAAGACCTCGATACGCCGCCCGATCTTCAGGCGGCCGCGGCAGGACTCGAGAAGGCCAAGGGCGTGCTGCGCTCGAAGGTCGGAGCCGGGACGGGTGTGCGGTACACACCGACCTTGACGTTCGTGACCGACACGGTGCCCGACACCGCGCGCCACATGGAAGACCTTCTCGAGCGTGCCCGCGTGGCCGACGAGGAACTGGCCCGCGC
This sequence comes from Rhodococcus sp. NPDC006774, assembly GCF_040636045.1. Classification (NCBI taxonomy): domain Bacteria; kingdom Bacillati; phylum Actinomycetota; class Actinomycetes; order Mycobacteriales; family Nocardiaceae; genus Rhodococcus; species Rhodococcus sp. NPDC006774. Next base: position 119,566 of record NZ_JBEYIW010000006.1, on the reverse strand, counting down.
CCGTGCGAACGCCAAGCCCGCCGGGGATCCGGACCCGTACAAGGCTCCGCGCGAAGTCGCAGACACAGATGGTCATTCCGCAGGCTCCACTCCTGCACTGGATGGTCATTCCGCAGGCTCCACTCCTGCACTGGGTGGTCATTCCGCAGGCTCCACTCCTGCAGACGTCGAGCCCGCCGAAGCCGACTGACATGTCCGATGGTTCGGGGTCGGTGCCGGAGACCGACGAGGATTTGGCGCAGGCGATCGAGATGCTCGAACGTGCATCCTCGGTGACCGTGCTGTGTCACGTCCAGCCCGATGCCGACACGATCGGCAGTGGGCTCGCGCTCGGTTCGGTGCTCGAACGTCGCGGCGCGACCGTCCAGGTGGCGTTCGCTGCACCGGCGTCCCTGCCGGAGTCGATGGACGAGTTGCCCGGTAGGCATCTTCTGGTCGACGCCGACCGGGTCACCGAGACCGTCGACCTGGTGGTCACGGTCGACGCCGGAAGTCGGGGTCGGTTGGGTTCGTTGGGCGACCGGCTCGATACGGCGTCGGCCAGCCTCGTCATCGATCACCACCGCAGCAACACTCGCTTCGGAACGCTGAACGTGGTGCATGCATCCGCCGAGTCCACCACCGCCGTGATCGCGCGTCTGCTCGACCGGTGGGGCGTCGAGATCGACGCCGATCTCGCCCACCTGCTGTTCGCGGGCTTGGTCACCGACACCGGTTCGTTCCGCTGGGTTCGCCCGGGTTCTCATCTGCTGGCCGAGAGACTGTTGGCCACGGGGATCGACGGCGCTCACATCGCCCGCAAGCTGCTCGACACCCACCCGTTCGACTGGCTGCCGATGCTCGGGTCCGTGCTCGGTTCGGCATCCTTGATTCCCGACGCAGCCGGCGGGCGAGGGCTGGTGTACGCCGTCATCCGGAGCGAGGATTCCGCTGGACTGCGGTCCGAGGAAATCGAGAGCGTGATCGACATCGTGCGCACCACCTCCGAAGCAGAGGTGGCCGCAGTGCTCAAGCAGCAGGACTTCGGCTCGGTCTGGGTGGTCTCCCTGCGCTCGAAGACCGAGGTCGACGTCTCGGCGGTGGCATGCGAACTCGGCGGCGGCGGGCACCGCAACGCGGCCGGCTACACCGCGACCGGCGATCTGCCCGACGTGATCGAGGCGCTGCGCGGGGCACTCTCGGCGTCGTGAGCTCCACTCCGGTCACCGCTCGAAAGATTCTCGGCCTGTCGCTGCCCTCCCTCGGTGTCCTCGCCGCCGAACCCCTCTACCTGTTGTTCGACGCCGCCGTGGTCGGCAGGCTCGGTGCCTTGGCGCTCGCGGGTCTGGCGATAGGCGGACTCGTTCTGGCCCAGGTCAGCACCCAGCTCACTTTTCTGTCCTACGGCACGACCGCCCGTGCGGCTCGCATGCACGGTGCCGGTCGCGAGCGTGATGCCGTCGGTGAGGGTGTGCAGGCAACCTGGTTGGCCTTCGCGATCGGCATCGTCATCGTCGCGGTGATGCAGCTCGCGGCCGAGCCCGTGGTGTCGGTGCTGACCGGCGGCGGTGACATCGCCGCCGAGGCCGTCGCGTGGCTGCGGGTGGCTCTGCTCGGTGTGCCGTTCATTCTGGTGTCGCTGGCCGGAAACGGATGGATGCGCGGAGTCCAGAACACGGTGACACCACTGCGTTTCGTCGTGTTCGGCTTCTCAGTGTCGGCGGTGTTGTGCCCACTTCTGGTTCATGGGTTGCTCGGATTCCCACGGCTGGGGCTGGTGGGATCGGCTGTGGCGAACGTGATCGGTCAGGGCGTCGCCGGTGCGCTGTTCGTCGTCGCAGTCGTGCGGGCGAGCACCGAATTGCGACCGCGCTGGTCGGTGATGCGCGCGCAACTGGTGCTGGGCCGCGACCTGATCGTGCGGAGTCTGGCGTTTCAGGCCTGCTTTCTGTCCGCTGCTGCGGTGGCGTCGAGGTTCGGCGCGGCCTCGGTCGCCGCCAACCAGGTGGTACTGCACATGTGGAACCTGGTGTCGTTGATGCTCGATTCGCTGGCAATCGCCGCTCAGACCCTGGTCGGAGCGGCCCTCGGCGCGAGCAGGATCGAGGATGCGCGCGCCCTCGCGTGGCGATTGACGGCATGGTCGACGGTGTTCGCGGTCGTCCTCGCCTGCGTGTTCGCCGTCGGGCGATCGTTCGTTCCGGATCTGTTCACCACCGACGCGTCGGTCATCGACGAGATGCACGCGATCTGGTGGATCTTCGTCGCGATCATCCCCATCGCCGGGGTGGTGTTCGCGTTGGACGGTGTGCTGCTCGGCAGTGGTGACGCTGCCTTTCTGAGGAACGCGACCATGGCCTGCGCCGTCGTGGGTTTTCTGCCGTTCATCTGGTCGGCTCTGGTGTTCGACTGGGGGTTGGTCGGGATCTGGACAGGGCTCGGCGTCTTCGTTGCCCTGCGCATGCTCGCCGTCGCGGGCCGGGTGCTGTCCGGTAAGTGGCTGGTGATCGGCAGCGACCGCCAACTACGCCACTGACTATCGTTCGGGCTGGGACGGTAACGCGGGGTGCAGTGCCACCTCGTGGCTCTTGACGACGAAGAACACCCGGCGTCCGGGCTCGAGCCCGAGATCCGATACCGCTGCCGGGGTGATGTCGGCGGCCATGCCGGGAGACCCGTCGGGTTGCGGACGTGACCTGACACGGATGCCGGAGCCCTGTACCTCCATCTCCTCGATCGCCACCTCGAACACGTTGCGGGGGCTGGCGTGCGGTGCAGTCGGGTGTACCGACACGGCGGCGGGGGAGAAGACCGCCACCAGTGGAGTTCCGGTGGCGTGCCGCCCGGAGCCGTGGACCGTCACTCCCCAATTCGTATTCAGGGAGGTCGAGTCGTCGGCGTCGACAGCCCGTCCCGAGAGCAGGTTCACCCCGGCGATGCGGGCACCGAATTCGCTGCGAGGCGCGGTCAGGACCTCGGTGACCGACCCGCGCTCGACGACGCGTCCACCGTCGACGACCACGACGGAATCGGCGAGTGCGACGACGTCGAGCAGATCGTGGGTCACGATCAAGGCCGTACGCCCGCTCTCGCGCAGCACTGTGCGCAGCACTCGCCGAATGCCCGGTGCCGTATCGACGTCCAGCGCGGCCAGGGGTTCGTCGAGCAACAGCAGTCGTGGATCGGCCGCAAGAGCACGCGCGATGGCGATACGTTGAGCCTGACCGCCGGACAGCTGCGCAGGGCGGCGATCGGCCAGGTGGGAGGCTCCGACCGCGTCGAGCCAGGTATCGGCCACGGCTCGCGCGGTGGCGCGGTTCGCGCCGGTGCTTCGTGGTGCGAAGGCCACGTTCGCGCGAGCGTCCATGTGGGGAAACAACAGAGCTTCCTGAGCCAGGGTCGCGACGCCCCTGGCATGAATCGGCACGACGGTGTTCGAAGCGGTGTCGGTCAACACGTCCTCGCCGAGTCGGACGATTCCGTCGTCGGGTGCCACCACGCCGGCGACGATCTGCAGCAGTGTCGATTTGCCTGCCCCGTTCGGCCCGAGGACCGCGACCGTCTCTCCCTCCCTGGCGTCGAGTTCGAGATCGATTGCGCGGACGCCGAGGGTGGCCCGGAGGTACAGCGAGTTCACAGCGTTCCCGACGATCGAGTGCCGCGCGCGGTCACGACGACGAGTGCCGCGACGAGAATCAGAACCATCGACAGCGCCACGGCGGCATCGGGGTCGCTCTCGCGCTGCAGATAGATCTCCAGCGGCAGCGTCCTGGTCACGCCCTCCAGGGAGCCGGCGAAGGTCAACGTCGCTCCGAATTCTCCGAGTGCGCGAGCGAAGGCGAGAACGGTTCCTGATATCAGTCCGGGAAGTATCAGCGGAACGGTGACTCGCCGTAGGACGGTGGTGGGGGTGGCACCCAGGGTTGCAGCCACCACGTCGTAGCGGTCACCGGCCGTGCGCAACGCGCCCTCGACACTGACGACGAGGAACGGCAACGACACGAACACCTGCGCCAACACGACGGCCGAGGTGGTGAACGCAATCCGAATCCCGAACGCATCGAGATGTTCGCCGAGCAGCCCTTGGCGTCCGAAGGTGTAGAGGAGCGCGATGCCGCCGACCACCGGGGGCAGGACCAAGGGCAGTACGACGAGCGAGCGAAGGATCGAGAGCCCTCTGATCGAGCTGCGTGAGAGCACGACGGCCATCGGCACGCCGAGAAGCACACACACCACGGTGCTTGCCGTCGCCGTCTTCAGGCTGAGAACCAGCGCTGCGACAGCGGATTCGGAGGTGACGAGGCCGAGAAAATTCGACCAATCGATGCGGGTGAACATCGCGGCCAGCGGCAACACGACGAGTAGTGCGCCCACGGCGGCCGGTGCGAATATCCACAGTGGTACTCCGACGGTCGGACGGGGCCCGGCCGAGGACCTTCCGCCTTCGGCGACTCGAGCGGTCACGGTGCGGCGAAGCCGGCTCGACCGAGTACGTCCCGTCCGACGGGTCCGGTGACGAACTCGGTGAAGGCGCGAGCTGTGTCCGGGTTGCCGGAACCGGCCAGTGTCGCGATCGGGTAGGTGTTGACGGCCTCGCTCGACTCCTCGAAGGGCACCGCGGTCACGGCCTCGCCTGCCCCGGCAGCGTCGGTGACGTAGACCAGCCCGGCATCGGCCTGCCCCGAGGTGACCTTGCCCAGCACGTCGGTGACCGAGGATTCTTCGCTCACGGCCGGGACGGAAGTGCCGGTTGCAGTTTCGACCGAGGCCGTCGCCGCGCCGCACGGCACCTGGGGTGCGCAGATCACCGTGAGAACGTCGGGATTCGCCAGATCGGCGAACGATGTGATGCCGTCCGGGTTTCCGGGGGCGGTCACGATGGTCAGAGTGTTCGACGCGAAGTCGACGGGATCGCCCGCAACCAGGCCCTCGTCGACCGTCTCGGTCATGTTCTTCGTATCCGCGGAGGCAAAGACGTCGGCAGGAGCGCCGGAGATCAGCTGCGCGGCCAGATCGGATGAGCCCGCGAAGCTGAACTCCACCGAGGTGCCGGGGTGTTCGGCCTCGAATCGAGTACCGAGATCGGTGAACGTCGCGCGAAGCGATGCCGCGGCGAAGACCGTGATCTCTCCTCGGACCGCGCTACCGTCCGAGGGTCCATCGGGCGCGGTCGAATCGGACTGCGCACTGCACCCGACCAGAATCAGGGTGGCTGCAATCACGAGCGCGGATACCGAGTGCACTGTCTTCACGAACATCTCCTGCGTTCTAGGGTGTCTCGACGATGACGGTCGTGGCCTTGACGACGGCGGTGGTGACCTTGCCGGGCTCGAGCCCCAGTTCACGAACCGATCGGGTGCTCATCAGGGACACGATCGTGAACGGCCCGCACTGCATGCTCACCTCGCTCATCACCGCGTCCGAGACGACCTCGGTGACCAACCCCACGAGTCGGTTGCGGGCAGAGCTGCCGCCCGGCGAGATCTCCGGTGGGGGGACGGCGTGTTCGCGTGCATAGTCGGCGAGGTCGCGGCCGGCGATGACCTTGCGCCCGGTCTCGTCCTCGAGCGCCGGGAGCGCTCCGCTGTCGATCCATCTGCGCACGGTGTCGTCACTGACACCGAGGAGTGCCGCGGCATCTCGAACGCGGACCGGGGGCACCGTCATCGAGACGCCACCCGAGCAATCATCCGCAAACAAGTCATGAACGGCACCATATACCCGAATCTGCGGGTGTTTCGACCCAATCCTGTTTTCGGTGAGCCGTACCGTCCCACCGTCGACCTCGGTGCCACTTCACCCCGCCCGGATACGTCGCGGAATCTGCATGGAGTATTGGACGTTGGTACGTTCTCGGACGGTTCTGGCGATTCGACGCCGGCGGCCGAGCGCATCGGAAGGAATTTTCAGTGGCAGCGAAGCTGTGGGCAGTGAGCGACATTCACGTCGGACATCGGGGCAACCGGCCCGTGACCGAGGACATCTTCCCCGAATCGCCCGACGACTGGCTGATCGTCGCCGGTGACGTGTCGGAGAAGACCGACGACATCAAGTGGGCGCTCGAACTGCTCCGTAGCCGTTTCGCGAAAGTCATCTGGGTTCCCGGAAACCACGAGCTGTGGACGACGGTGAAAGATCCCGTGCAGATCCACGGTGCTGCTCGATACGAGTACCTGGTGAACCTGTGCCGCGAGATCGACGTCGTCACCCCGGAGGACCCGTATCTGCGGTGGGAGGGGGAGGGAGGCCCGGCGACGATCGTGCCGATGTTCCTGCTCTACGACTACACGTTCCTGCCGCAGGGAGCGAGAGACAAGGAACACGGACTGGCGATCGCACGCGAGAAGAACGTCGTTGCCACCGACGAGTTCCTGCTGTCCTCGCAGCCGTACGCGACGCGAGATGCCTGGTGCCACGCGCGGATCGACGCCACCCGGGAGCGTCTCGATGCGTTGGACACCTCCGTTCCGACCGTGTTGATCAACCACTTCCCGATGGTCCGGCAGCCCACCGAGGTGCTGTTCTACCCGGAGTTCGCGCTGTGGTGCGGGTCCACTCTGACGGCGGATTGGCACACGCGGTACAACGCGATCTGCTCGGTGTACGGGCACCTGCACATCCCGCGGACGACCTATTACGACGGCGTTCGCTTCGAGGAGGTGTCGGTGGGTTACCCGCGTGAATGGCAGCGCCGCGGCCTGCCGAAGAACGTTCTGCGCCAGATTCTTCCGGTCCCCGAGTACCCGCCGGGCGCGTTGAACAAGTGGGGCGGGCACTTCACGGTGACGCCCGAGATGGAGGCAGAGGTAGAGAAGATGAGGGCAGGCAAGTGATCGAATCCATACTTCCCAACGGCGTCGTCTCGGCCGAATTGTTCGCGGACCCACCGGGTCTGACGCCGCATCCGCTCGAAGCCCCGCTGGTGGCCAAGGCGGTGGACAAGCGCAAACGTGAGTTCACCTCGGCTCGACACTGCGCGCGGGTGGCGATGGAGAAGCTGGGTGTGGAGCCGGCACCGATCATGCGCGGTAAGTCCGGCGCCCCGCAGTGGCCGAAGGGTGTGGTCGGATCGTTGACGCACTGCGACGGCTATCGCGGTGCGGTGTTGGCCTATTCGATGCAGGTGCGTTCGGTGGGAATCGACGCGGAGCCGCACGGGCCCTTGCCCGATGGAGTACTCGGGGCAGTGAGCCTGGAGGCCGAACGCGAGTGGCTCGCGACCGTGGGCCGTGAAGACGTGCACTGGGATCGAGTCTTGTTCTGCGCCAAGGAAGCGACGTACAAGGCCTGGGAGCCGTTGACGGGACGCTGGCTCGGTTTCGAGGACGCACACATCACCTTCGAACGCACCGGCTCCGGTGACGACATTTCCGGAACGTTCCATTCCGAGCTGCTGGTGCCAGGAGACACGGTGTCCGGACCGCCGTTGCGGGCCTTCGACGGTCGATGGATGGTTGCGGGAGGCCTGGTGATGACCGCGATCTCGGTGATGTGACGACCCGTTCCGTGAGCCTGGCACAATGCTCTCTCGTGAGTGCTCGCGAAAAGATTTCGTCCGGTCTCGTCGGTGCCGGCCTGCTTGTGGTCGACAAGGGGCCGGGAGTGACGAGCCACGATGTGGTGGCGTCGTGCCGAAAACTGTTGCGCACCAGAAAGGTCGGCCATGCGGGGACTCTGGATCCCATGGCGACCGGCGTGCTCGTGCTCGGCGTGGAGCGTGCGACCAAGATGCTCGGATTGCTCTCGCTGACCACCAAGTCGTACACCGCAACCATCCGGCTCGGCCGGAGCACGACGACCGACGACGCCGAGGGTGACGTTCTGGCCGATGTCTCGGCCGCGCATGTCACCGACCCCGAGATCTCGACCGCGATCGCCGCCCTGACCGGCGATATCGAGCAAGTGCCCGCCAGTGTCAGCGCCATCAAGGTCGACGGGCAACGTGCCCACAAATTGTCCCGCGCAGGTGAGGAGTTCACACTCGCCGCCCGCAAGGTCAGCGTCACCCGATTCGACGTGACGGCCAGGCGTGATGTGGTGGAGAACGAATCCGCGTTCGTCGACCTCGATGTCGAGGTGGACTGCACGTCGGGGACGTACGTGCGAGCCCTGGCCCGAGATCTCGGTGCGGCGCTGGGCGTCGGCGGTCACTTGACCGTGCTGCGCCGCACCCGCGTCGGTCCCTTCACCCTCGAGCATGCCCGGACACTCGAAGAACTGGCCGAGGATCCGGCCGTGAGCCTGGACATCGACCAGGCGGCGCGAACAGCCTTCCCGCACCGGCAGATCGACGCGGGTGAAGCGGAATCGTTGAGCCAGGGACGGTGGCTGGATCCGGTCGGAATCGACGGGGTGTACGCGGCGGTCGATCCCACGGGTCACACCATCGCTCTGCTTCAGGAGAAGGGCAAGCGCGCCAGTTCGGTCATGGTCGTGCGGCCCGCGACCTTGCGCGGGCACTGACGCGATCCCGGCGATCAGGTAGCCGGAACCATCCAGATCGCCTCGGCGGCGCGATGGCCCAGGTCGATGGAATCGGTGGCGTCGGTGCGGGCCAGCTCGATGGCGACGGTGCCGGCGTAGTCGCGTCGCTCGACCACCGTTATCGGCAGGTCCAGCGTGATACCGACGGAATCGAAGTAGCGGAGCATCGCCGGGTCGGAGTCGGAAATTCTGGCGACACGGCCGGACTGTCCGTCGAGGTACTCGCTCAGGCGGGTCGCGGACGGAGTCTCGATCGCACCGTCGACCGACGGAATCGGGTCGCCGTGCGGATCGCGTTCGGGATGGCCCAGTTTGGCGTCGATGCGATCCATCATCAGATCCGAGACGGCGTGTTCGAGGATCTCTGCCTCGTCGTGCACTTCGTCCCAGCCGTAACCCAGTTCGCGGACCAGATAGGTCTCGATCAGTCGGTGCCGACGCACCATGCCTATGGCAGCCAGGCGACCCTTCTCGGTCAGTGAGATGGCCCCGTAGCGGGCGTGGTCGACCATGCCCTGGTCGGCGAGCTTGCGAATCGCCTCCGACACCGTCGAGGCGGAGACACCGATGCGTTCGGAGAGCATCTTGGTGCTGACGGAGTCCTCGCTCCATTCGCTGGCCGTCCAGATGACCTTGAGGTAGTCCTGCGCAACCGCGGACAGCTGGACGCCCTCGTCGGCCGGTGCGGGATCGTCTTTTCGTTGCGCCACGTCGCCGAGCTTAGGCAATCCAATGGAAAAAGACATCTCACCCGGCCGGAGCCACCGGCACCTGTCCGCGTTGCCGAAGGGCGCGGACGACGATGCCCTGTGACGGGCTGAAGAGGTAGGCAAGGACGAAGACCAGGCCCTGGGTGAGCACCACGCTGCCGCCGGAGGACACGTCGAGGTAGAAGCTGGCGTAGATCCCCACCAGCGCGCAACCCACCGAGACGATCGGTGCCAGCACGAGCATGCGGCCGAAGCTGTGCGTGAGTAGATAGGCGGACGCACCGGGAGTGATGAGCATCGCCACCACGAGGATGACGCCGACGGCCTGGAGTGCGACCACGGTCGTCAGGGCGAGCAGGGTCAGCATCACGGCCGAGATCACCGTCGGATTGATGCCGACGGCGCGGGCCTGGGTGCGGTCGAACGCGAAGAGAGTGAAGTCGCGACGCTTGACGATCATGGCCACCAGCGCGATGCCACCGAGGACGAACACCTGGACCATGTCGGCCTGCGAGACTCCGAGCAGGTTGCCGAACAGGATGTGGTTGAGGTCGATCTGGCTCGGAAACTTGGAGATCAGGACGACGCCGAGCGCGAACAACGTGGTGAAGACGACGCCGATCGCGGCGTCCTCCTTGACGATGGTGGTGTTGCGGACCACTCCGATGGCACCGACCGCGATGAGGGCGAACAGCAGTGCTCCGATCGCGAACGGTGCCCCGAACAGGTACGACAGCGCGACGCCGGGAAGAACTGCGTGCGAGACGGCGTCGCCCATCAACGACCACCCGATGAGGACGAGCCAGCAGCTCAGGACCGCGCACACGATCGAGGCGGTGACGGTCACCAGGAGGGCTCGCTGCATGAAGGTGTATTCGAGTGGGTCCACCAGAAAATCGATCAGATACACGGTTCAGCTCGCTTCCGTGGTTCGGGTGACCGGAGTTCGGGTGCCCGCACCGAGTTGGTCGACCTTCGACGGGTCGATACCGAAGGCCAGCGCCAGGTTCTCCGGGCGCAGTACTTCGGCCGGACTGCCGTGCATGAGCACCCGTTGCTGCAGCAGGATCGCCTCGTCGCACAGCTCCGGTAGGGCATGGAGATCGTGCGTGGACACGAGAACCGACGCGCCGTGTGCTGCGAGTTCGCGGAGCAGGCGGGTGATGGTGGCTTCGGTCTTCTTGTCCACACCGGCGAAGGGTTCGTCGAGCAACAGCAGTGACGCCTCCTGGGCGATGGCGCGGGCGACGAACGCACGTTTTCGTTGACCGCCGGAGAGCTGGCCGATCTGTCGGTTCGCGAGTTCGGCGAGGTCGACGCGCTGCAGAGCCTCGTCGACGGCCAGTCGATCGGCTGCCCGGGGGGTGCGGAGGAAATTCTGCTTCCCGTATCGGCCCATCATGACCACGTCGCGCACGCTGATCGGGAATGTCCAGTCGACGGATTCCGCCTGGGGTACGTAGCTGACCGTGCCGGCCTTGCGCGCCTGGGCCGGGTCGCCGCCGAACACGGTGATCGAGCCGGAGTTGGGCTTGACCACTCCCATGACGGCCTTGAACAGCGTCGACTTGCCCGATCCGTTCATGCCGACCAACCCGCACACCCGGCCGGGTGCGAGGGTCAGGCTGGCATCGGTGAGGGCCACGACATCGCGGTATCGGACATTGACGGTATCGACCGTCAGCGCCGCCCCGTTCTCGTGCGGGGGCCTGTGGTGCTGGGTCATCGTTCTCCTACGAGTGCGTCGGCGATCAATCGTGCGTCGTAGCGCAGTAGATCCAGGTACGTGGGGACGGGGCCGGCTGCATCGCTCAGTGAATCGACGTAGAGCTGTCCGCCGAACCGAGCTCCGGTGTCCTCGGCGACCTGCAGCTGCGCCTTGTCCGAGACGGTCGACTCGCAGAACACGGCGGGTACGTCGTTGTCACGAACGAAATCGATGGTGCGTACCACCTGCTTCGGCGTCCCCTCCTGCTCGGCGTTGACCGGCCACAGGTAGGCCTCCTGCAGATCGAAGTCGCGGGCCAGGTAGCCGAATGCGCCCTCGCAGGTGACGAGCGCGCGTTGACGAGCGGGCAGCCCGGAGAGATCGGCGGCCAGTTCGGCTCCGACCTCGCGGAGCTGTCCGATGTACGCGGTTGCGTTCGCTCGATAGTCGTCGGTGTTGGCGGGGTCCAGGGCGACGAACGCCTCGGCGATGTTCTCCACGTACGTCTCGGCCACGACGGGGGACATCCACGCATGGGGGTTCGCTTTCCCCGCGTAGGCGTCGTCACGGATGTAGATCGGGTCCACGTTTGCACTCACCACGGCGTGCGGTGCGGGGATGCGCTCGACGAACTTCTCGAACCAGGCCTCCAGCCCCAGCCCGTTGTCCAGGATCAACTCGGCCTGCTCCGCGGTGCGTAGGTCTCCGGGTGTCGGCTCGTAGCCGTGGATCTCGGCTCCGGCTTTTGTGATCGATTCCACTCGAAGGTGGTCACCGGCGACATTGGCTGCCATGTCGGCGAGGACGGTGAAGGTCGTCAGAACCAGGGGTCTGCCGTCGTCGAGCACAGTCGGATCGTCCTCTCCGACAGCCCGCGCGCAGCCGGTCGACGCTGCTACCAGTAGTCCCACCACGGCCCAGCTCGCGAGAATCCGCCGGGCGCGAGATCCACGCTGGCGAAGAAATAAGTTAGGCACCCCGAAATATTTACCGTGGGGATACCTTTTTGTCCATACCTGCCGCGCGCGACACGCCTGGCCGAGAGTGACCGAGCGGCCTTCGGGCCGTAGGCTTCGCGGTGTGCAGAGATGGCGAGGTCTCGACGATGTACCTGCCGACTGGGGTCGGTGCGTGCTCACGATCGGCGTCTTCGACGGCGTTCATCGCGGACACGCACAACTGATCGGGAGAGCGGTGGCCGCTGCGAAGAAGCGCGGCGTTCCCAGCGTGCTCATGACGTTCGATCCCCATCCGATGGAGGTCGTGCGGCCGGGCAGCCACCCTGCTCAGCTCACGACCCTGACGAGGCGAGCCGAACTCGCCGAGGAACTGGGAATCGACGTCTTCTGCGTCATGCCGTTCACGCCCGAACTGATGAAGCTCACTCCCGAGCGATACGTGCACGAGATCCTGATCGAACGCCTGCACGTCGCCGAGGTCGTCGTCGGCGAGAACTTCACCTACGGGAAGAAGGCGCTCGGCACCGTGCCCATGCTGCGCAAGATCGGCGAGCGGTCCGGATTTGCAGTCGACGGGGTCAACCTGCTCGCCGAGCATGCCGTGACGTTCTCCTCGACGTACATCAGATCGTGCGTGGACGCCGGTGACGTCGCTGCGGCCACCGCCGCGCTCGGGCGACCGCACCGTGTCGAAGGTGTCGTTGTGCACGGAGACGGTCGAGGTCGCCAAATGGGTTATCCCACAGCCAATGTCGCGCCGCCCATGTACTCGGCCATCCCCGCCGACGGTGTGTACGCGGCATGGTTCACCGTGCTCGGGCCGGGTCCGATCATGGGTACGGTCACTCCGGGGGAGCGGCATCCGGCTGCTGTGTCGGTGGGCACCAATCCCACGTTCTCGGGTCGTACCAGAACCGTCGAGGCGTTTGTCCTCGACGGTGAGGCCGACCTGTACGGGCAGCATGTGGCAGTCGACTTCGTCGACCGACTGCGCGGCATGGAGAAGTTCGACTCGATGGAAGCACTCGTGGAGGAAATGGGGCGCGACGCCGAGCGGGCCCGCTCGATTCTGGCGGCGAGCACGGCCTGATAGGCTGGCCCCTCGGTGCTCGCTGCGGTCCGTGGCGGCTGTACCGGCTTCGATTCCGTGGTCTCGACCACAGGGTGCGTTGCTTCCTTTCACGCGGACGTCATTGATCAGGAGTAGTACCAGTGGCATTGACCACCGAACAGAAGAAGGCCGTTCTCGGCGAGTACGGCTTGCATCCCACCGACACGGGCTCGCCCGAGGCGCAGGTTGCAATGCTCACCAAGCGCATCGTCGACTTGACCGAGCACCTCAAGATGCACAAGCACGACCACCACTCCCGCCGCGGCCTGCTGCTGCTGGTCGGACGTCGTCGTCGCCTGCTCAAGTACATCGCGAAGGTCGACGTCACCCGCTACCGCTCGCTCATCGAGCGTCTGGGTCTGCGTCGATAATTCGCATCGACGCGAGGATGTCACCGATGCACGGTTCGACGCGCCGGTGCGCACCCGACTCGCAGCAATAGTGCAGTAGCCAACGAGGCAGTGCTTAGACTGTTCCTCGTTGGCTATCTGTGTTTGTACCGCAAGAACAGTTACGTCAGCACGAGAAAGCGGATGCACGGCATCCGCACACCGCCGTGTATGCCTGTCACGCCGTGGTGACGGTCTTCGGTAGTGGCCTTTCGGATACGAGATCCGATGGGCTTCGATCGATGGCCGCCTCCGCGCAGCCGCGTCCCGAGAGAAGCTCTCGTCGGATGGACGGCACAGGTATGCCGCCACAGCCAGGAGGGCTCGTGGTGTGTCCGCGCGGGCACGGCAAAGACGAGAGGACGAGAAGAGAACCTATGACAGAGACAACGACCGTGGACGTCGAAGAAGGCGTCTACGAAGCAACTGCGATCATCGACAACGGCACGTTCGGCAAGCGGACCATCCGCTTCGAGACCGGCCGCCTCGCACAGCAGGCCGCAGGCGCAGTCGCCGCGTACCTCGACGAGGACACCATGCTGCTGTCGGCAACGACCGCAGGCAAGCACCCCCGTGAGGGATTCGATTTCTTCCCGCTGACGGTCGACGTCGAAGAGCGCATGTACGCCGCGGGCCGTATCCCCGGATCGTTCTTCCGCCGCGAGGGCCGTCCGTCCACCGACGCCATCCTCACCTGCCGCCTGATCGACCGGCCGTTGCGTCCGACGTTCGTCGACGGACTGCGCAACGAGATCCAGGTCGTCATCACGGTGATGAGCCTCAACCCGGCCGATCTGTACGACGTCGTCGCGATCAACGCGGCATCGGCCTCGACGCAGATCGCCGGACTGCCGTTCTCCGGCCCGATCGGCGGCGTCCGCGTCGCACTGATCGACAAGCAGTGGGTCGCGTTCCCGACCAACGAGCAGCTCGAGAAGGCCGTGTTCAACATGGTCGTCGCCGGCCGCATCGTCTCCGGCTCCGGTGCCGACGCAGACGTCGCGATCATGATGGTCGAAGCCGAGGCCACCGAGAACGTCATCGAGCTCATCGAGGGTGGTGCAACCGCCCCCAACGAGTCGGTCGTCGCCGAGGGCCTCGAGGCTTCGAAGCCGTTCATCGCAGCCCTGTGCACCGCACAGCAGGAGCTCGCGTCCAAGGCCGCCAAGCCGACCGGCGACTACCCGGTCTTCCCGGCGTACCAGTCGGACGTCTTCGAGGCCGTCGAGAACGCCGCGAAGATCCCGCTGAACGAGGCACTGACCATCGCAGGCAAGGCCGAGCGTGAGAGCAAGCTCGACGAGGTCAAGGCTCAGGTCCTCACGTCGGTCGGAGACAGCTTCGCCGGCCGCGAGAAGGAGATCGGTGCCGCATTCCGCGCACTGACCAAGAAGTCGGTTCGCCAGCGCATCCTCACCGATCACTTCCGCATCGACGGCCGTGGCATCACCGACATCCGGTCGCTGTCCGCCGAGGTCGCGATCATCCCCCGTACCCACGGATCGGCCCTGTTCGAGCGCGGCGAGACCCAGATCCTGGGCGTCACCACCCTCGACATGGTCAAGATGGCGCAGCAGGTCGACTCGCTCGGGCCCGAGACGTCCAAGCGCTACATGCACCATTACAACTTCCCGCCGTACTCGACCGGTGAGACCGGCCGCGTCGGTTCGCCGAAGCGTCGCGAGATCGGGCACGGCGCACTCGCCGAGCGCGCCCTGCTGCCGGTGCTGCCGAGCCAGGCCGAGTTCCCGTACGCCATCCGTCAGGTCTCCGAGGCACTGAGCTCCAACGGCTCGACCTCGATGGGCTCGGTCTGCGCATCGACTCTGTCGCTGCTCAATGCCGGTGTGCCGCTGCGTGCCCCGGTTGCCGGTATCGCGATGGGCCTCGTGTCCGACGAGGTCGACGGCGAGACCCGTTACGTCGCACTCACCGACATCCTCGGTGCCGAGGACGCGTTCGGCGACATGGACTTCAAGGTCGCCGGAACCAAGGACTTCGTCACGGCGCTGCAGCTCGACACCAAGCTCGACGGCATCCCCTCCAAGGTGCTCGCCGGCGCGCTGTCGCAGGCCAAGGATGCTCGCACGACGATCCTCGAGGTCATGGCCGAGGCCATCGACACCCCGGACGAGATGAGCCCGTACGCACCTCGCGTCACCGCGATCAAGGTGCCGGTCGACAAGATCGGCGAGGTCATCGGGCCCAAGGGCAAGATGATCAACTCCATCACCGAGCAGACCGGTGCCAACATCTCGATCGAAGATGACGGCACTGTCTACGTCGGTGCAGCGGACGGCCCGTCCGCACAGGCCGCGATCGACATGATCAACGCCATTGCCAACCCGCAGCTGCCGAAGGTCGGCGAGCGATTCCTCGGAACCGTCGTCAAGACAACGGCTTTCGGTGCATTCGTCTCGCTGCTCCCGGGCCGCGACGGACTGGTGCACATCTCCAAGCTCGGTAACGGCAAGCGCATCAACAAGGTGGAGGACGTCGTCAGCGTCGGATCCAAGTTGCGCGTCGAGATCGCCGATATCGACAACCGCGGCAAGATCAGCCTCGTTCCCGTCGAAGACGACAACGCTGCTGCTCCCGCCGACGCTCCCGAGGCTCCCGCCGAGGCCAGCGCTGAGTAAGAAGCAACCGAGCCGAACGGTACGTCCCCTCGGGACGTACCGTTCGGCCGTTCCAGAGAGCACCGGCATCGACACGGGCGTGCAACGCACCACTCTGCCCGGCGGTCTTCGGATCGTCACCGAGTTCGTGCCCGGCGTTCGCTCGGCTTCGGTCGGCGTGTGGGTCGGGGTCGGTTCACGGGACGAGCAACCCAGTGTTGCCGGTGCCGCACACTTCCTCGAACATCTGCTGTTCAAGTCGACTCCTACGCGCAGCGCGCTCGAAATCGCCCAGGTGATGGACGGTGTCGGGGGAGAGCTGAACGCGTTCACCTCGAAGGAGAGCACCTGCTTCTACGCGCACGTGCTCGACGAGGACGTGGCGCTCGCCATCGATCTCGTCAGCGATGTGGTGCTTCGTGGCCGGTGCCGCTCGGCAGATGTCGACGTCGAGCGACAGGTGGTCCTCGAAGAGATCTCCATGCGCGACGACGATCCCGAGGATCTGCTCGGAGATGCCTTCCTGGAAGCCATGTTCGGCGATCATCCGATCGGACGCCCGATCATCGGTTCCGTCGAATCCATCGAGTCGATGACCCGTGCGCAATTGCACTCGTTCCACGTTCGCCGCTACACGCCGCAGCGCATGGTCGTTGCCGTCGCGGGCAACGTCGATCACAAGCAGATCGTCTCGCTCGTGCGCCGAGCGTTCTCCGGCCATCTGGTCAAGGGCGCACGGCCGGCCGAACGACGCGGTGGCACAGCGCGATTGCGCAATGCTCCCACGTTGAGCCTGACCACTCGTGACAGCGAGCAGGCGCATCTGTGCCTGGGCGTACGGGCGTTCGGTCGACACGAAGGGCATCGCTGGGCGTTGTCCGTGCTGAACTCCGCAGTGGGGGGCGGGCTCAGTTCTCGTCTGTTCCAGGAGATCAGGGAAGAACGTGGTCTGGCGTACTCGGTGTACTCGTCGGTGGATACGTTTGCCGACAGTGGTGCCTTCTCCGTCTACGCGGGTTGTCAGCCGGAGAACTTGGGCGAAGTGACCACGGTGATCAGGGAAGTGCTGGCCAAGGTTGCCGCCGAGGGGATCACCGACGCGGAGTGTGCGCGGGCCAAGGGTTCGTTGCGTGGCGGTTTGGTTCTGGGACTCGAGGATTCGGGCTCTCGGATGAACCGGATCGGTCGCAGTGAACTGAACTACGGCAATCACCGCGACATCACCGATACGTTGGCGAGGATCGACAGCGTCGGCAACGACGAGGTACGCGAGGTCGCTGCCGTGTTGCTCGACCGTCCTTTCGGTGCCGCGGTGGTCGGCCCCTACAAGAACGTCCGCCAGCTGCCGGCGTCGGTCAAGTCCCTGGTTCGGTAGCGTCGGCGATCACGTCGCGCACTGCGCGGCGGGTCAACTCCGTCACCGCCGACAGGTCGGTGACCGGCTCGAATGCGTGGGTGGAGTTGAGCGCCGCTATTCCGTGCACGGAGGTCCACAGTCGCAGGGCGGTGAACTGTGGATTCTCCGGCGCGACGGCACCGACCGCGGCGATCAAGGCCTCGAACAACGGACGCGAGGTGAGCCGCAGGTTCTCGCCCGAGCCCTCGAGTAGGTCGTGCCTGAAGACGAGGGCGAACATCGCCGGTCGCCGCGCCGCAAAGTCCACGTACGCGTCCGCTATCGCATTCAATGCTTCCTGCGGCGACGTCGATTGCTGCGTCGCGCGGTCCAGAGCCACCCCGATATCGACGAGACCGACCCGAGCGACGGCGGCGCACAGCGCACTCAACGTCGGAAAATAGCGTCTCGGCGCGCCGTGTGAGACGCCGGCTTCACGCGTGACCGCTCTGATTGTGAGCCCGCCCTGCCCTTCGCTTTCGAGCAGGCGGACACCTGCGTCCACCAGTCGAGTCCGTAGGTTGTCAGGCACGTAGACATTGTCTACTCTCGGCCGTGACGTTGTCCAGCCGAGAGGATTCATCGATGTGGTACTTGCTCTTCAAATATGTGCTGATCGGGCCGATCCTCCGCATTCTGGGTCGGCCGACGGTGGTCGGGATGGAAAATTTTCCGACGTCGGGACCGGTGATCGTCGCTGGAAATCACCTGACCGTCGTCGACTCGTTCTTTCTCGTCCTCATGGTTCGTCGCCGGGTCACCTTCATCGCGAAGAGCGAGTACTTCACCGGCCGCGGAATCAAGGGCGCGGCGCTTCGTTGGTTCTACAGCGCGACAGGTCAGGTTCCCGTCGACCGCCGCGGCGCGGACGCTTCTACTCCGGCGCTCGACGCTGCGAAAAGCATTCTGCGACAAGGGAAGGTGTGGGCGGTGTACCCGGAGGGCACGCGATCTCCCGACGGCCGGCTGTACAAGGGCAAGACCGGCCTTGCGAGAGTCGCGATCGAAACGGGTGCCCCCGTCGTGCCGGTGGTGATGCACGGAACGCGCACGGTCAATCCGGTCGGCTCGCGGATGTGGCGTCCGGGGAAGGTGCGCATGACAGTCGGCAAGCCGCTGGACTTCACGAGATATGCAGGGGGAGAGAACAGTAGGGCGATTCTGCGTGCGGCCACCGATGAGGTGATGGCGGGGTTGTCCACCCTGTCGGGTCAGGAATACGTCGACGTGTATGCCGCCACCATCAAGGATGCAGCATGAACAGCGATGGGCGTACCGTCCTCGTCACGGGTGTGGGTCGACGCCTCGGTATCGGCTATGCCATCACCCGCAGGTTGCTGCAGGACGAGCGCGCCCGCGTCTTCGCGCAATCATGCGATGCCTACGACGTGAGCGAACCGTGGGGAGCGGGGACGCCGGGAGCAGTGCGGGTACTCGCCGAGTTGTCTACCGCGCCAAGCAGGCTCGGGCATCTGGACATCGATCTCTCCGATGTCGAAGCGCCTGCCGCCCTGTTCGATGCTGTCGAATCCAGGTTCGGTGCCGTCGACTCGTTGGTGATCAACCATGCGCGATCACAGCTGGGCGAACTGGGTTCTCTGACGGCAGAGAACCTCGACCTGACGTGGGCGGTGAACGTGCGCGCGTCGTTGCTTCTGGTGCAGGAATTCGCGCAACGGTACGTCGATCATCCTGACGGTGGACGCGTCGTGCTGTTCACGTCCGGGCAGGGAGAGGGGCCGATGCCGACCGAGATTCCCTATGCGGTGACCAAGGGTGCCATCGCCGCGATCACACCGACCGTGGCCGATTCCCTGATCGACCGTGGCATCACCGTCAACACGATCAATCCGGGTCCGACCGATACCGGTTGGGCAAGTGCGGATCTGAACGAGTTCGTCTCGCGCCACATGCCGCGCGGGCGGTGGAACTCACCGGACGAGGCCGCAGCGGTCGTGGCGATGTTGCTGTCGCCCGATTCGGGCTCGATCACCGGTCAGGTCATCGGCGCCGAAGGCGGATTCCGACGCTTCACGCCGTGATCACGGCGTGGCGCGCCTCGGTCAGAGCTTCTTCTTGTTCAGCAACAACTTCCAGGGCACCAATGCCGACTCGAGCTGAACCGACAGGCTCATCTTGGATTCGCCCTCGCTGCGCTCCTCGAAGGTGATCGGCACTTCGGCGAGAGTGAGGCCGTGCTTGACCGTTCGGTAGTTCATCTCCACCTGGAATGCGTACCCGTTGCTCTCGACCGAGGCCACGTCGATGGTGCGCAGGGTGCGCGCGTGCCACGCCTTGAATCCCGCTGTCGCATCCTTGACTCCGAGGCGCAGGATCGTGTTGACGTAGAAGTTCGCCCACGCCGAAAGGGCCTTGCGGTGCCAGGGCCAATCGGCGGCGACCGCTCCGCCGGGTACGTATCGCGATCCGAGCACCACGGCGGCGTCGGTGGCGTTCAGCTTGTCGATCATCGCCGGGATCACCTCGGTGGGGTGCGAAAGATCGGCGTCCATCTGAATGACGATGTCCGCACCCTCGTCGAGCGCTCGCGTCATGCCTGCGACGTATGCGCGTCCCAGCCCGTTCTTCTCGGTGCGGTGCAGAACGCTGACGTCGATGGGGCCGTCGATGGCCAACTTGTCGGCGACGTCGCCGGTGCCGTCGGGTGAATTGTCGTCGACGACCAACACACCGAGCCCCTCCACCTGCAACCCGGCCAGCAGCTCGACGAGCTTGGGGAGGTTCTCACGTTCGTTGTACGTCGGTACAACGACGGTGGTCTTCGGGGCGACTCGTTCCGTACTCACCACCGTATGATCCGTGATTAGGGGTTCCGATCCAAATATCGGACACGGTCGGCCGTGTCGGGTCGGCATCGTGGGTCGTTTTCGAGCGTCCGTCGCCTCATGACCGAGTCGCGTCGACGAATATGCCGTCGCGCAGAATCGGGACGCAGGAGCTCGAGTCGACCTCGGCCGCAATGGCCACGTCTTCCGGGTGTCCCATCCCGGCCAGTTCGCGACCGGAGCCACATTGCCGCAGCTCCGAGCCCACGTCTCGCTCGACGGCTCGCCACGCGGCCGCGGCCGTTCTCGCCTCCGGGGAGGCATCGGTAGCTCCGGCATCGACGAGGGCGGCGATGACTGCACCGGCACCCCACAGGTCCTCGACGGCAGGCCGGAGGGATCCGTCCGGCCACCGTTCTCCGGCCGCTATGACGGTCGTCACGGCATTTCGGTTGTCGGCACGTATCCACCGCGCTACCGCGGATGCGTTTCTCAGCGACGCTCCCACACACAGCGGGGCCGTGCTCGCGAGATCGTGGGCGATGGTGGACCCGTTCGGTGACGGCAGCACCAACCGTGGCGGGGCGGGCGCGGCCCGTACGGTGGCCGGGCACAAGCTGATCAGGCCCGGTGACGCGGCCGACCGCCCCACGGCGAGAACCGCGTCGAACTGCTCGGCCAACTGCGCGGCCCGGTCGTCGCGCCACCGACTGGGGATGACGTCGATGCCCGCGTCCACAGCAACCGTCAGAGTCGTCGTGAACGACAGGACGTCCACGACGACGGCGATGGCTGCGCCGTCGACGATGGCGTCGGCTCCACACAGGCCCCAGTCGAAGCGGAGACCGAATGCGTTCTGGGACAGTACGGGGTCGGCCGGCATTGCGGAACGGTATCAAGTCCGGTGCCGGTGATACCTTCGGCGCGGGATCGAGTGGGGGAGAGAGACATGCAGTTGGAGCCGGACACCAAGGTGATCGTCCTCGTGGCCGGTCTACTGCTGCTCTGGGCACTGGGGTTGGGGGTGGTCAAGTATCACCAGATGTCGACGTCGGCGGATGGCACCGCGCATCGTTATGTCGACATCGCTCATCGGGCAGCGTTGATGTACTCGTTCGCCGCCCTGGTTCTCGCTGCGCTGGCACAGTTCAGCGCGTGGTCGGTCACGGTGGATCTGATCGCCGCATCGGTGGTGCTGGTGTTCTTCGTCGCTGCCATCGTGAGCTACACCGTGCACGGGTTTCGCCGAGATACCGAGAACCAGTTTGTGAATCCCGTCCGGGGGACGCACCTGTTCATGGTGTCGTTGATCGTCGGCGAAATCGGCGGTACAGCGGTGCTGGTGGCCGGTTTCGCATTCGCGCAGTTCGGTCCGAGCTGAGAGAGTTACCGAGGATCCAGGTACAGCTCGGCAGTCTCGGTGGCGACCGCCGACACGGCAGCGGCAAGACCGGGCTCGAGGTCCAGCGCGGCTGTGAGTCGATCTCCGCGCAGCCCCTGCGTTCGGAGCAGCTCCCAGGCTTGTTCGACCAGGCGAACCGAGGTGGGATGGTCCAACTCGGGGCGGTTCGAGCGCAATGCGGTCGCAGCCCAGTCCGCGTCGAAAGTCCCGTTGGGCGGCCCGAACACACGCTCACCGGACGAATAGCTCTTCGGCTCCATACCCTCCGACGCTAGCAGGATTGGAGGGCGGCGCAATCGTGACCGAATCGGGTCGAGACAGCACTATCGAACCGATCGGTTTCTTCAGTACGGTATCGCAATGTACGACGGCCACCGCAGAGTTCGAGTCGCGCTCTCGGTCGTCGGATCACTGCTGCTCGGCGTGCTCGCGGGCTGTTCCGGCGCGGACGGCAGCGGCCGGGTCGACGAGGTCCCGGCCGCCGCGAACTACACCACGGTCACAGGGTCGTTGGTGGTCGGTGATCCCCTATCCGGTCCGGGGCCGCCCACCGAAGCGCCGACTGCGGTACTGCCGGTGGTACCGGAGCTCCCTGAGAGTCTCGACGGTGCGCGGTTCCCGAGCGGGTCGCCGGTCGGCGTCACCGACGTGGTGCTCGAAGGGGCGTCGACGGTCGTATTCAGGTTGGCAGGCAACGGCCCGGTGTCCTTCACGGTCCGGTATGTGGACGAGGCCATTCGCTACGGCACCAGTGAACCGCTGGCAGTGCCGGGGAGATCCGTGTTGCAGGTGGACCTGTCGGGTACGTCGACGGACTCCGACGACACATTCTCGCCGTATGCCGGGCCCGAGCGTGTCCGAGGCGGTGCTGATTCCGCTGTCGCCTCGGTCGATTTCCTGGCCGATCCCGGCGGTATCTCACAGTCCTTCATCGGAGTTGCGGCCGATCGACCCGAGTTCACGGTGACCACCACCGAAGAACCCGCCGCGGTGATCGTCACCCTCGAGTCCTGACCGGCGCTGGAACGTCGAATGCACTTCGGCCGTGGCTGTTTCGATCCGTTTACCGGGGAACCCGCGGTAGCATCGCGATGTGTCCGACGCCACAGCGGGAGAGAGCCCATCCGGGCGTGTGCGCGTGCTCGTCTACAGCAGCAACGCCGCGACCCGCGCCCAGGTTCGGTCTGCGGTGGGAACTCGACCGGATCCCGCACTCGGTGACATCGAGTACGTCGACATCGCCACGGCAGCCGTCGTCATCGAGCACATGGATGCAGGCGGTGTCGCGTTGGCAATTCTCGACGGCGAGTCCTCGCCCGTAGGCGGGCTGGGCCTGGCGAAGCAGCTGAAAGACGAGATCCTTCACTGCCCACCGGTGTTGGTGCTCATCGGACGTCCGGACGACGCATGGTTGGCCGAATGGTCGCGCGCCGAGGCTGCAGTTCCGCACCCGCTGGATCCGATCCGGCTCGGGCGCGCAGTGGTCGATCTGCTGAAGCAGCATTCGGTACGCGTCGGTGCCCGGGTCACTCGATCGCGGTAGATCAGACCGTTTTCTCCGATGCGGGCACCGTCAGCACGAACCGGTGGATCGAGCCGGCGATGACAGCACCGAGCACGGGGAACACCACGAACACCCACAGTTGTGACAGGGCAGGTCCGCCGGCGACGAGGGCTGGGCCGAGGGACCGGGCAGGGTTGACCGAGGTCGAGTCGATTCCGATGCCCAGCAGGTGAACCACAGTCAGGGTCAGGCCGATCGGGATGCCGGCCGCCACGACGGGGTGAACGGTGGGGGCCGTGGTGGCCAGCACGACGAGGACGAGCAAGCCGGTCGCGATGGTCTCGAACACCGCCACCGACACCAGCCCGTATTCTCCGGGCGAGGAGCTGCCGAATCCATTGGTGCCCAGACCGTCCGACGAGATGTCGTATCCGGGACGGCCGGACGCGACGAGCAGTACGATCAGCGCGCCGATCACGGCACCGACGGCCTGGGCGGCGATGTAGAACGCAGCCTTGATCGGGGTGATCGCGCGAGCGATCAGGGCTCCGATCGTCACGGCCGGGTTGATGTGGCATCCCGAGATCGGGCCGATCGCGTAGACGAGGGCGAGCAG
Organism: Rhodococcus sp. NPDC006774; assembly: GCF_040636045.1. Taxonomy (NCBI): domain Bacteria; kingdom Bacillati; phylum Actinomycetota; class Actinomycetes; order Mycobacteriales; family Nocardiaceae; genus Rhodococcus; species Rhodococcus sp. NPDC006774. The sequence goes on along the minus strand of NZ_JBEYIW010000006.1, from coordinate 95,904 downwards.
TGTGAGCCCGAATGCCAGGGCGATGCCCGGGGTTCCGACGGTGTCGCCCGCGATGACGGCGGTGCCGACGCCGAAGATCACGAGCAGGGCAGTTCCCAGTCCCTCGGCGGCGAGCGCCGAGACGGAAATCGACTTCATCATTTCTCCTGTTTCATGTCGGCGGCCTCGTTCGGCCGGCCGGAATCGTCGGGAGGTTTGTCGTTGTCCCCGGGGTGGAGCGTATGGGGCGATCGAGTGATCTGAGTCACAGTTGCCCGGTGGCCGGGATCGGGTGCCCCATGCGCGTCAACGGATTACGAAACTGGACTCCTCGAAATCCCGCGAGATCGACACCGAACCCATACTGTGTGGTTCAGGTCACATTGGTACGGCCGTCGCATTTACTACGCGCCGGCGCGGTAGTCGATCGAGGGAGCAGATGCCGGGATGAACGCCTACGTTCCGATCCTCGTTCTCGGTGCCATTGCGGTCGTGTTCGCGGTGTTCTCGGTGATGGTCGGAACGATGGTGGGACCCGCGCGGTACAACCGAGCCAAGTTCGACGCGTACGAGTGCGGCATCGAGCCCACGATGCATGCGCCCACGGGCCAACGATTTCCGGTGAAGTTCTACCTGACCGCCATGCTGTTCATCATCTTCGACATCGAGATCGTCTTTCTCTATCCGTGGGCCGTCCATCTCGATGTTCTCGGCGCGTTCGGGCTGGTTGCCATGGCGCTGTTCGTCGTCAACGTGTCGGTGGCCTACGTCTACGAGTGGCGGCGAGGCGGGCTCGGATGGGATTGACGTCCGAACACTGATCGGCGACGGCACGATGCACGGTTCTCACCTTCAGCGGATGCGGAAAGAGTGTGATCGATGGGACTCGAAGAGAAGCTACCCAGTGGATTTCTGCTGACCACCGTCGAGGGGCTGGCCGGCTACGCCCGCAAGGGTTCGTTGTGGCCCGCGACCTTCGGTCTCGCGTGCTGCGCGATCGAGATGATGGCCACCACGTCCGGCCGGTTCGATCTCGCGCGATTCGGCATGGAAGCGTTCCGTGCGTCTCCGCGCCAAGCGGATCTGATGATCGTCGCAGGCCGTGTCAGCCAGAAGATGGGGCCCGTACTGCGGCAGGTGTACGACCAGATGGCGGAACCGAAATGGGTCCTGGCCATGGGAGTCTGCGCGTCCTCGGGCGGGATGTTCAACAACTACGCGGTGGTTCAGGGTGTCGATCACATCGTCCCGGTCGACATCTACCTTCCCGGTTGCCCACCCCGACCCGAGATGCTGCTCAACGCAATCCTGGAGCTGCACAAAAAGATTCAGGAGATGCCGCTGGGTGTCAATCGAGAACAGGTGCGCGCGGCGGCCGAGGCTGCAGCGCTGGCCTCCACCCCGACCATCGACTTGAAGGGGCTGCTGCGATGACAGCGGACGGAACCCGTGGGATGTTCGGTGTCCGGGGGAGCGGTGACACCTCCGGCTACGGCCGGTTGCAGCCGCCGTTGGCATCGGCGGACACGGCTGTTCGGCCCTACGGCAGCTACTTCGACGCCCTGGTCGATCGATTGGCCACGGTTCTCGACACCGATGACGTGGCCGTGCCGTTCGAGGACGCCGTCGAGCGTGCCGTGATCTTTCGTGGGGAGCTGACGCTGCATCTCTCGCGGGAGCACGTGCCCGCCGTGGCCCGTGCTCTCCGTGACGACGAGGAACTGAGATTCGAATTGTGCACGGGGGCATCGGGTGTGCACTATCCGGATCAGGTCGGCCGGGAATTGCGTGCGGTCTACCATCTGGTGTCCATCACCCACGGACGCCGCCTCCGACTCGAAGTTGCTGTACCCGATGCAGATCCACACACACCCTCGCTCTGCGCGGTTTATCCGACCAACGACTGGCACGAGCGCGAGGTGTACGACTTCTTCGGCATCGTGTTCGACGGTCATCCCGCACTCACGCGGATCGAGATGCCCGACGACTGGGTCGGTCACCCGCAACGCAAGGACTATCCACTGGGTGGAATTCCCATCGAGTACAAGGGCGCTCGGGTCGCGCCTCCCAACGAGCGCAGGTCGTACAACTGATGAGCGCAACGGACGAAACCATCTATGCAGTGTCGGGCCAGGACTGGGACGACGTGGTCGAACTGGCGCGCGGGTCGACCACGGAACGCATCGTGGTCAACATGGGTCCGCAACACCCGTCCACCCATGGTGTGCTGCGGTTGATTCTCGAGATCGAAGGCGAGACCGTCACCGAGGCCCGATGTGGAATCGGCTACCTGCACACCGGAATCGAGAAGAATCTCGAGTATCGCAACTGGACTCAGGGCGTCACGTTCGTCACTCGGATGGACTATCTGTCGCCCTTCTTCAACGAGACCGCGTACTGCCTGGGGGTGGAGAAGCTACTCGACATCACCGACGACATTCCCGAGCGCGCGACGGTCGTCAGGGTGATGTTGATGGAGCTCAATCGGATCTCGTCGCACCTCGTGGCATTGGCCACGGGTGGAATGGAATTGGGTGCCGTGACGGCGATGCTGTTCGGCTTCCGGGAACGCGAACTGATTCTCGACGTCTTCGAGGCCATCACCGGACTTCGCATGAACCACGCCTACATCCGTCCCGGTGGCTTGTCTCAGGATCTGCCCGCCGACGCGATCGACAAGGTCCGCGAGCTGCTGCGGGTTCTTCCCGGACGGCTACGCGATCTCGAACTCATGCTCAACGACAACCCGATCTGGAAGGCCAGAACCGAGAACGTCGGCTACCTGGACCTCACCGGGTGCATGGCCCTCGGCGTCACCGGGCCGGTGCTTCGATCGACCGGACTTCCCTACGATCTGCGCCGGTCCGATCCCTACTGCGGGTACGAGAACTACGAGTTCGATGTCGTCACCGACACCGGATGCGACTGCTACGGGCGCTATCTGATTCGCGTCGATGAGATGAAGGAATCGCTCAAGATCGTCGAGCAGACTCTCGATCGTCTGCGGCCAGGACCGGTGGTTATCGACGACAAGAAGATCGCCTGGCCGGCCGAACTGGTCTCCGGCCCCGATGGTCTCGGCAATTCTCAGGACCACGTGCGCACCATCATGGACACCTCGATGGAGTCGTTGATCCACCACTTCAAGTTGGTGACCGAGGGGATGCGGGTACCGGCAGGGCAAGTGCTGTCCACGGTGGAATCGCCGCGAGGCGAACTGGGTGTGCACATCGTCAGCGACGGCGGAACCCGGCCGTACCGAGTGCACTTCAGAGACCCCTCCTTCACCAACTTGCAGGCGGTCGCCGCCATGTGCGAGGGCGGCATGATCTCCGACGTCATCGCTGCCGTCGCGAGTATCGATCCGGTGATGGGCGGGGTGGACCGATGACCGCGCCACGCTCGGAGCCGGTGCTCGTCCAACTCGGAGCACGCCCCGAGGAAGCCGTACAACTTGTCGGCCCCGACGCACGCGCGTCCTATCCCGCCGACGTCCGTGCCCGCCTACGCGCCGACGCCGACATCGTCCTCGCTCGTTATCCGCAGGCCCGATCGGCGTTGCTACCGCTGCTGCACCTGGTGCAATCCGAGGACGGCTATCTGACGCCGGCCGGAATCGAATTCTGTTCCGATGTACTCGATCTCACCGGTGCAGAGGTGACCGCGGTCGCGACGTTCTACTCGATGTACCGCCGCGAGCCCACCGGCGACTACCGCGTCGGAGTGTGCACCAACACCCTGTGCGCCGTCATGGGCGGCGACGCCATCATGGACGCTCTGCGGGATCACCTCGAGATCGACCACGGCGAGACCACCGCCGACGGCAGCATCACCCTCGAGCACATCGAATGCAACGCCGCGTGCGACTTCGCGCCGGTGATGATGGTGAACTGGGAATTCTTCGACAACAGAACACCGGCGTCGGCGCGGGAATTGGTCGACGCGCTTCGTTCCGGTGCGCAGGTGACCCCGACCCGCGGAGCTCCGTTGTGCACGTTCCGCGACACCGAGCGCATTCTGGCCGGGTTCGCCGACGACCGACCCGGGGCACTCGAATCGTCCGGCAGCGCAGGCGAAGCCAGTCTCGTCGGCCTGCGGTACGCCCGAGAGCACTCGATGTCTGCTCCCCAGGTCGTCACCGGCTCCCCGGACGGGCATCCCGACCTGGGTGCCGAGGCCGTGGCGGAGACGGTGCGCGAGAAACCGGCTCCGGCTCCCTCTGCGACCGTTCCACCGCAGCCGAACACCGCCGAAACCGATCCATCGACGAAGGGGAAGTGACATGGCCCTGACGCCGGTGCTGAGCGAGTTCTGGGACGAGAAGGACTCGTGGACACTCGACACCTACCGCAGTCACGACGGATACCGGGGGCTCGAGAAGGCCCTTGCCATGGACCCCGACGATCTCATCGCATTCGTCAAGGATTCCGGCCTGCGCGGCCGTGGCGGCGCGGGATTCCCCACCGGAACGAAGTGGAGCTTCATTCCTCAGGGTGACGGGAAAGCTCACTATCTGGTGGTCAACGCCGACGAGTCGGAGCCGGGCACCTGCAAGGACATGCCCTTGATGATGGCGAGCCCGCACACGTTGATCGAAGGAATCATCATCGCGGCCTACGCAATACGTGCATCGCGCGCATTCGTCTACGTTCGCGGCGAAGTGGTACCGGTGCTGCGCAGACTGCAGGCCGCGGTTGCCGAGGCATACTCCGCGGGCTACCTGGGCAAGAACCTCCTCGGATCGGGGTTCGACCTCGAGCTGGTGATCCATGCCGGGGCCGGGGCCTACATCTGCGGCGAGGAGACGGCGCTACTCGATTCGCTGGAAGGGCGACGAGGTCAACCCCGACTGCGTCCACCGTTTCCCGCGGTTGCAGGCCTGTATGCGCGCCCAACCGTGGTCAACAACGTGGAATCGATAGCCAGCGTCCCGGTGATCCTGCGCAAGGGAATCGAATGGTTCCGATCGATGGGAAGCGAGAAGTCACCCGGCTTCACCCTCTACTCGATGTCCGGCCACGTGTGTCGGCCCGGCCAGTACGAGGCCCCGCTCGGCATCACCCTGCGGGAGCTGCTGGACTACGCGGGTGGCATCCGTCCCGGCCACGAGCTGAAATTCTGGACACCGGGAGGATCGTCGACGCCGATGTTCACCGGCGAGCACCTGGACGTGCCACTCGACTACGAGGGCGTCGGCGCCGCCGGATCGATGTTGGGTACCAAGGCCTTGCAGATCTTCGACGACACGACGTGCGTCGTGCGAGCGGTGCTGCGATGGACGGAGTTCTACGCACACGAATCCTGCGGCAAATGCACGCCGTGCCGCGAAGGAACCTACTGGCTGGTGCAGATACTGCGCCGCCTCGACGGCGGATCCGGCACCGAAGCGGACCTCACCACACTGCTCGACATCGCAGACGGCATCGCCGGAAAGTCGTTCTGCGCGTTGGGAGACGGAGCCGCGAGCCCGATCGTGTCCTCGCTGAAGTACTTCCGCGACGAATACATCCGACATGTCACCGAACAGGGATGCCCATTCGATCCACACCGATCGACCCTGATGGCAAAGGAGCTGACGGCATGACGGCACCAGCAGATGGTCGTTCCGCAGGCTCCACTCCTGAACCCTCTGGTCGTTCCGAAGGCTCCACTCCTGCACCCTCTGGTCGTTCCGCAGGCTCCACTCCTGCCCCTGAACAGTCGGTCACTCCGGTCGACATGGTGACACTGACCATCGACGACCACGAGATCAGTGTTCCCAAGGGCACATTGGTGATTCGAGCCGCCGAGCTGATGGGCGTGCAGATTCCGCGCTTCTGCGATCACCCGTTGCTCGATCCGGTGGGGGCGTGCCGGCAATGCCTCGTCGATGTCGAGGGTCAACGCAAGCCGTTGGCGTCCTGTACCACGACCGTGGCCGAGGGCATGGTCGTGCGCACTCAAGTGACATCGGAGTCGGCGGAGAAGGCGCAACGCGGCGTCATGGAGTTGCTGCTGATCAATCATCCGCTCGATTGCCCGGTGTGCGACAAGGGCGGTGAGTGTCCGCTGCAGAATCAGGCGATGGCCGCGGGTCGGTCCGAATCCAGATTCGTCGAGACCAAGCGCACGTATCCCAAGCCGATTCCCTTGTCGGCCGAGATTCTGCTCGACCGCGAGCGGTGCGTCCTGTGTGCGCGATGCACTCGTTTCGCCGCCCAAGTGGCCGGCGACCCGTCCATCGACCTCCTCGAACGTGGTGCCGTTCAACAGGTCGGCATCTTCGGCAACGAGCCGTTCGACTCCTACTTCTCGGGCAACACCGTTCAGATCTGTCCGGTCGGTGCGCTGACCAACACCGAGTATCGGTTCCGGGCGCGTCCGTACGACCTCACCTCGTCGCCGAGCGTGTGCGAGCACTGCGCAGGGGGCTGCGCTCAACGCACGGACCATCGACGCGGCAAGGTCCTTCGCCGGCTGGCGGGGGACGACCCGCAGGTCAACGAGGAATGGAACTGCGACAAGGGACGGTGGGCGTTCAAATACGCCACCGAACCCGATCGCATCACCGCGCCGATGATCCGCGACGAATCGGGGGAGTTGATCGAGGCGTCGTGGTCGGCTGCGCTGGCTGCCGCGGCGGCCGGACTGGCCGGATCGGTCGGCCACGCCGCGGTACTCGTGGGCGGACGATCGACTCTCGAAGACTCCTACGCGTACGCCAAGTTTGCTCGAACAGTGCTGCACACCAACGATATCGACTTCCGCAATCGCAGCCACAGCGCCGAGGAAGCGGATTTCCTGGCCGGTCGAATCGCAGCGACCGGGTTGGGGGTCACCTACACCGACCTCGAGAACGCCCCGGTGGTGGTGCTCGTCGGGTTCGAGCCCGAGGAAGAGTCACCACTGGTGTTCCTGAGGCTTCGGAAGGCGCACCGCACGCGCGCAGTGGTGGTGGCCTCGATCGCGCCGTTCTCCACTCGAGGCCTACGAAAGCTCGACGGCGTCCTGCTGCAGTCGATTCCCGGTGACGAGCCGGGGTGGCTCGATGCGTTGCACGTCGGCGATCGTGGCACCGAATCGATCGCACACCTCCTCCGAGAGCCCGGTGCGATCGTTCTCGTCGGTGAGCGGCTCGGCTCCGTTCCCGGGGGTCTGGCGGCGGCTTCGAAGCTGGCGGACGACACCGGGGCGAGCCTGGCCTGGATTCCGCGACGTGCCGGCGAACGCGGTGCGCTCGACGCAGGGGCGCTGCCGAACGTCCTGCCCGGCGGGCGTCCGGTGGCCGATGCGGCTGCGCGCGCCGAGGTGGCCGCGGTATGGGGAGTGCCCGAGCTACCGGAGGAGGTGGGCCGCGACACCGCTGCGATCCTCGCCGACGCAGGACCGAATCGCGCCCTGGTCGCTGCCGGAATCGATCTCGACGATCTTCCGGACCCCCAGGAGGCGCTCGACGCCGTGGACAAATCGGCGTTCGTGGTGAGCCTCGAGCTGCGCCACAGCGCGGTCACCGAGCGGGCCGACGTGGTGTTCCCGGTGGCACCGGTGGTCGACAGATCGGGAACTTTCGTCGACTGGGAAGGACGACCTCGCGCGTTCGACACTGCACTCGGTGCCGGCGCGGTGATGCCGGATCAACGCATCCTCGACGCCATCGCCGCGCAGATGGGAGTCGAACTGGCCGTCCCCGACGCGGCGGCGGCACGCGCCGAGTTGGCTCGCCTCGGTGTGTGGAACGGCCCGCGCACCGCGGTGGCCCGGGTCGCTCCCCGCGCGGATGTTCCGACCCTCGGGCCAGGGGAAGCGATTCTGGCCACGTGGCGGATGCTCATCGATGCGGGACGGATGCAGGACGGTGAGGACAACCTGGCCGCGACCGGTCGCACACCCACGGTTCGGTTGTCGGCGACGACGGCCTCGGCCATCGGTGCGGAGACCGGTGACCTGGTGAGCGTCGTGACGGACCGCGGCTCGATCACGTTGCCGCTGACGATCACCGACCTGCCCGACGCCGTGGTCTGGGTACCGATGAACTCGCCCGGTTCGGCGGTGTACCGCTCGCTGGGGGTGCAGTCGGGCGAGGTTGTGCGCGTTCGGCTTGGTTCTGCGGAACGACCCGAAAGTGGGCAGTCATGATCGTGGCCGCGCCGACCGATCTGTCGATGTTCGGCAACGACCCGTGGTGGTTGGTCGTCGGGAAGGCCTTGGCGGTCTTCGTCTTCCTGGTGCTGACGCCGCTGGTCGCGATCTACGCCGAACGCAAGATCATGGCGTGGATGCAGATGAGGGTGGGGCCCAACCGGGTGGGCCCGTGGGGTCTGCTGCAGTCGCTCATGGACGGGATCAAGCTGGCACTGAAGGAGGGGATCACTCCGACCGGCGTCGACAAGCCGATTTACGTTTTGGCTCCGATCATTTCGGTGGTTCCTGCGTTCATGGCCTTCGCCGTGATTCCGTTCGGTCCCGAGGTGTCGGTGTTCGGCACGACGACACCGCTGCAGATGACCGACCTGCCGGTGGGGGTTCTGTACATTCTCGCGGTCACGTCGGTGGGTGTGTACGGGATCGTGTTGGCGGGGTGGGCGTCGGGCTCGACGTACCCGCTGCTCGGTGCGCTGCGTTCGACGGCGCAGGTGATTTCCTACGAGGTCGCGATGGGCCTGTCGTTCGCGGCTGTCTTCGTGTACGCGGGCACCATGTCGACGTCCGGAATCGTTGCTGCGCAACAGAACACCTGGTACGTGTTTCTGCTGCTGCCCTCGTTCCTGGTGTACGTGACGGCGATGGTCGGCGAAACCAACCGCGCTCCGTTCGATCTGCCCGAGGCGGAGGGCGAGTTGGTGGGCGGATTCCACACGGAGTACTCGTCCCTTCGTTTCGCCATGTTCATGCTCGCCGAGTACATCAACATGGTCACCGTGTCGGCGCTCGCGACCACGCTGTTCCTCGGCGGCTGGCAGGCTCCGATTCCGTTGAGTCTGTGGAGCGGTGCCAATTCGGGGTGGTGGCCGGTGCTGTGGTTCACCTTGAAGGTCTGGGTGTTCCTGTTCGTGTTCATCTGGCTGCGTTCGACACTGCCGAGGCTGCGCTACGACCAGTTCATGAACTTCGGCTGGAAGATTCTCATTCCGGTTGCCCTGATCTGGGTGATGGTGATCGCGACGGTGCGGGTACTCGGGGCCGATCGGTACGACGTACCGCTGGTCACGTTCGGCGTGTCGATGATCTTCGCGGTGGCCGTGCTGGGTGCGCTGCTGCTGATGGTGCGCAGGCGTGCACGGGAACGGAACGTGCCGCCTCCTGCGCCCGTCGCCGAGTTCGATGCTGTGGCAGGCGGATTCCCGATACCTCCAATCCCCAAGCAGGGCTCGACTTACCCGAGCCGGCACGCCGGTGTGCGCTCACCCGCCGCCAGGTCACCGAAGGAGAACGCCGATGCCTGAATTTCTCGGTCCCATAGCCGGTTTCGGGGTCACGTTCGCCACGATGTTCAAGAAGGCCGAGACGGAGCTGTACCCGGAGGAGAAGAAGCCGACCGAGGTTCGCTACCACGGTCGTCATCAGCTCAATCGGTACGCCGACGGTCTCGAGAAATGCATCGGCTGCGAGCTCTGCGCGTGGGCCTGCCCGGCCGACGCCATCTACGTCGAAGGAGCCGACAACACCGAGACCGAGAGGTTCTCTCCGGGCGAGCGCTACGGCGGGGTCTATCAGATCAACTACCTCCGGTGCATCGGGTGCGGCCTGTGTGTGGAGGCCTGTCCGACACGCGCTCTGACGATGACCAACGAGTACGAGCTGGCCGGTGACAACCGTGCCGATCTGATCTACGAGAAGGACGCGCTGCTGGCACCGCTGGAGCCGGACATGACGGCACCGCCGCACGCGATGGCACCGGGCCTGACGGCCGAGGACTACTACCGCGGAACCGTCACCGGCCACGAGTCACCGGCCGAGTCCCCAGCCGAACCCGAGGGCGGTTCGGTGCGATGAGGGCACAGGATGCTGCTGTGCAGTTCGCCCTCGATGCCACGTCCACCGGTGAGGCCGTGCAGTTCTGGACCCTGGGTGTCGTTGCCGTCATCGGTGCGCTCGGCGTCGTGATGAGCACCAAAGCCGTCTACTCGGCGTTGTTCCTCGCCGCCACGATGGTGGTACTGGCGACCTTCTACATGGCGCAGGGTGCGTTGTTCCTCGGTGTCGTGCAGATCGTCGTCTACACCGGCGCGGTCATGATGCTGTTCCTGTTCGTTCTGATGCTCGTCGGAGTCGACACCTCGGAGTCGCTGACCGAAACCTTGCGTGGCCACCGCATCGCGGCCGTCGTCATCGGAATCGGCTTCGGACTGTTGATCATCGGGGTACTGCTTCGCGATGCGGCCCAGGGTGGTCGGCTCGACTTCGCGGGTCTCGACGCCGTCAACTCCGCCGGAAACGTCGAGGGCCTGGCAGAGCTGATCTTCGTCGAGTACGTGTGGGCGTTCGAGTTGACCGGGGCACTGTTGATCACTGCCACCATCGGGGCGATGATCCTGGCGCACCGGGAAGCTCTGGGGCCGGTCAAGGGTCAGCGAGAGATGGCGCAGGATCGATTCCGCGACGGTTCGAGGGTGACGCCTCTGCCGAGCCCAGGGGTGTACGCCAGACACAACGGGGTCGATCGCCGCGCTCTGTTGCCCGACGGAACCGAATCCGAGTCGTCCGTCAACGCCATGTTCGCCGATCAACGGAGCCAGTACAGGGTGGACGGGGGTGACGAGCGATGAACCCGGAGAACTATCTCTACCTGTCCGTTCTGCTGTTCACGATAGGCGCGGCAGGCGTCATCGTCAGGCGCAACGCCATCATCGTGTTCATGTGCATCGAATTGATGCTCAACGCAGTCAATCTCGCGTTCGTCACCTTCTCCCGCATGCACGGCAATCTCGACGGACAGTTGTTCGCGTTCTTCACCATGGTGGTCGCCGCCGCCGAGGTGGTGGTGGGCCTGGCCATCATCATGGCCATATTCCGTTCTCGTCGGTCGATTTCGATGGACGAGAACTCCCTGATGAAGAATTGACGGGGGCGCAGAAATGATGTCGATACTGTGGCTTCTTCCGGCTCTGCCGGCGTTCGGTGCGGCGTTCCTGCTGCTCGCCGGCAGGCGCACCGACGGGTGGGGGCATCTCGTCGCGACGGCAGCGGCAGTGTCCTCGTTCGTGGTGGCCGCGGTGGTGTTCGCATCGATGCTGGGCCGTGCAGAATCGGGCCGGGCCCTCACCCAAACCCTGTTCCGATGGGTTCCGGTCGACGAATTGCAGGTCGAGTTCGGCTTGCGCGCAGATCAATTGTCGATCTGCTTCGTCCTGCTGATCACCGGGGTCGGGTCGCTCATTCACGTGTACTCCATCGGCTACATGAGCCACGACGCCGAGCGGCGACGCTTCTTCGCGTACCTCAACCTGTTTCTGGCAGCCATGCTGCTGCTGGTCCTGGCCGACAACTTCCTGGGCTTGTATCTGGGGTGGGAGGGTGTCGGACTGGCGTCGTATCTGCTCATCGGCTTCTGGCAGCACAAGCCGTCGGCTGCGTCGGCTGCCCGAAAAGCGTTCGTGGTCAACCGAGTCGGCGACATCGGCCTGGCCGTTGCGCTGATGATCATGTTCGTGAACTTCGGCTCCGTGCAGTACGACGACGTGTTCGCCGGAATCGGCGAGGCAAGCGAATCGGCGGCCACCGCCATGGCGCTGATGCTGCTTTTGGCGGCGTGTGGAAAGTCGGCGCAGGTGCCGCTGCAGTCCTGGCTCGGTGACGCCATGGAGGGCCCGACACCGGTGTCGGCATTGATTCACGCGGCCACGATGGTCACGGCAGGGGTGTACCTCATCGTGCGCTCCGGACCGGTGTTCGAGGCGTCGCCCACCGCCCGCGCGGCCACCGTCACCGTCGGGGCGGTCACCTTGCTGTTCGGTGCCGTCATCGGTTGTGCGAAGGACGACATCAAGAAGGCGCTCGCGGCGTCGACGATGAGTCAGATCGGGTACATGGTGCTCGCGGCCGGGCTCGGCCCCTCCGGATACGCCTACGCCATCGTGCTGTTGATCTCGCACGGCTTCTTCAAAGCGGGCTTGTTCCTGGGCGCGGGCTCGGTGATGCACGCGATGAACGACGAGACCGACATGCGACGGTTCGGTGGGCTCCGCGCCGCGATGCCGATCACGTTCGTCACGTTCGGCCTCGGCTATCTCGCCATCATCGGACTGCCGCCGTTCTCCGGCTTCTTCGCCAAGGACCCGATCATCGAGGTCGCATTCGCCGCCGATGGAGTGGCAGGTCCGATTCTCGGCTGCGTGACATTGCTCGGTGCCGGCCTGACGGCCTTCTACATGACTCGGGTGATGTTGCTGACGTTCTTCGGTCCGAAACGCTGGTCTGCGCAGGCACATCCGCACGAGGCGTCGGCGACGATGACTGCCCCGATGATCGTGTTGGCCGTCGGCTCGGTGGCGTCGGGAGCCTTCCTTGCGGTGGGCGGACGCCTCGAGACGTGGCTGGAACCCGTCGTGGGGTCGGCACCCGAGGAGCACGCGATTCCGGCCTGGGTGGTCACCGTCGCCGTCCTGGTGGTCGTGCTGGTCGGCGCGAGCGTCGCCTACCGTAAGTACATCGCGAACGAGGTTCCGCCGACACCACCCGACGATGTGTCGCCCCTGACCCGAGCTGCACGTGCCGATCTCTACGGAGATGCCGTCAACGAGGCCGCATTCATGCGGCCGGGACAGACACTCACGCGCGCATTGGTGCACGCCGACAACGGGATCGACGCCGTCGTGGACGGGGTGGGGAGCTCGATCGGAGGCGCATCGACGCGGTCTCGGAGACTGCAGACGGGCTACGTGCGGTCGTACGCGTTGGCGATGTTCGCGGGAGCCGTTCTCGTCGTACTGATGGTGGTGGCTCTGTGACGACTCCCTGGTTGACCGTCCTGTGGGTACTCCCGACGCTCGGTGCGATCGTGGTCGCCCTGGTGCCCGCCGCTCGCCCGACCGCCGCGCGCAGTGTCGCAGTGGGCTTCGCTGCCGGGACCTTGGCCGTGTCGGTCGCACTGGCGGTGTCGTTCGACTCCGGTGGTGATCGGTACCAGTTCGTCGAAGACCATTCGTGGATAGCGGCTTTCGGTGCGCGGTACACCCTCGGTCTGGACGGAATCGGCCTCGTCTTGGTGTTGCTCACCACCGTTCTCACACCCTTGCTGCTCGTCGCGGGCTGGTACGACGGCAGTCGCGTCGCGAACTACGGCTCCCGTCGGGTGTCGCACACGTACATGGCGTTGATTCTGGTGGTCGAATCGATGGTGCTCGTGTCGTTCCTCGCGTTGGACGTGTTGTTGTTCTACATCTTCTTCGAGGCGATGCTGATTCCGATGTACTTCCTCATCGGTGGCTTCGGGGGAGTACATCGCACGCGCGCCGCGGTGAAGTTCCTGTTGTACAACCTGTTCGGCGGTCTGATCATGTTGGCTGCCGTCATCGGCCTCTACGTGGTGACCGCGCGACCCGACGGGCCGTTCGACGGCGGGACGTTCGATCTCCGCGCGATCGCCGACGCGGCGTCATCGGGCGGACTCGGTGTGGATCCGATGGTTCTGAACGCACTGTTCCTCGGCTTCATGTTCGCGTTCGCGATCAAGGCACCGTTGTGGCCGTTCCACTCGTGGCTACCCGACGCCGCAGTGCAGTCCACACCCGCGACTGCGGTGCTGATGATGTCGGTGGTGGACAAGGTCGGCACGTTCGCGATGCTGCGGTTCTGTCTCGAACTCTTTCCCGGCTCGTCGCAGACGTTCGCGCCGTGGATCATCGCTCTCGCGGTCATCGGCATCGTCTACGGCGCAATACTGGCGATCGGCCAGACCGACATGATGAGACTGATTGCCTACACGTCGATTTCGCACTTCGGATTCATCATCCTCGGCATCTTCGCCATGACCGGTCAGAGTCAGACCGGTGCCACGCTGTACATGGTCAACCACGGAATCTCCACGGCCGCACTGTTCTTGATCGCGGGCTTCCTCGTGTCGCGTCGAGGGTCACGAGCGATCGCCGACTACGGCGGTGTGCAGAAGGTGGCACCGGTACTTGCCGGAACGTTCTTGATCTCGGGGCTTGCCACGCTCTCGCTACCCGGCCTCGCCCCGTTCGTGAGCGAATTCCTCGTGCTGATCGGCACGTTCGGTCGATACGGAGTCGCCGCGATCGTGGCCGCTGGAGCCCTTGTGCTGTCGGCGATCTACATACTGTGGCTCTACCAGCGCGTCATGACCGGGCCGGTCCGGGAGGGCAACGAGACGGTGCCCGATCTCGTTCGCCGCGAGCTGGCCGTGGTGGTGCCGTTGATCGCGTTGCTGATCGTGCTCGGGGTGTATCCGAAACCCGCGCTCGATGTCATCACTCCGGCAGTGCAATCCACGATCGTCGACAGTTCAGGAGGTCAGCGATGACCACACCCGAGGTGCAATACGGTCTGCTGGCACCGATGCTGATCGTGTTCTCGGTCGCAGTTCTCGGTGTTCTCGTCGAGGCGTTCGTGCCGCTGCGGGCCCGCCGGAGCACGCATCTGGGCCTGGCTCTCGCGGGACTGGTGGCGGCACTGGCGGCAATTCTCGGTCTGGCCGGCACCGAGGCGTCGGCGATGTCCGGCGCGGTCGCGATCGACGGGCCCACCCTGTTTCTACAGGGAACCATTGTGCTGGTGTCGATTCCGGCCATCGCATTGATGGCCGAGCGCACCGTTGCAGTCACCTCGGCCGGTGCCGAGCGTCGCATCGATTCGTTCACCCCGCAGGCATCGACCACTCCGGGCAGCGTGGCGGAGAAGGAGGCCATCGACGCAGGCGTCGCCCAGACCGAGGTGTTTCCTCTCGCGATGTTCGCGATCGGTGGCATGTTGCTGTTTCCGGCGGCCACGGATCTGCTGACGATGTTCGTGGCGCTGGAAGTGCTGTCCTTGCCGCTGTATCTGCTCTGCGGACTGGCCCGGCGACGGCGCTTGCTCTCGCAGGAAGCAGCCCTCAAATACTTTCTGCTGGGCGCGTTCTCGTCCGCGTTCTTCCTGTTCGGGGTCGCCTTCCTGTACGGATACGCCGGAACCGTTCGGTTGGACGGCATCGCCGACGCCATCGCGGCTGACGGTCAGGGCAGATCGCTCGCGCTGATCGGAACCGCCTTGCTCGCGGTGGGTCTGCTGTTCAAGGTCGGTGCCGTGCCGTTCCATTCGTGGATTCCCGATGTCTACCAGGGTGCCCCTACGCCGGTGACGGCACTGATGGCCACAGTGACCAAGGTTGCGGCGTTCGGTGCGATTCTGCGCATCTTCGGGATGGCGCTGCCCGGTCTCGAATCGAGTTGGCGACCGATGTTGTGGGTCGTCGCCATCGCGACGATGGTGGTGGGATCGGTTGTCGCGGTGACGCAGACCGATGTCAAACGGATGCTGGCGTACTCGTCCGTCGCGCACACCGGATTCATCCTCACCGGAGTGACGGCACTGGGTAGTTCAGGTGATGTGGGTGATTCGGGTGTGTCGGCCACGATGTTCTATCTGTTGGCGTATGCCTTCAGCACTCTCGGGGGGTTCGCGATCATCGGGTTGGCGAGAGACGAACGCGGCGAGGTGAGCGATCTGGAACGGTGGGCCGGAATCGGTCGTCGGTCTCCGCTGGTGGCGGCGGTGTTCGGGTTGTTCCTCCTCTCGTTCGCCGGCATTCCGCTCACCAGTGGGTTCATCGGCAAGTTCGCGGTGTTCAGCGCTGCCTCGGGTGCCGGGGGAGCGGCGCTGGTCGTGGTCGGGGTGGTGTGCAGCGCGATCGCAGCGTTCTTCTACGTACGGGTGATCGTGCTGATGTTCTTCACCGATCCGGGAGAGCGGACCGCCACGATCGTGCGCCCGACAGCGTCGGTGTCGTGCGCGATCGGGGTCTCGGTGGTGGTCACCGTGGCTCTCGGAGTCTTCCCGCAGCCCGTTCTCGACCTTGCTGCGCGAGCCGGAGCTTTCCTGTAGCCGTCGAGCCGTTACTGCGCGGACTTCATTCGCTGCTTCCACGTGTGCGAGCCGGTCCCGACCGGGAGTCCACCGATGGCACCCGCGAGTCCGAACGCAGGCATGTTGACGTAGATCGCCTCACTGTTTCGCGCTGTCGCGGTGTAGGTCTCGTGCCATACGCCGACATGGCGGGTTGCAGCCACCGATCGGTTGAAGGCGCGCCAGGCCGGTGCGTGTGGTGCATCGGGATCGGAGGCGAATCGCGTCAGGTCCTCGGCAGTGCGCCAATAGCTGACCAGCATGGTGGTTCGTCCCAGCCACGAGTGGTAGCCGAGCAGTCCGGAGGCGGGATCCCTCTCGAGATGGCCGAGCATTCGCGGCATCGCGCGCACCGCGGGTAGCCAGGAGCGAACGGCCACCGGATTGTTGATGCGCATCCCGATGAGAAAAACCGTCACGGTGTCGCGGTCGGCCTCGACCGTGGTGCGGCCGTCGATGATGGGTGGCATGGGGAGTCCTTACTGGTTCGAGGGCGGGAACAGACTTACATGACACTGTTATAAAACACCGTTGTGGTAGGTTCCGCAAGTGGCGAGACCAAGAATTCACGATGCGGAGTTGCGCACCCGGCTCCTCGAGGCCGCGGCCGAAACCGTTGCGCACCAGGGTGTCGACTCGTTGTCACTGCGCAAACTCGCGGCCGCGCAGGGCACCTCGACGACAGCGATCTACTCGCTGTTCGGCGGACGTGCCGAGTTGCTCGTAGCTCTGTTCTCCACGTCGTTCGCGAGTTTCGGGGACGCGCAGCGCCGGGTTCCGGTCAGCGGCGATCCGGAGGTCGATCTGCGGGAACTCGCCGCCTCGTACCGAGACTGGGCACTACGTAATCCGCATCTGTACGCGGTGATGTTCGGCGGTGTGCTCGGTTCGGTCGATGTATCCGAAGAGGCGCAACGTGCTTCCGCAGCGATGGACCCGCTGCGGTCAGCGGTGGCGAGCGCAGTCGCGACGGGAACCATGGCCGGGGCGTCGGTCGAGTTGATCAGCCACTCGTTCTGGGCGATCGTGCACGGGTTGGTGTCGCTGGAGTTGGCGATGCCCACCGACAACGACGACGAGATTCGTCGGGCGATGTTCGATGCCGGGACGGAGTCGGTGCTACGCGGGTGGACGCGTCAGTAGGTGCGCGGTATCCCGAGGATCTTGGTGGCGTCGACCGTCATACCCAGCCGCGCTGTCGGAGCGAGCGCAGGTAGGTCCGGGAGATCGTCGGGAGTGGATGTGGCAGCACCGATCACGTCGGCACCGGCGATCTCGAAGTCGGAGATCGCTCGCCGCAGGTGACTGGAAGTCGTGGCCAGAACCAGATTCTCGACGTCGATCTCCGCTGCCAGCGCGGTGGTGCGCTGTGCGTTCTGCACCGTCGAATTTGCGGTCGTTTCGGTGTGAATGCGGTCGGCCGCGATGCCGTCGTCGACGAGCCACTGCTGCATCGCGTCGGCCTCGGTGATGCCGCTCTGCGGGTTCCCACCGGTGACGATGATGGGGGACTCGGGTGAGCGCTCCGCCGCGGCTACGGCCGAGCGGAGACGTGCCACCAACTCCGGGGCCATACTGCCGTCGCCGTTCAGGCCCAGACCGAGTACCACGATCGCAGTGCGGGGTCCGTCGGTGGTCGGTGCGAAATCGATTGTCTCCGTTGCGGCGTCGTCGATGACTGCGATCGCTCGATCGACTGCGTCGGCGAGGGTGGGAGACAGGGTGCGTAGACGAGCCGAGTGTTGCGCACGGGCATCGGTGTCAGCGGTCGCGTTGGCATAGAACGTCTGCAGCGCTGCCACATTGGCGTCGTCCGGGGCGGCGGTAGCGAGCGCGTCGAGGGCAGCGAAACCGTCGTCGTAGCGACCCTTCACCAACGCATCCTGCGCGTCGTTGTACTGCTCTGCGTCGGCCGACCGGACCGACTCGGCGACGGTTACCGGGGCCGACGCCGCGGGCTCGGCCATCGCCGTGATCGAGCCGAAACCGACAGCGAGCACAGCGGCACAGGTTACGACAGCACCGCGAACGGTCGGGTGTACTCGGCCTTGTCGCACTACTGACGTCCTTCCGAGCGGTGACGGGTTTCCGCCACCCTAGCTCAGTTCGGTACCAGTGTGACTGGTGTGAGCAGAGTTGTTCGAGTTACATGAATGTACTTCTGAGCAGGGACTCTCCTGTCGTCACAGAGTGACGGGGGCACGTCCGCGATCGGCGGGTTCGATGGTCACCTCGGCATCGGGAAGGAAAACCCGCTCGGTCGTCGTGGTTCCGTCGACGCCATCGGTCACCGTCACCGCTACGCTCTCGGCAACTTGGCCTGCGCTTTCGATGAACCCGGTCGCGACGCCCTCTTCGATGAGCAGGTGATCGCCCACCAGGAGAAGAAGCTCGTCCGCCGTCACCGTTCGTCTGCCGCCCACATCTTCGATAGTCATGTTTCCCACCGTAATGCGCTGCGCTGCACAGTGCCGTCGCATGTTCGACAATCGCAGCATGACCGATCGGCGAAAGACATGGACAGCGCCCACACCGGAACCGGTCGACGGTCCGCTCTTCGGCGACGAGCGGCCGATTCTCGAAGGGACGTTGCAGTGGCATCGAGCGACGTTGCTCAACATCTGCGCAGGCGCGAATTCGGAGCAGCTGGCACGACGTCCGTTCCCACCGTCGACGCTCTCGCTGCTCGGACTCGTTCGTCATCTCGCCAAGGTCGAACGCATCTGGTTCCGAGAGCGGTTGGGCGCGATGTCGTTCGACCCGATGTACGACGCGGCGTTGGGTAAGGACTCGGACTTTCTGGGAGCGACCGAGGCCGGGGCCGAATCCGACTTCGCGCAATTTTTGCCGAGTGCTGTGCCGCGGACGAGATTGCGGCCCGACGCTCGTTGGACGACCTGGTCGACTCGCGAGGTGGGCCGATGTCGCTGCGGATGGTCTACGTGCACATGATCGGCGAATATGCTCGACACAACGGACACGCGGACATCATCCGCGAACGGATCGATGGAGTCATCGGCCGCTGAGGGCATAGCGTAGACACACGACCCGACCCCCAGACGGAAGAAGGAGTTTCAGTGACCGACTCCGATGCAGTATTCGACCCGACCTCGCTACGGCCGTCGTTGTTCGTCGACGGGCAGTGGCAGGGATCCGGTGACGGCGGAACCCGAGACATCGTGAACCCCGCGGACGGCAGCACGGTCGCCGTCGTGGACGAGGCCACGCCGGACGACGCTCTGCGCGCGGTGGCCTCGGCGCGGGCGGCGTTCGACGACGGGCCGTGGCGCTCGGTGACGGTGACCGAGCGCAGCGATCTGCTGAACCGCATCGCAGATCTGCTCCAGAGGGACAAGGCCGAGCTCGCGCGTATCGAGACTCTCGATACCGGAAAGACGTTCGGCGAGAGCGAAATCGACATCGACGATGTCACGTCGGTCTTCCGCTTCTACGCCGATCTTGCAGTGGTGCAGGCAGATCGCCTGATCGACGTCGATCGACCCGAAATCCTCAGCCGCGTGGTCCACGAGCCGATCGGCGTCTGCGTCATGATCGCACCGTGGAACTATCCGCTGCTGCAGATCTCGTGGAAGATTGCCCCCGCTCTGGCGGCCGGCTGCACGATGGTGCTCAAGCCGAGCGAGGTGACTCCGCTGAGCACCATCGCGTTCACCAAGCTGGTGGAAGAAGCCGGAGTGCCGGCCGGTGTGGTCAACTTGCTGCAGGGCAGCGGGGCGGTTCTCGGGGATGCGCTCACGAGGAACCGTGACGTCGACTTCATCTCGTTCACCGGCGGACTGGCGACGGGCCGGCACATCTTGGCCGCTGCGGCCGAGAATGTCACCAAGGTGGCCGTCGAACTCGGTGGCAAGAATCCACACATCGTGTTCGCCGACGCGGTGGCCGACGATCAGGCATTCGCAGACTCCGTCGACAACGTCCTGACCGGAGTCTTTCTGCATTCGGGTCAGGTGTGTTCGGCCGGCACTCGACTCATCATCGAAGAATCGGTCGCCGACCGCTTCGTCGCAGCCGTGGCCGAACGCGCGAAGACCATCGTGATCGGTCCTGGGATGGACCCGGCGAGCGAGACCGGTCCACTGGTGTCGCAGGCGCAGCGCGAGAAGATCGAAGCTTTCGTCGCGGGCGGCATCGAGGAGGGCGCAACACTGGTCATCGGCGGAACGAAACCGGACAATTCGGCTCTGGACGAGGGTAGCTATTTCCTACCGACGATTTTCGACCACTGCAATCGGTCCATGAATATCGTGCAGGAGGAGACATTCGGGCCCATACTCACTGTGGAGCGCTTCGACACGGAGGCCGAAGCACTGCTGTTGGGCAACGATACGAATTACGGTCTCGCCGCGGGAGTTCGGACATCCGACGCCGCACGAGGCGAAAGAATGGTACGTGGGCTGCGCCATGGCACGGTGTGGCTCAACGACTTCGGTGTTTACACGGCGGCCGCGGAATGGGGCGGCTTCAAACAGTCCGGGAACGGACGCGAGCTCGGCCCGTCCGGAATGTCCGAATATCAAGAAGCGAAGCATATTTGGCACAACACCTCACCCACGGCGGCGGGGTGGTTCGGTACCCGATAGAGCACGATGGGAAAGGCCGCAGGCATGGCAATACTGAACGACAACTCGAGCGGGATGGACGATTTCGGCTACAAGGAGTCCCTTGATCGAAGTCTCGGCAAATTCGCCAGCTTCGCCGCGGGCGTCAGCTACATCTCCATTCTCACCGGCACGTTCCAGCTGTTCTACTTCGGTTTCGGAACCGCCGGGCCGGCGTACCTGTGGTCGTGGCCTGCGGTCTTCGTCGGTCAGCTCTGCGTGGCACTGTGCTTCATGGAGCTGGCCGCGAAATACCCGGTGGCGGGATCGGTGTACAACTGGGCGAAGCTGTTGGGCCGCAGGATCGTCGGTTGGTCGGCGGGCTGGTTGATGCTCACGGCATCGATCGTGACACTGGCCGCCGTTGCCCTCGCTCTACAGCTGAATCTGCCACGCATCTGGAGCGGATTCCAGATCATCGGTGACGGCTCGGGTGCCACCGACTTCGCGGCCAACGCAGTGCTGCTCGGTGCGATCCTGATCGCCATCACCACCACGATCAACGCGCTCGGCGTTCGACTGATGGCGATGATCAACAGTGCGGGTGTGTTCATCGAACTCATTGCGGCCGTCCTCATCGCGATCCTGCTCGCGGCCAACATCACTCGCGGGCCCGAGGTGTTCTTCTCCTCCAACGGCTACGGTGCCGGTGAGAGCGGCGGCTACCTGGGTGCCTTCCTGGTCGCGTCTCTGGCGTCGGGCTACGTCATGTACGGATTCGACACCGCGAGCTCGCTCGGGGAAGAAACCGTCGAACCTCGCCGCACCGCCCCCAAAGCGATCTTTCGCGCCATCCTCGCGTCGTTCGTCATCGGCGGAGCCATCCTGGTGTTCGCCGTCATGGCCGCGCCGGACCTGAACGATCCTTCGCTCGGCAGCCCCGACGGCAGCCTGCAGTCCATCGTCGAATCGGTGATGTGGGGCCCGCTGGGCACCGTCTTCCTCATCTGCATCGTCATCGCGGTCTTCGTCTGCTCACTGGCAGTGCACACCGCGGCGATCCGGCTCACGTTCGCCATGGCGCGAGACAACGCGTTGCCCTTCGGCGAGAGTCTGGCCAAGGTGAACCCGAAGACCCAGACCCCGGTGGTCCCCGCAGTGACCATCGGCGTGCTGGCCATCGTCATTCTCGTCGTCAACATCGGTCAGCCGCAGATCTTCACGGTCCTCACCTCGATCGCGATCATCATGATCTACCTCGCGTATCTGATGGTCACCGGGCCGCTGTTGGTCAAACGAGTCAAGGGTGAGTGGCCGCCGGCAGATCTGAAGCCCGGCGGGTACTTCACGATGGGCAGGTGGGGCCTGCCGGTCAACATCGCGGCAGTGGTGTGGGGCGCAGGGATGGCGATCAACCTCGCATGGCCACGCGAGGCCGTGTACGGAACCCCCTGGTACAACACGTTCGGTGCGTTCGTCTACATCGGCGGCATCCTGGGCGTAGGCCTGCTGTGGTACGCAGTCAAGGGACGCAAGCACATCGGCACTCTGAAATCACATGCCTCCACGGGCGACTAGAAGGAGCGTGCAGTGACAGACACCCAGTTCGATTACGTCGTCGCAGGTGGCGGGACGGCGGGGTGTGTCCTCGCTGCGCGGCTGAGCGAGGACCCCTCCGTCAGTGTCTGCCTCGTCGAAGCAGGTCCGACCGACGTCGGCGACAAGGCAATTCTCGAACTGGTGGAGTGGATGCATCTGCTCGACTCCGGCTACGACTGGGACTATCCCGTCGAACCGCAGGAGCGCGGCAACAGCTTCATGCGGCACGCGCGGGCGAAAGTGCTCGGTGGCTGCTCCTCGCACAACTCCTGCATCGCCTTTCACCCGCCTGCGGAAACCCTCGACGACTGGGCCGCTGCGGGCGCGACGGGGTGGGGCGCGTCGGACATCCTGCCGTTCGTCGCGCGAGTGGAGAACAACGACACCGGCCGTGGCCACGACGGCCCCGTGCGAATCCGCGACGTGCCACCGAACGATCCGTGCGGTGCGGCAGTGCTCGAATCGGCCGCCGGGATAGGTCTTCCCACGGTCGCATTCAACCGCGGAACGCCTGTACTCAACGGTGCCGGTTGGTTCCAGATCAATGCGGGTGAGGACGGCTCGCGGATGTCGACCTCGCATGCGTACCTGCACCCGATCATCGGCTCGCGCCCGAACCTGGAGGTGCGTACCGACTGCTGGATCAGCGAGATTCTGATCGACGAATCGCGCACTGCGACCGGAGTTCGGTACCAACGTCCCGATCTCACCGGCTACGACACGGTGTCCGCGCGCCGCGAGGTGATCGTGACCGCCGGAGCCATCGACACGCCGAAGCTGTTGATGCTCTCTGGAATCGGACCGGCAGACCAGCTCCGCGAGATGGGCATCACGGTGCGAGTCGACTCGCCCGGAGTGGGTGAGAACCTCGACGACCACGTCGAAGGGCTGGTGTTCTGGGAGGCGAGCAAGCCCATGGTCACCACGTCCTCGCAATGGTGGGAAATCGGTGTGTTCGCGCAGACCGACTCCTCACTGAACTATCCCGACGTCATGATGCATTACGGCAGTGTGCCGTTCGACATGAACACCCTCCGATGGGGCTACCCGACCACCGACAACGGATTCTGCCTGACGCCCAACGTGACCCAGGGGCGCTCGCGTGGCACTGTTCGTCTGCGCAGCAGGGACTTTCGTGATCGGGCGAAGGTGGACCCGCGCTACTTCACCGACCCGGACGGCCACGACGACGCGGTGATGCTTGCCGGTCTGAAGCTGGCGCGCGCTATTGCCGCAGACGGACCGATGGCCGAGTGGATCGAACGCGAACTCGCCCCCGGACCCGAGGCCGTCACCGACGACGACCTGCTCGATTACGTGCACAAGACGCACAACACGGTCTATCACCCGGCAGGCACTGCCCGGATGGGCTCGGTGGACGACACCATGGCCGTGCTGGATCCCGAGTTGCGCGTCAAGGGCATCTCGAACCTACGAGTGGTCGACGCGTCGGCGATGCCGAAGCTGCCGTACGTCAATCCCAACATCACGGTGATGACCATGGCGGAGAAATGCGCCGACCTGATCCGTGGCGGATAGACAGGAGACGGCCGATTTTCTCGGCGCGCATCCACCGTTTCAGGGCGCGCCACCGGCTGTGCTGGCCGAGATGGCCGCAGCAGCCGTCGAACGCGAGTACGGCAGTGGCGCATGGGTTGTGGACCGTCCACAGATGGACGCCTCGGCCGATGCCGACACCGTGTGGGTGGTGCGTACCGGGCGCGTGGTGATCACGCACCCGGACGACACCTCGCGCACCGACGTTCCCGTCGACACGATAGGTCCCGGTGGGGTGTTCGGATTCTCGGCGCTGCTCTCGGGTGGAACCGTCGAATTCTGCGCGCGGGCAACCGAACCGACTGTCGTCCTGCAGTTGCCCGGTGCGCTGGTTCGGCCGTTGTTCGCAACGCCCACCGGTCTGGCGTTCCTGGCCGATGCCGTCAACTCCTCCTCTGCATACCGTGGGGGACCGGTGGAGGGCAGTGCCGGCCGGACCGTCGGTGAATTGGTCTCTGCGCCTGCGGTGTTCACGCCCGTCGGAACCACGGTCCGAGATGCCGTCCGGCACATGACCGAGCAGGGCAGCTCGTACGTTCTGATTCCGCTCCGGGGATCGCGTCACGGCATCTTCACAGACCGCGACCTCCGAATTCGTGTGGTGGCCGCCGGTATCGGCATCGATACTCCGATCGAGCAGGTCATGACGTCGCCCGCCGAGACCGTCACGGCGGACCGGTTGGCCGGCACCGTGCTGATGGACATGCTCGAGCGAGGCTTGCGGCACATACCGGTGGTGTCGACCCGCGGTGAGGTACTCGGCGTCGTCGAGGATTCGGATCTGCATGCCGCATCCACCCGACGCAGTTTTGTGGTCCGCCGAGCTGTGGCATCGGCGTCGACCCCCGCCGAACTCGCCGACGCAGGCAGACTCGTGCCTCGCCTTGTGGTGGATCTGTTCAAGGGCGGAACCGATGCGATGGCGGTGAGCGCGATTCTCTCCGTCGTGGTCGACAGCCTCGTCCGCCGGGCCGTCGAGATCGAATGGACCGCACGTCCGGACGTGCCGCGTGACCACTTCGCCTGGATCACTCTCGGCAGCGTGGCACGTCGAGAAGCCATGCCCTCCTCGGACGTCGACAGTGCATTGACCTGGGCGGATGCCACCGCCGACCCGGATGTCCGAGGAAAATCGAACGCGGTGTCGTGGACCCGCGACGAGGCGCTGATGGACTTGGCCACTCGCGTCCACGTGAGCCTCGACGCTGCCGGACTACCGTCGGACAGCAACGGCGCGGTTGCGAGCTCGCCCCGATTCGCACGCTCTGCCGGTCAGTGGGAAAGGGCCGCGGCCCACTGGCTCAGCAACCCCTTCGGTGAACGTGGCAATCCGGCAGAGGACTCGGGCCTCATCATGTCCTCGCTGATGATCGACGGCAGAGTGGTGTGGGGCCCGAGGGAACTGCACACCGTGCCCGAGGCCTACCGTCGACTCCTGCTCGATCACCCCGATGCATTGCGGTTGCAACTGCGTGACGCGCTCGCCGGGCGCGCCCGATTGCGTTCGCTGCGAGACGTGCTGGCTCGGCGAGGCGGGACGTTCGACCTCAAGGCCCATGCACTGACTCCCATCGTCAATCTCGCTCGGTGGGGTGGGTTGTCGGTCGGCATCGCGTCGTCCTCCACCCCCGCGCGGCTCGCCGCGGCGTCGGGCAACGGCATGCTCTCCGAACGCGATGTCGCCACACTGACCGAAGTGTTCGCCCTGTTGCAGCGGCTCCGACTGTCGCATCAGATCGACCAGATCACAGCGGGCCACCGCCCCGGCGACGTGCTGATCATGGCCGATCTGTCGCCGCTGGAACGGAGTCTGCTCACCGACGGGATCCGCGAGATCGCCGCGGTGCAGCGCCGCGTCGGATACCTTGCGGCCAATGTCGGCGTGCATCGCTGACCGCCAACGACCAGACTGTGTGCTGTGACCACCAATCCCGTGAGCGTTCCCACCCCGTCGACCGTCGAACACAATCGGTTGGCCGAATCGCCGGGAGTCAGCGGCCCGTGGCGTCAGTGGGGTCCGTACCTGGCGGGACGGCAGTGGGGCACAGTGCGCGAGGACTACTCGGAAGACGGAAACGCCTGGGCGTCGTTCCCGTTCGATCAGGCACACAAACGGGCATACCGCTGGGGCGAGGACGGTATCGGGGGAATCTGCGACCGCTTCGGGTTCCTGAATTTTTCGTTCGCACTGTGGAATCGCAAGGATCCGATCCTCAAGGAACGGTTGTTCGGTCTCGCCAACGAAGAGGGCAATCACGGCGAGGACGTCAAGGAGTACTTCTGGGCGGTCGACGGAACGCCGACGCACAGCTGGATGCAATGGCTCTACCGCTATCCGCACGCGGAGTATCCCTACGCTCACCTGCGAGAAGAGAATGCCCGGCGCGGGCGTGACGACCGCGAATACGAGCTGGCCGACACCGGCATTCTCGACGAGAACAGATTCTTCGACGTCCAGGTCACGTACGCCAAGGCCTCACCCGACGACATCTGCATCACCATCTCCATCACCAACCACGGCCCCGAGGCGGCATCGGTCGACCTTCTGCCGCACCTGTGGTTGCGCAACACCTGGTCCTGGGGACGCGACGAGCGGGGCGGAACACTGGCGCAGCTGAGCCCGCCGGACCTCATGGCAGGTGGACTCGAAGCCATCGCCGTCGACCACGGATTTCTCGGTCGCTACTACCTCAGCGCCGAAGGAACGCCTGCAGTTCTGTTCTGCGACAACGAAACCAATGCCGAAGCACTGTGGGGGCAGGAGAACATCTCGGCCTACCCCAAGGACGGCATCGGCCGCCGAGTCGTCGACGGGGAGCTCGATGCGGTCAACCCCGAGCAGACCGGTACGAAGGCTGCGTTCTGGTACCGCTTCGACGACATCGCCTCCGGTGCAACGGAATCGGTCCGACTGCGGTTGTCGCCCAACCGACCGGACGAGCAGACGTTCGGGGCCGGATTCGATGCCGTCAACGTCGATCGCCAGGCCGAGGCCGACGAGTTCTACGGCGCCGTGATCGGCTCCGACCTCACCGACGTCGACCGGCACGTGGCGCGGCGCGCCTACGCGGGCTTGCTGTGGACCAAACAGCTCTATCGATACGACGTGGAGGAATGGATCGAGGGCGACAAGGTCGGTGCTCCGGCACCGGACTCGAGGCAGAACCCGGGTGGGCGCAATGCGCACTGGCGTCACCTGGCGTTGGCCGACGTCATCTCGATGCCCGACGAGTGGGAGTACCCGTGGTTCGCGGCCTGGGACCTGGCCTTTCACGCGATTCCGTTGGCGCACGTGGACGCCGATTTCGCCAAGGAGCAGTTGGTGCTCATGTGCCGGGAATGGGCCATGCACCCCAACGGCCAGCTGCCCGCGTACGAGTGGGAGTTCGGTGACGTCAACCCACCCGTGCACGCATGGGCGGCATGGCACGTCTATCGCATCGACGGCTACCGGGATCGCGAGTTCCTGGTGCGGGTGTTCACCAAGCTGCTGCTCAACTTCGCCTGGTGGGTCAACCGCAAGGACTCCGAGGGCTCGAACATCTTCGAGGGTGGATTCCTCGGTATGGACAACATCGGGTTGTTCAACCGATCGGCACCGCTGCCTCCCGGCTTCCGGCTCGAGCAGTCCGACGCGACGAGTTGGATGGCGTTCTACTGCCAGCAGATGTTCAAGATCGCACTGGAACTCGCGCGGCACGACAGCGCCTGGGACGACGTCGCGACCAAGTTCTTCTCGCACTTCCTCTCGATCGCGAAGGCGGTCAATTCGTTCGGTTCTCAACACATTTCGCTGTGGCACGAGGAGGACGGCTTCTTCTACGACGTCCTCGTGCAACCCGAGGGCGATGCGGTACCGATGCGGGTTCGGTCGATGGTGGGTCTGCTTCCGATTCTCGGGGCGACCGAGATCCCGCCGTGGGTCGAGGAGGAATGCCCGGACCTCACCGCCCGCCTGCGTTGGATTCAGCGTCGACGGCCGGAGATGGTCAGCCCGCTGCTGGCTCGGCGTGAGGGTGGCGAGGTGCGCATGCTGCTGACGCTCGTACAGCCCGAGCGGCTCAAGCGCATCCTGGCCCGCATGTTCGACTCCGAGGAGTTCTTGTCGCACTTCGGGATTCGTTCGCTCTCGGCCTCGTACCGAGAACCGGTCACGTTCGACGTCGACGGCCGTAGCCTGTCCATCGAATACGAGCCGGGGGAGTCGCGTACCGGCATGTTCGGCGGCAACTCCAACTGGCGCGGCCCGGTGTGGTTCCCGGTGAACGTGCTGCTCGCCGACAAGCTCCGCGCCTACGGCCGGTACTACGGCGACTCGTTCACCATCGAGATCCCCACCGGCTCGGGCAACCACCGCACCCTCACCGACGCCGCCGATCTGATCGACAACGGTCTCGCCGGACTGTTCCGACCGGTCGACGGCAAGAGACCCGCGGACGGCGAGCGCATCGAATCCAGCCTCGACCCACTGTGGAGCCGGCATCCCAGTTTCAACGAGTACTTCGACGGGGACACCGGCGAGGGACTCGGGGCCACGCACCAAACCGGGTGGACGGCACTGGTTGCGCACCTGCTCAGGCCGCGTCTGCCGCTGTAGTGCGCTACGCGCAGTGGTGCGGTTGACTGCCCCCCACGGCACTTTTCCACACCACTGCGGCGGAGCCGCATAGTCTGGCGGGATGAAGATTCGCGGCGCAGTACTCGAAGAAATCGGCCGATCTCGTCCCTTTGCGGACTCGCATCCCATCACCGTCTCCGACCTCGAGCTCGGCTCGCCCGGAGACGGCGAACTGCTGATCCGGATCGAAGCCGCGGGGCTGTGTCACTCGGATCTGTCGGTGGTCGACGGCAATCGAGTTCGTCCGGTCCCGATGCTGCTCGGCCACGAGGCCGCAGGCCGCGTCGAGGAAGTCGGCCCCGGTGTCGACGACATCGCGGTCGGCACTCGTGTCGTCATGACGTTCCTCCCGCGCTGCGGCGAATGCGCCGGGTGCGCCACCGACGGCCAGATGCCCTGCATCACCGGCAGTGCGTCGAACAATGCCGGGACGCTGCTCGGCGGCGGCATCAAGTTGCACCGTGACGGGGAAGAGGTCAAGCATCACCTCGGAGTCTCCGGATTCGCCACCCACGCGGTGGTCAGCCGAAAGTCGGTGGTGCCGGTCGAGGACGACATCCCGGCCGATATCGCAGCAGTCCTCGGTTGTGCGGTACTGACCGGCGGCGGCGCGGTGCTCAACGCCGGTACTCCGAAGCCCGGGCAGTCGGTGATGGTGGTGGGCCTCGGCGGCGTCGGCATGGCAGCTGTTCTGACGGCCGTCTCGGTGGGTGCCGGTGAGGTGATCGGAGTCGACGGGGTCCCGGACAAGCTCTCCACCGCAACCGATCTGGGTGCAACGCAGGTATATTCGCCGGCCGAGCTCGCCGAGAAGGGAATCAAGGCCGATATCGTCATCGAGGCCGCCGGCAACGCCCGAGCCTTCGAAACTGCCGTCGCTGCAACGGCTCCCGGCGGCAAGACCATCACGGTCGGTCTCCCCGCACCCGACGCCCGATCATCCATCTCGCCGCTGGGCCTGGTGGCGGAGGCGCGCACGATCATCGGCAGCTACCTCGGCTCGGCGGTGCCTGCACGCGACATCCCGACCTACGCCCAGATGTGGCGTGAGGGACGGCTTCCCGTCGAGAAGCTGATCTCGTCGAGAATCACGTTGGACGAGATCAACCGCGGCATGGACGAATTGGCCGACGGTAACGCGATCCGTCAGGTCATCGTCTTCGACTGAGTTTCAGCTGTCTTCGACCGAGCATCAGCGGTGGGCCGCCGTGGCGACCCACCGGCCACGTTGCTTCGAGATCTCGATGGGATGGTCGAAACACTCACTGATGTTCTCGGTGGTCAGCACCGCGTCGACGGCACCCTGCGTCTGCACTCTTCCGTCACGGATGAGCAGGGCGTGGGTGGTCGAGGTCGGGATTTCCTCGAGGTGATGAGTCACCAGAATGCTGGCCAAAGTCGGGTGTTCGGCGCGCAGCGAGTCGAGTGCACTCAGGAGTTGTTCGCGGGCAGCGAGATCGAGCCCGGTGGCGGGCTCGTCGAGCAGCAGCAGCGCCGGGTCGGGAAGTAGAGCGCGCGCGATGAGCGCTCGGCCCCGCTCACCTTGCGAGAGCGTGTGCCACGACGCGTCGAGTCGATGGGCGACACCGAGGGACTCGACGAGTCGGTGAGCCCGGGCGGTTTCGCTGTCGGTGGCCGACCATCTCGGGATCAGATCCGGTGTGTTGGTCAGTCCGGTCAACACGACCTGGAAGAGCGTCAGCGGAGCCTCGACCCTCAGGCGTGGATCGACGTGGCCGATGTGCGTCCGCAACTCGCGCATGTCCACACGCCCGAGGCGATGGCCCAGAACGTGCACGGAACCGTGAGTGGGATGGACGAGCGCGCCCAGCAAGCTGAGCAGGGTGGATTTGCCCGCGCCGTTGGCGCCGAGCAATACCCAGTGCTCGCCCTCCTCGACCCGCAGCGTTGCATCGCTGAGCAGGTATCGGCCACCGCGGACGAGATCGACTCGGTCGGCGAACAGGACGCTGGAAGTCACCGGACGACCGTAGCGGCCGGGGCAGACCGTGGAGAAGTAGGCTCTGAAGTCGGTAGAAGCGACAAGACGACGACGAAACGAGTGTGGGTACGACGTGAGTGCAACGGCACCTGTTCGAGTAGGGGTACTGGGGTCACGCGGCAAGGTAGGTCAGGCCATCTGTGCCGCCGTCGAGGCAGCCGACGATCTCGAGCTCGTGGCGACCGTCGACCAGGGCGATCCGCTGGCGAACTTCGTCGACGCGAACGCCCAGGTGGTCGTCGATTTCACCCATCCCGACGTGGTGATGGAGAACCTGCAGTTCCTGATCGAGCAGGGCATCCATGCAGTGGTCGGCACCACCGGATTCGATGAGCAGCGCCTCGAACAGGTTCGCGAATGGCTGGCGGGATCGCCGCAGACGGGTGTGCTGATCGCGCCGAACTTCGCCATCGGAGCGGTGCTGTCGATGCGGTTCGCACAGCAGGCCGCCCGGTTCTTCGACTCGGTCGAGGTGATCGAACTGCACCACCCCAACAAGGCCGATGCGCCGTCGGGAACGGCGTACCGCACTGCCGCGCTGATTGCCGAGGCACGCGCCGCCGCAGGTACTCCGCCGAGCCCCGACGCGACGACGACCGAACTCGACGGCGCACGTGGTGCCGACGTGGACGGAGTGCGTGTGCACTCGATCCGGCTCGCGGGACTCGTTGCGCATCAAGAGGTTCTGCTCGGCACGCAGGGGGAGACGCTGAGCATTCGGCACGACTCGCTCGATCGCACGTCCTTCGCGCCCGGAGTCCTTCTCGGAGTCCGCGAGATCGCCGGGCGACCCGGGTTGACCGTCGGCCTCGATCCGCTGCTGGATCTGTGAGCTGATCGACGGTGAACAAAACGACGAAGGTGCTCGCCATCATCACGGTGATGGTGCTGATCCTCGGCTTCTACTTCTTCCTGCTCGGCCAGCGCGGTGTGACGCTGATCCAGAACGGCGGCGTGGCCAGTATCTCCTTGGGGATCGGGGTCCTGCTGCTGCCGATACTCGGGTTGTGGATCGTGTGGGCCACCCTCAAAGCCGGCTTCGACCACCAGAGGCTGGCCTCGCGCATCCACGAGGAGGGCCTCGAACTCGACGTCGCGGATCTTCCGCGTAGGCCGTCGGGACGGATCGAACGCGATGCCGCAGACGAGTTGTTCCAACAGGTCAAGACCGAATGGGAGAAGGATCCGGACAACTGGCGAAACTCCTATCGTCTGGCTCGTGCCTACGATTACGCCGGTGACCGCGGGCGGGCCCGCGAGACGATGAAACGTGCTGTGGCACTGGAACGCGCAGAGAACTGACACCGGTGACGCGCACCCTTCTGGTCGTTCATCACACCCCGAGCCCGCTCACTCGTGAGCTGCTCGAGGCAGTTCTCGACGGCGCGCACGACCCCGAGATCACCGGCGTGGACGTGCGCAGTGTGCCTGCACTCGGCGCTACCGTTCCCGATGTGCTTGCCGCAGATGGGTTTCTGTTCGGAACACCGGCGAATTTCGGATACATGAGCGGAGCTCTGAAACACTTCTTCGACACCGTGTACTACCCGTGCCTCGGTGCCGTTGCCGCAAAGCCCTACGCCGCTTGGGTTCACGGCAACGACGACACCGTTGGTGCCGGACGGGCCATCGAGAAGATCGCGACGGGTTGGGGCCTCGAGAAGGTCTTCGGCACCGTGCACCTCGCCGAGAGCGGCAAGCCCGCACGTGAACGCTGCTACGAACTCGGCGGAACTGTCGCAGCGGGGCTGTCGGTCTGACGGATACCGTGTGTCCGTGAACGTCGACCGATATGCCCGATTCCTGCCCGAGCAGTATCGGCCGGTACCAGGGGAGAAGCCGGAGTCGACGTTCTGGATGTGGCGCGACACGCGCGTTCACATCGCCCGCGCTGCGCGGCCCGAATCGAAGGTCCGTGTCATGGCCCTGCACGGTGCCGGGGGTTACTCCGGTCTGCTGTGGCCGTACGCCGCTGTCGCCGTTCGAGAGGGCGTCGAGGTGATGTGCCCCGACCTGCCTCTCTACGGAGACACCGTCGTCTCGGACCCCGCGTCCGTTCGCTACCGCGACTGGATCGATCTGCTGTGCGAGCTCGTGGTTGCCGAGAAGTCTCGCGACGGCCGTCCTCTCGTCCTGTTGGGCGCAAGCATGGGAGGCATGCTCGCGTACGAGGTAGCGCACCGAACGGGGCTGGTGGACAGGGTGATCGCCACCTGTCTGCTCGACCCGGCCGATCCCGGCGCCCGCCGTGCTGCGGCGAGATTCGACGTGCTCGGCTGGCCCGCACCACAGCTGCTTCGGCTGCTCGCCGGCGTCGCGAGCCGAGCACGCATTCCCGTCAGGTGGATGGCCGACATGGCGAACATGAGCCTGGACGCGGAGCTGTCCGGCCTGTGTGCACGTGACCCCAGAGGCGGCGGAGTGCGTGTTCCGATCGGCTTCCTCGCGTGCTTCTTCGGCTACTCGCACACCCGACCCGAGAACTACGACGGTCCGCCGATACTGCTGACCCACCCCGCCGACGACCGGTGGACGCCACCGGAGGTCAGTATCCGCTTCCTGGAACGCATTCGGGCCGACACCGAGATCGTCATGCTCGACGGGTGCGGTCACCTGCCCGTCGAGGAACCCGGGCTGACCCAACTTGCCGACACCATGAGGTCCGTTCTGGGACGCTACTGACTCAGTCGGAATTCTCGGGGGAGTCCGGGAGCAGAATGTCATCGGCCGGGATCGGTAGCGGAATTTCGAGCAGGCGTTCCGGCCAACTCGGATAAGCGGGCCGAATCCACACTCGGTTGTCGTCGAGTTGCGTCATCAGCACCCGCCGCCACTGCCAATCCTCCTGCGGTGCAGACAGATCGGTCTCGGATTCCAATGGCAGGGGTGCCTTCGTCCAGTGTGGAGCCGACAGCGATGCCAGACCGCGATCCTCGAGGTGCGCGATGGCAGTCTCGATCGGAACGCCCTGCGCAACGGTGATTCCGGCGGGATTGACGGCATCGACCACATAGCCGTCGTCGTACTCGTCCTGCGCACTCGTGCCGTGCCCGACGGTCCACCCGATCACCTCGCCGTCGGAGGCTCGTCTCACCGGCAATCTGCTGCGCCACCGCTCGATATCCACTGCCTCGAGGATACGCGGGTCAGAATGTGAGTTCGGTGAAGAAACTATTCGCGGTTGTGAGCGAGTAGAGCGGTGGCCGTGTTTGACTGCAGGGGATAGTGCAATTTTGTACCGAATTCTATCGCAAGGGATTTCGATGACCCTCCGCATTCTCGACCGCTCTGCCATCGTCGCGACACCAGAGTGGAGCCGCTGGTTGATACCACCGGCCGCGCTGTCCATTCACCTCGCGATCGGGTCCGCCTACGCGTGGAGCGTGTTCAAGAACGCCATCTCGCAGCCCGACGCACTCGGGCTCAGCGGCACCGTCACCGCCATTCCGTTCCAGCTCGCCATCGTGATGCTCGGCCTGTCCGCGGCGATCTTCGGGACCCGCGTCGAGAAGAACGGCCCACGATGGGCCATGGCCGTCTCTCTGGTCTTCTTCGTCTCCGGACTGCTGCTGTCCGCGCTCGGCATGGCCCTCGGACAGTTCTGGCTGGTGATCTTCGGCTACGGATTCGTCGGCGGTATCGGCCTCGGAATCGGCTATATCTCACCCGTCTCGACCTTGATGAAATGGTTCCCGGACAGGCCGGGAATGGCCACCGGTATCGCCATCATGGGATTCGGCGGCGGCGCACTCATCGCGTCCCCGCTCACCAGCCAGCTGATGGTGAACTTCGGCGGTTTCACCGACGGTTCGATCGCCAAGACGTTCCTCACGCTGGGCGTCGGATACGCGGTGTTCATGGCGCTGGGAGTCGTTCTCATTCGAGTGCCCGCCGAGGGGTGGACACCGGCAGGGTGGACCCCGCCCGCGTCGTCGTCGATGATCTCGACGCACAACGTCTCGGCCGCGAACGCAGTGAAGACACCGCAGTTCTGGCTGCTGTGGGTCGTCCTGTGCTTCAACGTCACTGCCGGAATCGGCATTCTCGAACGTGGATCGGGCATCTATCAGGACTTCTTTCCCGACGCCACCTCGCCCGAATCGCTCGCCGCGGCTGCGGCCGGTTTCGTCGCGTTCCTCTCCCTGACCAACATGATCGGACGGTTCGTCTGGTCTTCGGTATCCGATGTGGTGGGGCGTAAGAACATCTATCGGATGTACCTCGGTATCGGTGCACTGCTGTACCTCTACATCGCCTTGTTCACCAACACCAACAAGATCCTGTTCATGGTCTCGGCCCTGCTGATTCTCTCGTTCTACGGTGCGGGTTTCGCGACGGTTCCGGCCTACCTCAAGGACCTCTTCGGTACGTATCAGGTGGGCGCGATCCACGGACGACTCCTCACCGCGTGGTCGGTGGCCGGTGTGCTGGGGCCGCTGATCGTCAATGCCATCGCCGACGCCGGAGAGCCCGGCACCACCGGCCGATATCTGCCGGCGTTCTACGTGATGATCGGTCTGCTGGTGGTCGGGTTCCTGGCCAACGAAGCCATCAAGCCGGTTGCATCGAAATACCACGAAGCCGATCCGGCGAAGGCCGCGACGACCACAGGAGCGAAGGCATGAGCGGCGGACAGAGGCAGGTCACGATGGCGGTCGCATGGGCCTGGGTTGCCGTGCCGTTCGCCTACGGGCTGTACGAATTGATCCTCAAGGCGGCGAACCTGTTCAGCACCTGAGTCGATGTGTCGGTGGGCCGTGACAGGCTGATCCGATGCAGGAGATGAGTGCCGCCGCCGCTCGTCGTACCGCGCTGGCCGCCCAAGGGCTGGCATCGAGACGGTCGCGAACTCGGCCGGCGAGCAAGACCGCAGTTCACGCAGCCATCGACACCACCGGGTTGTTGCAGATCGACTCGGTGTCGGTGGTGGTGCGCGCGCACTACGCACCGGTGTTCAGTCGCGTCGGTGCCTACGACCGCACGATCGTCGACGACGCCGCATGGACCGACACCGCGCGTCGGCCTCGTCGATTGGTGGAGTACTGGGCCCACGAGGCCGCACTGCTGCCCGTCGAGGACTGGCCGCTGATGCGGTGGCGAATGGAGTTGTATCGACACGGGCGGTGGGGCGGAGCCGCCCACATTCTCGATCGCGAACCGACTCTCGTCGACGACGTCCTCGCGGTGATCGGCGACAACGGTGCGGCCAGCGCCGGTGACATCGAGAAGCACCTCGAGGTGGACACACCCGGTCGTAAAGGGCCCTGGTGGGATCGCAGCGATGTCAAGGTCGTCTGCGAACAGCTGTTCGCGGCAGGCGTGGTGACCGTGCCGGCACGGACGGGATTCGTGCGCCGGTACGAGCTCAGTGAACGAGTGATCCCGGAGAACGTTCTGCACAGGCGCGTCGACGAACCGGAGGCGACACGTCGACTCATCGAAAAGTCCTCGCGGGCACTGGGAATCGGTACCGAGCCGGATCTGAGGGACTACTACCGGCTCTCGCAGAAGCAGGCGAAGGCGGCGATCGGCGAACTGGTCGAGGACGGTGTGCTCGACCAGGTGACCGTCCGAGGCTGGAACGCACCGGCATACCTGCACCGCGAGGCGAGAACACCGCGAACGGCCACCGCCGCCGCACTGCTGTGTCCGTTCGATCCGATGATCTTCTACCGGCCGCGGGTGCAGCGAATTTTCGATTTCCACTACCGAATCGAGATATACACCCCACAGCACAAGCGAGTTCACGGCTACTACGTGTTTCCCTTTCTGCTCGACGGGCATCTGGTGGCCCGCGTCG
Organism: Rhodococcus sp. NPDC006774; assembly: GCF_040636045.1. Taxonomy (NCBI): domain Bacteria; kingdom Bacillati; phylum Actinomycetota; class Actinomycetes; order Mycobacteriales; family Nocardiaceae; genus Rhodococcus; species Rhodococcus sp. NPDC006774. Next base: position 59,746 of record NZ_JBEYIW010000006.1, on the reverse strand, counting down.
ATCTCAAGGCAGTGCGGGCGCAGTCCGAACTGCACGTGATCGCGGCGTACGTCGAGGGCGACCGCAACGCCGGTGACATCGCGCCTCGACTACGAGAGGTACTGCGCGAGATGGCGGATTGGCTCGAACTCGAACGCGTGGTGGTGGGGGACCGGGGAGACCTCGTCGCCGCATTGCGTTGACGCCTGCCGGCCTGGTCGAATCCTGCCGAAGTGCACTCGGGCAGGATCGGTGCCACTATTCGAACCGTGACTTCACGCCGGACGGACACCGCCACGGAACTCCCACCCCAGGTCGTCGTCCTGTTCGGGGCGACAGGAGACCTGGCCAAGCGAAAACTGTTGTCCGGGATGATGCATCTGGCGCTGTCCGATCTCGCGCCGAACATCCGGGTCGTCGGCACATCGCTGGAAGAGCTGTCGACCGACGAATTCCGCGCTCTCGCTCGCGAATCGATCAACACCCACTCGAGTCGCAAGGTCGGCGACGAGCAATGGAGTCGTTTCGCCTCGCGACTGACCTACGTGTCGCAGAAGGCAGGACCGGCGGCGCTGGGGGAGGCCGTGGCCGAGGCCGAGATCGAGCTCGGAGGAAGCGCCAAACGGCTGCACTACTTGTCGGTTCCCCCGAGAGCTGCTCTGGCAGTGGTGGATACGCTCGCGTCGGCAGATCTGGTGAAGCGCTCCCGGATCATCATGGAGAAGCCGTTCGGCACCGACCTCGAGAGCGCGATCGCACTGAACGCCCGGGTTCACGAAACGTTCGACGAGGATCAGATCTTCCGAATCGATCACTTTCTCGGCAAGGAGCCCGCGCAGAACATCCTGGCCTTCCGCTTCGCCAACGGGTTGTTCGAGCCGATCTGGAACCGAAACTTCATCGATCACGTCCAGATCGACATCCCGGAGAAGCTCGCCCTGGACGGGCGCGCCGGATTCTACGAATCCACCGGTGCGTACAGGGACATGGTGGTCACCCACCTGTTCCAGGTGCTGGCGTTCATGGCGATGGAACCGCCGACGGCGCTCGAACCCCGCGCCATCAGCGAGGAGAAGAACAAGGTCTTCCGATCCATGATGCCGCTGGACCCGAAAAACGTTGTGCGAGGCCAGTACACGGGCTATCGCTCGGAGGAGGGGGTGGCTGCCGATTCCGACACCGACACCTTCGTGGCACTCAAGTGCGAGATCGACAATTGGCGCTGGGCCGGAGTGCCCTTCTACCTGCGCAGCGGAAAACGCCTCGCCGAGGGGCAACGCATCATCTCGATCGCCTTCAGGGAACCACCGAAGAGCATGTTCCCGGTCGGCTCGGGCGTGGGTGCGCAAGGTCCCGACCACCTGACCTTCGATCTTGCGGACGCCTCGAAGGTGTCACTGTCGTTCTACGGTAAGCGCCCCGGTCCCGGAATGCGCCTGGACAAACTCAGCATGCAGTTCGCAGTTCACGAAACCGAACGAGTCGGCGACGTACTCGAGGCCTACGAGCGGCTGATTCTCGACGCCATGTACGGCGACCACACGCTGTTCACCACGGCCGAGGGCATCGAGCGGCTGTGGAAAGTGTCCGAACCGCTGCTCGCCGACCCGCCCCCGGTTCGCCTGTATGCACCGGGCTCGTGGGGGCCCAACGCCATTCATCAACTCATCGCTCCACACGCATGGCGGTTGCCGTTCGAGCGGGAGTGGCGCGAGAAGAAGTAGGGCCGATCAGTTGTTCCAGCCGCGATCCTTGCGCATCTGATCGCGCAGTGCGCCCTGAACCGCTTGCGACAACCACGAATTGAGTGACACTCCGCTGTTGTTCGCGGCGTCCTCGGCACGTTCCTTGATCTGTTCGACCAGTCGCAGCGTCACCCGTCGGACCTCACCGGACACGTCGTCCATGGTCGGGTAGTCCTCGGTGACGGGCTCCGCCGGATCGCCGTCGTGCAGGCCGGGAACGGGGCTTTCGCGTCGAACATCCGCGTGCGCCTGCGTACCGTCGAGGCGAACTGTGACCGTATGTCCGTCCAGGTCGTTCGATACCTCTGCTGCGAAGTCCGACAGCGCCGTGAGCAGCATCAATCTGGCCGAGGCTTCCGCCGTCTTGCCGAGTGCTTCGGCCGTCGTACGGGTGTGCTCGTCTCCCAGAGCGGCCGCCGCGAGTAGATCCGTGCGTAGCGACGCGGTGTACTTGTCCAGTTCCATGACGCCAGTGTGGCGTCATAGTTGACGTCGGTCAAGCACCCCTGGTGACGTCATGCGGCAGCGTCATGACGTCATCGTTCGCCGGGCATCGGTGCCGCGTTTAGGGTTGTGCGGTGTCAGCAGAAAACGAAGGTAGAGCTGTGCCGCGGACGGTTGCGCTGAGAGTGCAACTGGTTGCCCGAACCGAGTTCGTTCCGCCGGTCGACATTCCCTGGGAAACCGATGCGGACGGCGGGCAGGCGTTGGTCGAGTTCGCCGGACGTGCCTGCTATCAGAGCTGGTCCAAGCCCAACCCCCGGACCGCGACCAATGCCTCGTATCTGCGTCATCTGCTCGATGTCGGACACCTCTCGGTTCTCGAACACGCGAGCGTGAGCTTCTACATCACCGGAATCTCGCGATCGTGCACGCACGAGCTGATCAGGCACCGGCACTTCTCCTACTCGCAGCTCTCGCAGCGATTCGTTCCCGAGCACGACGCCAACGTGGTTCTTCCGCCGGCTGTCGAGGGTGATCCCGAGCTCGAGGCGTTGTTCGCGTCGGCGACCGAGGCGAGCCGGGCGGCGTACACCGAGCTGCTCGGTGCGCTGGAGGGAAAGCTGGAATCGGTCACCAATGCCGCCCTGCGGGGCAAACAGGCGCGGCAGGCGGCCCGGTCGGTGTTGCCGAACGCGACCGAGACGCGCGTGGTGGTGAGCGGAAACTACCGTGCATGGCGGCATTTCGTGTCGATGCGTGCCTCGGAGCACGCAGACGTGGAAATTCGCCGTGTTGCCGTCGAATGTCTGCGTAAGCTCGTGGGAGTGGCTCCGGACGTGTTCGGCGACTTCGAGATCTCGACGCTGCCGGACGGCACGGAAGTGGCCCGCAGCCCGTTCGTGACCGAGGTCTGACGGCGAGGTTCGGTTGCGGCCGAGACCGGGTACACGTGGCGAGTGTCGGCGGGGAGTCCCGCTGCGCGAGAGTGCGTAAAGCACCGGGTAATCTGCTGCCATGACCTACGGTGACGCCGCTCCTTCCGTTGCGCCTGTGTTCGGTACGGTGCTCACCGCCATGGTGACCCCGTTCACAGCGGACGGTAAGCTGGATATCGATGCGGGCGTTCGGCTGGCACATCATCTCGTCGAGCAGGGCAACGACGGCTTGGTTCTGGCCGGAACGACGGGCGAATCGCCCACCACCACCGAGAACGAGAAGCTCGAACTGCTCCGCGCGGTGATCGCTGCGGTCGGCCATCGAGCTCGCATCATCGCGGGGGCCGGCAGCAACGACACCGCGCACAGCGTCGAACTCGCTCGTGACGCCGCCCGTGCAGGCGCACACGGTCTCTTGGTGGTCACCCCGTACTACTCCCGGCCACCGCAGGCCGGCTTGTATGCACACTTCACCGCGGTCGCGAACGCCACCGACCTGCCCGTGATGCTCTACGACATTCCGCCGCGGTCGGTAGTCCCCATCGAGACCGAGACGTTGCGTCGGCTGGCCGAGCATCCGCGGATCCTCGCGGTCAAGGACGCCAAGGGCGATCTGAACGCCGGTGCCGAACTGATCGCGTCGACCGGATTGCAGTTCTACTCCGGCGACGACCCGCTGAACCTGCCCTGGCTGTCGGTCGGGGCAACCGGCTTCGTCAGTGTCATCGGCCACCTCGTTCCGGCTCGTCTCCGTGAGCTGCACACCGCGTTCATGATGGGCGATATCGCGCGTGCACAGGCGATCAACGTCAGCCTCATTCCGGTCATTCGTTCGGTCGCGCGCCTCGGTGGCGTCAGCGCATCGAAGGCCGGCCTTCGCCTCATCGGAATCGATGTCGGCGAACCACGACTTCCCCAGGTGCCTCCGAGCATCGACCACATCGAATTGCTCGCAGCAGAGCTGCGGGCGGCAGGAGTTCTTGTATGACACGACCGAACAGATCGCGCGGACGCGCAACCCGAAACGCCGGACCCCCCTCCGAGCGTCCGGCCCCGAAGCAGGGCCAACCGGCAGGGGCCAGGCAGGGCAAGCCGATGGTGCAGAACTCGGCGCGCACTCAGCGTCCCGACAAACGTCGTGAATTCGACCCGACGGAGCGTCTGGGTACACCTCCGAAGGCCCCGTTCAAGGGCCTGCGAGTGGTCGCGCTCGGCGGTATCGGCGAAATCGGTCGCAACATGACGGTGTTCGAGCATCAGGGCAAAATGCTGATCATCGACTGCGGCGTGCTCTTCCCCGAGGACCAGCAGCCGGGTGTCGACCTGATCCTGCCCGACTTCCGGCACATCGAGAACCGCATGGCCGACGTCGAGGCCGTGGTTCTGACACACGGTCACGAGGACCACATCGGTGCTGTCCCGTTCCTGCTTCGACTGCGTCCCGACCTGCCCGTCGTCGGATCCAAGTTCACCCTCGCGCTCGTCGCGGCCAAGTGCCGTGAGCACCGGTTGCGGCCGAACCTCGTCGAGGTCATCGAAGGTCAGCACACGCAGCACGGACCGTTCGACTGCGAGTACTTCGCGGTGAACCACTCGATTCCCGACGCGCTCGCCATCGCCATCAGAACCGACGCCGGTCTGGTGCTGCACACGGGTGACATCAAGCTCGATCAGCTGCCGCTCGACGGCCGGCTGACGGACCTGGCCGGCTTCTCGCGGCTCGGCGACGAGGGTGTCGACCTGTTTCTGGTCGACTCCACCAATGCCGAGGTGCCCGGATTCGTCACGCCCGAACGTGAGATCGGCGGAGTGCTCGACACCGTCATCGGCAAGGCGAAGCAGCGCGTCATCGTCGCGTCGTTCGCCAGTCACGTGCATCGCATCCAGCAGGTCATCGATGTCGCCGAGCGGTACAACCGTCGGGTGGCATTCGTCGGTCGGTCGATGGTCCGCAACATGCAGATCGCTCAGGATCTCGGCTATCTGCGTGTGCCCGACGGCCTCGAGGTCAATGTCGACACTGCCGCAACGCTTCCCGACGACCGGTTGGTACTGATCTCCACCGGTTCGCAGGGCGAGCCGCTGTCGGCGCTGTCCCGTATGGCTCGCGGCGAGCATCGCCAGATCAACGTCAAGGCGAACGATCTCGTGGTGCTGGCGTCCTCGCTCATCCCCGGCAACGAGAACTCGGTGTTCGCTGTGGTGAACGGCCTCGCCAAGCGTGGTGCGACCGTCGTGACGCAACAGAATGCGAAGGTTCACGTCTCGGGCCATGCCTCGGCCGGTGAGCTGCTGTACCTGTACAACGCGGTTCGACCCACCAATGCCATGCCGGTACACGGCGAGTGGCGTCACCTGCGCGCCAACGCGGCACTGGCCAAGGCGACCGGTGTCCCCGAGGAGCGTGTGGTGCTGGCCGAGGACGGCGTGGTCGTCGACATGGTCGACGGTCTCGCCGAGATCGTCGGACAGGTGCCCGTGGGGCATGTGTACGTCGACGGCCTCTCGGTCGGTGACGTCGGTGATTCGACGCTGTCCGATCGACTCGTACTGGGCGAGGGCGGATTCATCGCGATCAGCGTCGCCGTCGATTCGGCCACCGGACGTGCAGTGACCGCACCCGAGGTGTCCGGTCGCGGATTCTCCGACGATCCGGCCGCACTCAAGGAAGCCGGTCAGCTCGTCGAGTCGGAGTTGCAGCGTCTGGCATCCGACGGCGTGTCCGATACGCACCGCATCGCGCAGGCAGTGCGTCGTGTCGTCGGTCGGTGGGTGGCGGACAAGTATCGCCGCAAGCCGATGATCGTTCCGACGATCATCGCGGTCAAGCCGCAACCGCAGTCGAACTAGGCGTGCCCGCAGCCGAACTGGACGCGATCGTCTAGACGAGTAGTCGCCAGAGTCCGATCAGACCGAGAACGACGATGGCACCACGCAGGGCCGCCGGCGAGAGCCGGCGGCCGTAGCGTGCTCCGACGGCTCCACCGATCAGGGAGCCGACCGCGATCAGTCCGGCTGCCTGCCAGCTGATGTCGTCGAATCGAAAGATCGTGTACGTCACCGCTGCAACGACATTGACGACCAGCGACAACAGATTCTTGGCTGCGTTCATCCGCTGCATCGTTTCGGGGAGCAGTGCCCCCATCACCCCGATGAGCAGAATGCCCTGTGCTGCAGTGAAATAGCCGCCGTAGATTCCCACCAGCAGAGTGCCGCCGGTGACCAAGGCCATCCTGGTCCGGCTGATGTGGTTCGCGGCCTTGCCGGCGGCCTCCGATCGCCGCTTGGCCCAGGCCTGGATTCTCGGTTGTGCGACAACGAGAATCAGCGCACCGATGAGCAACACCGGAACCACTGCGGCGAAGACGGTTTCGGGTAGATGCAACAGCAGCCAGGCCCCGCCGAGCGCTCCGAAGAACGAGGCGGGCAACTGCCACCGAAGTCGATGCCACTGTCCGCGCAGTTCGCGGCGATAGCCCCACGTGCCCGAGACGCTTCCCGCGACCAGTCCCACGGCGTTGGACATGGTGGCGACCACCGGCGGGTAGCCGAATGCGACCAACGTCGGAAACGTGATCAGCGTCCCGGAACCGACGACGGCGTTGATTGCTCCGGCTCCGAGTCCGGCGAGCAGGATGACGAGAATTTCCGATACCGGCACTGTTGGGAGGCTACCGACGCCTCGGGCGCGTCGAACATCGGGGAGTGTGGGGCCGGCGGGATGCCGTCGGTCGGCTCGGGACGTACCGTGGTCGGTGTGAGCCTTGCCCAGGATGAACGTTCTCAGCTGGTCCAGACCCTTCTCGACGTGGGTCCCGATGCGCCGACGCTCTGCGGTGAGTGGACAGCGGCAGATCTCGCAGCGCATCTCGTCGTCCGCGAGCGACGCCTGGACGCATCGCCTGGCATTTTTCTTTCTCCGCTCGCGGGGTACACGGAACGCGTCCAGCGTTCCGTGGCGAACAAGCCGTTCACGACAGTGGTGGAGGACGTGCGGACGGGGCCGCCTATCTGGTCGCCGTTCGCACTGCTGGATCCGCTGATCAATCTCGGCGAGATGTTCGTTCATCACGAGGATCTGCGCCGGGCAGGCGAGAACTGGACTCGGCGAGTGTTGCCCAGTGCGGTGGAGACCCGGCTCTGGCCACAGGTTCGTCTGGTGGGTCGGGGCGGTCACCGCTCCTCGCCCGTACCTGTCCACGTGCGCACTCCCGATGGCCGACGGGCGACGTTCAAGGGCGGCTCGGGTCCCGGCGTGACCGTGGTGGGGGAGCCGTCGGAACTACTGCTCTACGCGTTCGGACGCGACCGGATCGAGGTGTTGTACGAGGGTTCGGCAGACGACGTCGCTGCTGTGAAGGCGCTCGATCTGAGCTTCTGACACATTCACCTCCGCTGTTACTGGTGTTGCGGATGGTTTCGACGGGGCTGTTGCGACTAGCCTGGGGGCATGGCAGGAAAGACCAGCACCTCCACCGCCAGGGCCGGGTCCAGCGGATCCGGCTCCGCGCGCGCGTCCGGCACCGCCCGTAAATCCGGCGGCGGCCGTACCGCGCGCACCGTCACGACGCCGAAGAAGCCCACCGCGCCGCGCAACCCGGCGACGTCCCGCGCGAACGCATCCTCGCGTGGCAAGGCCCCCGCCAGGGGCGCGTCGACGGCTCGGCGGCCTGCGGCGAAGAAGAAGTCACGCGGTGCCCTCGACGCGATCGGGCGGGGCATCGCGTCCACCTGGTCGATGGCGGCGCGCGGAGTCGGTGCCACGACTCGGACGGTGAGCAAGGCCGCCGACATCGAACACGGCCACCGGCGGGACGGAATTGCCCTCGGACTCATCGCCGTCAGTGTTGTCGTCGCCGCGAGTGTGTGGCTGAGCGCCGGGGGACCGGTCGGCGAATGGATCGAGGTGGGCATCCGCGCCGTCATCGGTGAAGCCGGTTACGTCGCGCCCGTGCTCGGTGTCGCAATCGCTGTCGTTCTGATGCGCTCCGAACCACATCCCGAGGTACGGCCGCGCCTGGTCCTGGGATCAATTCTGCTCGGCCTGCCGATCCTCGGACTGTGGCACATGGCCGCTGGTTCACCGACCGATGCCGCCGGCCGATCCGAGGGTGCAGGCTTCGTCGGATACGTGGCGGGTGGGCCCATCGCCGACGGCCTCACCGTATGGCTGGCCGTACCGTTGTTGCTGCTCGCCGGGCTGTTCGGAGTACTTCTGCTCACCGGTACCACCGTCCGCGACGTACCCGATCGGATGCGTGCACTGTTCGGCACCGACAGTCGCGGCGACGAATACGACGAGTACGACCCGGCCGACTTCGGCTCCGAGTTCGGTGACGAGGGCTACGGCGACTACGACAGCAACTTCGACGCCGACGGCTATCCCGTCCACGGCGGCGCGGATCCGTACGACAACTATCCGACCGAGGAATACATCCCGGTCGCCAAGCCGCCACGCGCGCGCAAGACCCCGCCACCCGAGGCCGCCACCGAGGTCATCACGCCTGCCGCGGCCGTTCCCACACCTGCCCCCGAGCCGGTCGCGGCCCCGCGGCCCAAGCCGAAGCCCATCGTGAAGGCAGCCGAACCGAAGCAGGCAGCCGAGGACGACAAGATCGTCGTCGATCGCGTCGTCGACGGGGATTACACGCTTCCGTCGCTGTCGCTACTGATCGACGGCGACCCGCCCAAGACCCGCAGCCAGGCCAACGACGCCATGATCGAGGCCATCTCCGAGGTACTCGAGCAGTTCAAGATCGATGCCGCGGTCACCGGTTTCACCCGCGGGCCCACGGTCACTCGCTACGAGGTGGAGCTGGGTCCCGGCGTCAAGGTCGAGAAGATCACCGCACTCGCACGCAACATCGCCTATGCGGTCGCGACCGACAACGTGCGCCTGTTGGCACCGATCCCGGGGAAGTCTGCGGTCGGTATCGAGGTGCCCAACTCGGACCGTGAGATGGTCCGCCTGGCGGACGTGCTGACTGCGCCGTCGACGCGAAAGGATCACCATCCGTTGGTGATCGGACTCGGTAAGGACATCGAGGGCGACTTCGTCAGTGCCAACCTCGCGAAGATGCCTCACTTGCTGGTGGCCGGATCCACCGGTTCCGGTAAGTCGAGCTTCGTGAACTCGATGCTCGTCTCGCTGCTCGCACGGGCGACGCCGGACGAGGTTCGGATGATCCTGATCGACCCGAAGATGGTGGAGCTGACGCCCTACGAGGGCATTCCGCACCTCATCACCCCGATCATCACGCAGCCCAAGAAGGCTGCCGCGGCGCTGGCGTGGCTCGTCGAGGAGATGGAGCAGCGCTACCAGGACATGCAGATCAACAAGGTCCGTCACATCGACGACTTCAACAAGAAGGTGCGCTCGGGCGAGATCACCGCACCCCTGGGCAGTGAACGCGTCTACCGGCCCTACCCGTACATCCTCGCGATCGTCGACGAGCTCGCCGACCTGATGATGACCGCCCCGCGCGACGTCGAGGAAGCAATCGTGCGGATCACGCAGAAGGCTCGCGCCGCCGGTATCCACCTGGTGCTCGCCACCCAGCGACCCTCGGTCGACGTCGTGACCGGTCTGATCAAGACGAACGTGCCGTCGCGTCTGGCCTTCGCCACCTCGTCGCTGACCGACTCCCGCGTCATCCTGGACCAGCCGGGCGCGGAGAAGCTGATCGGCATGGGCGACGCGCTCTTCCTGCCGATGGGTGCCGGTAAGCCGACGCGTCTGCAGGGTGCGTTCATCACCGACGAGGAAATCGCTGCCGTCGTCGACTTCGCCAAGAACCAGGCCGAGCCCGAGTACAACGACACCGTCACCGCAGCGAAGGTCTCGGACAAGAAGGACGTCGACCCCGACATCGGCGACGACCTCGACGTGCTGTTGCAGGCGGTCGAGCTGGTCGTGACGAGCCAGTTCGGTTCGACGTCGATGCTGCAACGCAAGCTTCGAGTCGGCTTCGCCAAGGCCGGGCGATTGATGGACCTGATGGAGAATCGCGGAGTCGTCGGCCCGAGTGAGGGATCGAAGGCCCGCGAGGTGCTCGTCAAACCGGACGAGCTCGACGGTCTGCTGTGGTCGATCAAGGGCGGCGACCCGGACGAGCAGCCCGCGTCGGACGAGTTCTGACGCTCCCGGTCGGGGTGAATGGACCATTGCAGCCGTCTCGGCGGTGCAGTGGTCCATTCACGCGAACCGGGTGATCGGAAAGATCAGGACGTGAAGGTGCCCATGACGGGCGTCCACTCGTGGAACGTCGCCGACTCGATCAGGTTCTCCACCGCGAACGGGTCCTGTGCGAACAGCGTTTCGACGGTGGCGGCATCCGGGCCGTCCACCAGCAGCAGCGCCCCGCTGCCGTCGGCGTACGGTCCGCTCGACACCAGGGTCTTCTGCTCGAGCAGATCGGCCAGCCAGGCGCGGTGGGCTGCGCGATGGGTGTCGCGTCCGTCCGTGGTGGCGGGTGAGTAGGTGTAGCTGACGGCGATCAGGGGCATGGAGCTCTCTTCCGGATTCGAGGGGTGATCCAAGAATTCTGTCAGAGCGACAGCAGCATCCGCGTGTTGCCCAGAGTGTTCGGTTTGACGTAACTCAGGTCGAGGAACTCCGCCACGCCGGTGTCGTACGAACGGCACATCTCCGCGTAGACCTCGGCCGTCACGGGGGTTCCGTCGATCTCGGCAAACCCGTGTCGAGAGAAGAAGTCCACCTCGAACGTCAGCACGAACACCTTCTGCAGCGCCAGATCACGAGCGACCTCGATCAGTTTGGCGACGATCAGGTGGCCTGCACCGTGCCCCTTCGCGGCGGGATCGACCGCGACCGTGCGAACCTCGCCGAGATCGGCCCACAGCACGTGCAACGCACCGCAGCCGATGATCTCGCCGTCACGCTCGGCGATCCAGAACTCCTGCACCGCCTCGTACAGGGTGACGAGATTCTTCTCGAGCAGAATGCGTCCGGCGTAGATGTCGATCAAACGCTTGATCTCGGGGATGTCGGAGGTCCTGGCGCGACGCACGACGAGGGTGCCGTCGCCGGCGGAGCCACGGTCCGCGATGTCGGAATGCACGTCGGATTCGGGGTCTGCGATGTCGCGACTCGCCCGATTCGGCCCAGAAGTCATGGGGTGAACAGTAGTCAGTACCTCAACCGATAAACTTTTCGTGTGTCGCTTCGTGAGCTGTGTCCCCGTCTCGGCGGATCGGTGCTGCGCAAAAGCCGACACACCGACCGGTACGTCTTCGACGGTTCGCGGGTGTGCCGATGAGTGGGCCGGTTGCGCCTGGTCACGGCGTTCCATCCAGTGGTGAGATCCCGAACGATCGCGCCTCCGGCACAGGGGAGACTCCGCGCAAGTCGGGGCTGCCCCACGGCAATGCCGTCTCCGGTGGACCGGACGAAGTGCCGTTGCTCAACATCGCGAACGTTCTCACGGTGCTCCGAATCGCACTGGTTCCGGTTTTTCTCGCAGCGCTGTTCGTCGGCGACGGCCAGGACACGTCGTGGCGACTGGCGGCAACCGCGATCTTCGCCGCTGCTGCCATCACCGACCGGATCGACGGTCAGTTGGCCCGCAAGTACGGTCTCGTCACCGATTTCGGGAAGATGGCCGACCCCATCGCGGACAAGGCGCTGATCGGTGCCGCGCTCGTCGGACTGTCGATGTTGGGCGATCTGTCGTGGTGGGTGACGGTGATCATCGGGGTGCGGGAGATCGGTATCACCGCCGTGAGGTTCGCCGTCATCCGGCACGGCGTCATCCCCGCAGGCCGCGGCGGCAAGGTGAAGACTCTGGTGCAGACGTTCGCGATAGGGGTGTACCTGTGCCCGCTGCCGAGCGTCGTGGACCCGGTGGCGGTTGCGTTGATGGCGCTCGCGGTACTGCTCACGGTGTACACCGGCCTGGACTACGTGGTGCAGGCCGTTCGCCTGCGCCGAGGCGTGACCTCGACGTGAATCGTTCCGACGTGACCTCGACAGCGGCCATGTCGAACGGGAGCGAGCAGACCGACGATTCGGCGAGATACAGTCTTGGCAGCCGTGTCGGAGCAACTTCGGCGCGTGTTGGAGTGAACGGGCATATAGGGTCGGGAACCAATCGGACCGGCTGGGACGTTGAACATCGTGACGGCTCCGGACGAACGAGATATGAACGTTGTCGTCTCGACGGCACAGACGTCGGCACGAACACCAACGAGGAGGAGCGAGATGGCGCTGCTATTGCGTGAAGCACTCGGCGACAGTTTGCGGCGTACTCGCGTCGCACAGAGCCGAACCCTGCGTGAAGTCTCGAACACCGCACGCGTCAGCCTCGGATACCTCTCCGAGGTGGAACGCGGTCGCAAGGAGGCGTCGAGTGAACTCCTCGCCGCGATCTGCGACGCCCTCGCCGTCCCGCTCTCGGACGTCATGAGCGATGTCAGTGTGACACTGTCCGACGCCTCCACCGCCGCCGCGCGGCTCGACGAGGCGGCGGTCGCCACCCGCATCGACGGCGATACTCGCGTCGTGATTCCGGCACCTGCTGCCAGAGCTCTCGCCGCCGCCTAAGATCGGAAAAGTACTCAGTTTCCACTCCTGACCCAGACCACGCACCCGACTTTCACAGCACGGACAGGTTCATTTCGGTCACTGCGAGAGCAGCCGACCCGTACGCGGCCACCGCGGCGCAACAGATGGAGGCAGGACCACCCCATGGCTAATCCTTTCGTCAAAGCCTGGAAGTACATGATGGCGCTCTTCAATTCCAAGATCGACGAGAAGGCCGACCCCAAAGTTCAGATTCAGCAGGCGATCGAAGACGCGCAGCGGCAGCATCAGGCACTGTCCCAGCAGGCCGCGTCCGTCATCGGTAATCAGCGCCAGCTCGAGATGAAGCTCAGCAGGCAGCTGGACGAGGTCGAGAAGCTCAACGCCAACGCACGGCAAGCGGTGACGCTGGCCGATCAGGCCGCCACCGCGGGCGACATCGAAAAGGCCACGCAGTACACGAACGCAGCCGAGGCCTTCGCCGCGCAGTTGGTGACCGCCGAGCAGAGCGTCGAGGACCTGAAGGTCCTGCACGACCAGTCTCTGCAGGCGGCCACTCAGGCCAAGAAGGCCGTCGAGCAGAACGCCATGGCTCTGCAGTCGAAGGTCGCAGAACGCACCAAGCTGCTCAGCCAGCTCGAGCAGGCGAAGATGCAGGAGAAGGTCAGCGAGTCCCTGCGGTCGATGGACAGCACCCTGTCCGCGCCCGGAAACACCCCGAGCCTCGACGCCGTACGCGACAAGATCGAGCGTCGCTACGCCGATGCCCTTGGATCGGCGGAGCTGGCTCAGAACTCGGTCTCCGGTCGCATGATGGAGGTCCAGCAGGCTTCCGTGCAGATGGCGGGCCACAGCCGCCTGGAGCAGATCCGCGCTTCGATGGCAGGCGACTCGCTGCCGTCCGGCAACGCCGCGGCGAAGCCCTCGATTGCAAAGTCCCCGGACGCGACGCCCGAGCCTCCGGCTCAGGCGTAGATCGACCTGACGAACAGCTCGGTCGTCCGACAAGAGCGTCGACATGGGTAGAAGAGAACACGAATCCGGCCGGTCGCGTAAGCGGCCGGCCGTTTCGCTCGATCGAGAGGCCGTGACCTCAGCCGTCACCGAGTCCGGCGCGGTGGTGAGGTCTCTGGCGGAATCCGCTCGTAGTGTCGGTACCTCGATTCTCGACGCCGCCGGACGTCGAAGAGACCCGCGCGTCAAGCATCTGAAGAAGATTCGCCGCGCCAGACGACGCGGAATCAGGTTCGGTGCCGCGTCCACGACGACCGCGGTGGGAACTGCGGGGATGGCCGTGCTGTCGGCCCCGGAGTGGACTTTGTTCGTGGGCGGCGGTAGCGCTGCCCTGATGGCCGTGCCTGCGGCATTCGCGGTGACGCGGTTGCGGCGTCTTCGAGCCCAACCGGTCCCCGTTGGCCTACCGACCAAGCGTGTGTCGCCGCAGCGCGGATCCGCCGCGTACGAGTCGATGACTCGACTGGCCGGTGCCGAGCAGAGTCTGTTCGAGTTGTTGGGGATCCTGGCGAGGTCCGAGACGATCGGTGCCGACGACGTCGAGGAGATGATCGGTGTGACGTCCGATGCAGCCCGCGGTCTCGAAGGAGTGGCCGTGGACATCGCCGCTCTGGAACGTGCGGGGGCAGCGAGCGCAGTGACCCGCGAGCATCTGCGCGGCGGGATAGCCTCGGCTGCAGCCGAACTCGCCACCGGGGTCGATCAGTACGAGCAGCTCGTCGCTGCGGCCGCGCGGATGACCGGACCGGCCGGATCGGTGTCGGCTACGGTCGTGGAATCGCATCGACGCGAGCTGCTGTCGGCGACGGATCGATTGCAGGGATGGGCCGAGGCGCTCACCGAGATCGACGCTATCCGGGCCCGACACCGCTGAGACAATTCAGGGTTCACCCCCGATGTGCTCGTCGCGCTCGGGTGCCAGTATCGAAGTACGCGATACGACACGGTGCGCGGCGACACGGTAGGAGCACTCATGTTCTGGAAAGTACTGGGATTCATCGTTCTGATCTGGATTGCGCTTGCGCTTCTGGGCACCATCATCAAGGGCGTCTTCTGGCTCGTGGTTGCAGGCGCGATCGTGTTGGGGCTGGTGTGGCTGTACAAGGCGATTTCCTCGAACGACGACCGTTCGTCGCTGAAGTTCTGACCCAGCGGTCAGGTTCACCTTCGAGGTACAGAACCCCGATCGACGAACACTCGAAGTGCCCGCGGTACGCAGCGAGCGGTGACAGGTAGTTCGGCGACGCGCTCACCGTCCGCGTAGGCGATGATTCCGTCGCACCGCAGGGTGACCTGCGTCGAGGTGTATGTATCGACCTCGGGCAGGTCGATGTGTGTTCCCCGATAGAGAGTCGGCGACAGAGTGAGCAGTCGCGTCCGACTCACCCCGCGAACGACGGTGACATCGAGCAGACCGTCGTCCACCCGCGCGGCAGGGCACACGACCATGCCGCCTCCGTAACTCCTGCCGTTTCCGACCGCCACCAAGGTGGCGTCCAGACGAAGCTCGGCATCGTCCAGTTCGATGACGTACGGGAGCTTTCGGAGTGACGCCAGCTGCAGCATCATGGCCGCGTTGTACCGGAGAGGTCCACGCGGCCAGCGCAGTCGAATGGCCCTCTCGGTGACCAGCGAGTCGAAACCACTGGAGAGGACGGTGGCGAACCAGCGTTCGCCTGTTCGTCCGAGATCGATTGCGCGCGTGGCATTGTCGGCGACGATGTCGGCTGCGCGAGCAGGATCGTCGAGAGGCAGTCCCAGGGTTCGTGCCAGATCGTTGCCGGTGCCGGCCGGGATCAGGCCCATCGGGACATCGGTGTCGGCGAGCACTTGAACGACGAGATTGACGAGCCCGTCGCCGCCGACCGCGACCACGGCCTCCGTACCGCTGCCGACGGCCTTCTCCAACAATGTCAACGCGTCCCCGGGGGTGCGGCCCTCGATGGTCGTCACGTGCAGTTCCCGCTCCCGCAGGCGCGCCACGGCGCTCCGTCCGGCGTGCCCTGCCCGCCCACCGCCGGCCATCGGATTGGTCAACACCGTCACCGATCGGGTCATGGCCGCACCGATTCGTCTGTCACATCGATCAGCTTGCCAGGGTTGACGATTGCCGTGGTGGTGACCGAGGCGATTCGTGGCCGAATGCCTCCGGCGTGCATCGCGCATGCGTGATATCGGTGACTTTCGGGCCGAATGTGCGTGTAACCGTGAGGTACTGTAACGAAAGAGACTGTTGTCGCTTGAAGTTCAGTACTTTTGTCCGAATTGCGAAGGGTGGCACGTGATCGAGCAGCCGGTGTCGAGTCTTGCCTCGTCCGAGCCCCCCCAATCGTCTTCCCGAACCGATGCTCCCGAGAAATCGGTCGAAGACACCGTTCTCGACGCGGCCAAGTCCTGCATCCTCGAACACGGAGTGAAGCGCACGACCTTGGCGGAGATCGCGCGTCGCGCCAAGGTCAGCAGGCCCACCGTGTACCGGAGATGGGCCGATACACGAGCAGTGGTGTCGAGCCTGCTCACTCGTGAGATCGGTGCCCTGATCCCGAGTTTCGACGCCACCGCGTCGGCTCGCGATCAGCTCGTGACTGCCGTCGGTGAAGTAGCGGACCGCATTCGGCTCCATCCGCTGTTCGTCAAGATTCTGCGTTCCGATTCCGACGTACTCGCCACCTACATTCTGCATCGACTCGGAACCAGTCAGGCGTTGATCATCGACGCACTGTCTTCCTTGGTCGTTGCCGGACAACGTGATTCCTCGATTCGTGCAGGGGATCCCACCACGCTGGCCACGCTGGTGCTCCTGATGGTGCAGTCCGCGGTGCAGTCCGCGGAGATGGTGTCCGAGCGCGTCTCCGGTAGCGAGGTGACCCGCCAGATGGCGTATGCAGTGGACAGTTACCTCCGGCCCGAGACTGCGTGAACGAGGCTGCGTCGACCTGATCTCGGCACACGTGGAGCAGGACGGCTCGAGTGTGGCACGCTGGGTTCGTGCGAGTAGCAGTGGTGGCCGGGCCCGATCCGGGGCATGCCTTTCCGGCAATCGCGCTGTCTCTGCTCTTCCGTGCGGCGGGCGACGAACCGATCCTGTTCACCGGTAGCCGGTGGGTACCCGACGCGCACGCCGCGGGGCTACGTGCGCTTCCTTTGGGTGGTCTTGCGCCGCGGCCGGAAGACGACGATCTCGATGCCGGACAACGTATCCACTCACGGGCGGCGTTCGTCTCGACCGAGTTGCTGCCCGACCTCGAGCGGGAGAACGTCGATCTCGTCGTGTCCGACATCCTGACCGCAGGGGGCGGCATGGCGGCCGAGCGGCTCGGTATCCCCTGGGTCGAGCTCTCGCCCCATCCACTGTATTCGCCCTCGAAAGGGTTGCCTCCCATCGGAAGTGGCCTGGCTCCGGGTACCGGTGTTCGTGGCAGGCTGCGCGATACCGTGATGCGTGCGTTGACGGCACGCTCGATCGCTCAGGGGCGAGCTCAGCGGTCCACAGCGCGGACGAGCATCGGACTGCCTGCCGAGGATCCGGGCCCGGCGGCTCGGCTCGTCGCCACGATTCCGGCGCTCGAGGTGCACCGCCCCGACTGGCCGAAGGACGCACACGTGGTCGGCCCTCTGCTGTGGGAACCGACGGACGACCTGCTCGATACTCCGGACGGCTCGTCACCGCTGGTGATGGTCGCGCCGTCGACAGCGTTCACCGGAGCGGAAGGAATGCTCGAGATGGCGTTGAAAGGGTTGGACGGCAGGGGAGTCCGGGTCGTTGCCTCCGTTCTCGACGGCGGCCCCGACGTACTCCCGAGCTGGGCGAACGCAGGTCTGGGCCGGCAGGACGAACTGCTGCGCCGTGCCGATGTGGTGGTGTGCGGCGGTGGTCACGGCATGCTGGCCAAGGCGCTCATTCACGGTGTTCCGGTGGTGACCGTGCCCGGCGGTGGTGATCAGTGGGAGCTGGCGAATCGGGCTGCCCGGCAGGGGAGTGCCGTCATCGTGCGGCCCCCGACGCCGACCTCGATCGCCGACGCGGTGGCCACCGTACTGTCCGATCCCCGCTTCTCCAGGGCGGCGGCGACGGCGTCGGACGGGGCGAAGTCCGTCGAGGATCCGGTGTCCGTCTGTCATCGGGTGCTCGCCCGCAGCACTCCAGGGCGCGGGCGTTAGGGTTGTCGTTGTGCGTCTGACCGAATTTCGTGAACTGCTCACCGAGGAGTTCGGCTCCGTTCGAGGCAATTCCTTGCTGACCGATCATGTGCTGTCCGGGATCGGACGGACCGGGGCTCAGGCCATCGAGGAGGGCGTCGACCCGAGAGAAGTATGGCGCTCGATCTGCTACGAGTTCGACGTTCCGAAAGAACGCTGGTAGCTCCGTAGGTCGGATCGAGTTCGATCGGCGTGTCGAACGCCGCGGTAGTTGACTCGAACACGTGTTCCCCTATGCTGGTGTCAACGGTTGCTGAGCGGTCCAGAGAAACTTCTTGTCGGTACCCCGTTCTAGCGTTACCGACGACAAAGCTGATCGACACGACACAGCTGAACGACACGACACAGGGAGCTCACGATGGCTGCATACGATCGCGACAAAGCGCTCGATCTCGCACTCGCGCAGATCGACAAGAACTTCGGCAAGGGTTCGGTGATGCGCCTCGGTGACGAAGTCCGCCAGCCCATCGCCGTCATCCCCACAGGATCGATCGCGCTCGATGTGGCACTCGGCATCGGAGGGTTGCCGCGTGGACGTGTCATCGAGGTCTACGGCCCGGAGTCCTCGGGTAAGACCACCGTTGCCTTGCACGCGGTGGCCAGTGCTCAGCGGGCAGGCGGCATCGCTGCCTTCATCGACGCGGAGCACGCACTGGATCCGGACTACGCGAAGAAGCTCGGTGTCGACACCGATGCACTGCTGGTTTCACAGCCCGATACCGGCGAGCAAGCCCTCGAAATTGCCGACATGCTGATCCGTTCGGGCGCACTCGATATCCTCGTGATCGACTCGGTGGCCGCACTCGTACCGCGCGCCGAGATCGAAGGCGAGATGGGTGACAGTCACGTGGGTCTGCAGGCTCGCCTGATGAGCCAGGCGCTGCGCAAGATCACCGGCGCGATGAGCAACTCCGGTACCACCGTGATCTTCATCAACCAGCTGCGCGAGAAGATCGGCGTCATGTTCGGCTCTCCCGAAACCACCACCGGTGGTAAGGCATTGAAGTTCTACGCCTCGGTTCGCCTCGACATCCGCCGCATCGAGACCCTGAAGGACGGAACCGACGCCATCGGTAACCGCACCCGTGTCAAGGTGGTCAAGAACAAGGTCGCGCCGCCGTTCAAGCAGGCCGAGTTCGACATCATCTACGGCAAGGGCATCAGCCGCGAAGGCTCGTTGATCGACATGGGCGTCGAGCACGGCTTCATCCGTAAGTCGGGTTCGTGGTTCACCTACGAAGGTGACCAGCTCGGCCAGGGCAAGGAGAACGCTCGCAAGTTCATGCTCGAGAACCCCGATGTGCGGGACGAGATCGAGAAGAAGATCATGGAGAAGCTGCAGATCGGCGCGGACGTCACCGCGGAAGAGCCCGCAGCTGCTCCGGTCGACTTCTAGCCCGTCGTCGCTGTGCAGCAGCGAGACGAAGGCGGCGGCACCGAGGCGCAGGCGAAAGATGTCTGCCTTCGGTTGCTGACCGACCGAGCGCGTAGCAGACACGAACTCGAAGCCAGCCTGGCCAAGAAGGGATTCACCACCGAGATCGCGAACGCCGTTCTCGACCGGCTCGAGAAGGCCAAATTGGTCGACGACGAGTCGTTCGCGCAGCAGTGGGTCCAATCTCGGCACAAGTACTCCGGCAAGGGAAAACGTGCACTGAGCATGGAGCTCCGCAACAAGGGAGTCAGCAACGAACTCGCAGTGCACGCACTCGATCTGATCGATGCCGACGACGAGCGCCACCGTGCAGGTGAGCTGGTACGCAAGCGATTCCGCACGCTGCAGCTGCCGGACCCGAGTGGGCCGGATGCCCGCACCGAGCGGGACAAGGTGGTCCGAAAATTGGTCGGTATGCTCGCGCGCCGTGGCTACTCGCAAGGAATGGCATTTGCGGTGGTCAAAGAAGAACTCGACCGCGCAGGTGCCGACACCGAAGACTTCGACGGCCCCGACACGATGTGATCGTCCACCTCGAGCCGGTGCCGTCGAGAAACAGTAAGGCCCGCAACACCATCGGTGTTGCGGGCCTTACTCGTCGAAGGCTTACTCAGTTGCCGCCGACGCGAGGTCAGGCTGCCTGACCACCGTCGAGAGCCGGCACAACAGCAGTCGCCCCCGCCTTGCGCTTACGAGAACGCAGGCGTCGCTCGACCACAGTTGCCAACTTGGTCAACGCAGAGTTGATGATGATCATGATCACGGCGACGATGATCAGCGACGGCAGGTAGTTGCTGTAGAACGCACCCACCTGTTGACCCGACCGCACCACTTCGACGTAACCGATCACGTAGCCCAACGCCGAGTCCTTCAGCGCGACCACCATTTGCGAGATGATCGCAGGCAACATCGCGGTGACGGCCTGGGGGAGCAGAACCAGCAACATGACCTGGCTCTTGCGCATTCCGAGAGCCGACGCTGCTTCCCGCTGACCCTTGGGCAACGAATTGACACCGGCACGCACGATCTCTGCGATGACGGAACCGTTGTACAGCGTCAGGCCGGTGACCACTGCCGCCAAGGCCAAGTACTTGACCTTGAAGACCTCGTAATCGGCGTACACCGCGTACAGGAAGATCATCAGAATCAGCACGGGGACAGCGCGGAACAATTCGACGATCGCGCCGCTGACGATGCGTACCGCGCGGTGATCCGAGAGGCGGCCGATGCCGAGGACAGCACCGAGAATCAAAGCGAACACGATCGACAGCGCGGCCGCGACGAGAGTTCCCTGAATGCCGGGCAACAGATACGTTGTCCACGTGGTCGATTCGAGGAACGGATCCCACTTCTCCGCGGTCAACTGCCCTTTGGAATCGAGTGCCCGGTAGATCAGAAACGCGATTCCCAGCGAGACGACTGCAACGACCACGGTCAGAATGCGGTACCGCAGTACTGCTTTCGGTCCCGGAACGTCGTACAGAACTGCTACTGCATCACTCATCATGACACCGCCAATCGCTTGCTGATGTAGCCGAACAGCAACCCGGTCGGGAGCGTCAGGATCATGAAACCGAGCGCGAAGATGCCGCCGACCACGAAGATCGCGGCCTCGTTCTCGATCATGTTCTTCATCAGGAACGACGCCTCGGCGACGCCGATGACCGAGGCGATGGTCGTGTTCTTGGTCAACGCGATCACGACGCTGCCGAGAGGTCCGACCACGGCTCGGAATGCCTGTGGAAGAACGACGATGGAGATGTTCTGGGTGAACGTCATGCCCAGCGATCGGCCCGCTTCGGCCTGACCGACCGGGACGGTGTTGATTCCCGACCGCAGAGATTCGGCGACGAACGATGCGGTGTAGATGCTCAGACCGAGGACTGCCAGACGAAAGTTGTTGTCGTCGAGGCCCGTCGGGGACGACTGAGATGCCAGAGAGACACCCATCGTCTGGAACAGGCCGAACGAGGTGAAGAGGATGACCAGGGTCAACGGGGTGTTACGAAAGATGGTGACGTACGTCGCGGCTATGCCACGTGCGATCGGGATGGGAGACACCCGCATCGCGGCAACGATCGTTCCGATGACCAGCGCGCCGACGAGGGAGGCCAACGTCAGGTAGATGGTCGAGAGGAACGCGTCGATCAATTGATCGCCGTACTTGCTCAATAGGTTCACGGTGCTTGTTGATCCTCACGGCTCGGCGAGATCGAACCGTCGTGTTCCGCGTGCACGCGCACGCGGAACACGACGACAGGGTCGATCAGTAGCGGTCGACGGTGGGCGGGGTCGGCAGCGGGTAGCCCGACGCGCCCACGGTGTCGTTGAACGCCTGCTCCCAGGCACCGCTCGAGACCATCTCTTCGATGGCGTCGTTGATCTTGTTGCGTCCGTCGGTGTCGTCCTTGTTCAGGCCGATACCGTAGTTCTCGGTCGTGAACGGCTCGCCGACCACCTTGAACTGACCCGGAGACTGCGCGGCGTAGCCCGCGAGGATGATGTCGTCCGTGGTGACGGCGTCGACAGTGCCGTTGCGCAGTGCTTCCACGCAGGCGGAGTAGGTGTCGAACGGCTGGAGCTGAACGCCCGGGTACTCGTCGGCGATGTTCTGGGCCGGGGTGGAGCCGGTGACGGAGCACAGTCGCTTGCCCTCGAGCGAATCGGCACCGGTGATGTCGGTGTTGTCCTGGCTGACCAGCAGCGACTGGCCCGCTACGAAGTACGGTCCGGCGAAACCGACCTTTTCCTTGCGCGTATCGGTGATCGAGTAGGTGGCGACGATGTAGTCGACCTCACCGTTTTCGATCAGGGTCTCGCGCTGAGCGGAGGGAGACTCCTTGAATTCGATGTTGGCCTCGTCGACACCGAGCTGACCGGCGACGTACTTGGCCACCTCGACGTCGAATCCGCTGAACGTGCCGTCCGGATTACGGAGACCGAGGCCGGGCTGGTCGAATTTGATGCCGACGATGAGGTTGCCGGATTCGGCGCTGGTCGAGATGGTGCGTGCTTCCTCGCCGCCGCCGCAGGCAGTGGCGACGATGGAGAGAGCGGCGATGGCGACACCGAAGCGAAGCGGTCGGGTGATTCTCACAGTGGATGTCCTTCGGTTGAGTCGTGCGTGCGGGGACGAGCGGTGAATCGGGTCAGTGGCCGAGGATCTTGCCCAGGAAGTCCTTGGCTCGCTCGGACTTGGGGGATTTGAAGAACGTCTCCGGATCGGTGTCCTCGACGACGGCTCCGTCGGCCATGAAGATGACGCGGTCGCCTGCCTTGCGGGCGAAGCCCATCTCGTGGGTGACGACGAGCATCGTCATGCCCTCCTTGGCGAGCGAGGTCATCACGTCGAGTACCTCGTTGACCATTTCGGGGTCGAGTGCCGAGGTGGGCTCGTCGAAGAGCATCACCTTGGGATTCATGGCGAGTGATCGCGCGATGGCGACACGCTGCTGCTGACCACCAGACAGCTGAGCGGGATACTTGTCTGCCTGGTTGGCGATGCCCACGCGTTCGAGGAGGGCCAGGGCGCTCTTCTCTGCCTCGTCCTTCTTCTGCTTGCGCACCTTCATCGGCGCGAGCATGACGTTCTGCAGAATGGTCTTGTGCGCGAACAGGTTGAACGACTGGAACACCATGCCCACGTCGGCACGCAGTGCGGCCAGGGCCTTGCCCTCGGCGGGGAGCAGGTCTCCGTCGACTTCGATGGCACCGGAGTCGATCGGCTCCAACCGGTTGATCGTCCGGCACAGGGTCGACTTGCCCGATCCGGAAGGACCAACGACGATGACGACCTGTCCGGCCGGCACTTCCAGGTTGATGTCCTTGAGGACGTGCAGATCACCGAAATGTTTGTCGACGGATTTGAGCGAGATCATCGAGGGTGCGCCCGGCGGGGGTGTCGATGCCGGCGCGTCGGTGGCGTGCGTCATAGATCGAAACCCTATGCGTAGTTTCCTCGCTGACCGGTGTTTTCGCCCGTCATCTTCGATTATGTAATGGAAACTTTACTGACGGTCTGCATCGGCCCTGGACAGTCTCCGGTGGGGCCCTCGACCCCGGCGTGTCGGTCGGTGCGATGGACGTACCCTGGAGGGGTGCAAACGAGTGTTTTTCCGACCGTGGACGTGACCGAGCACGGGGTGTCCGAGCCCGTACCGTTCACCGACGGGTCGTCGACGAGTCCCCGCAGCTACGAGGTGCGTACGCACGGTTGCCAGATGAACGTCCACGATTCGGAGCGGTTGTCCGGGTTGCTCGAGGAAGCCGGCTACGTTCCTGCGGACGCAGGGACCGACGCAGATCTGGTCGTGTTCAACACGTGCGCGGTGCGCGAGAACGCCGACAACAAGCTGTACGGCAACCTCGGTATGTTGCGGCCCGCGAAGACGCGGAACCCCAACATGCAGATCGCCGTGGGCGGTTGCCTGGCGCAGAAGGACCGCAACACCGTCGTGGAGAAGGCACCGTGGGTCGACGTCGTCTTCGGTACCCACAACATCGGGTCGCTGCCGGTACTGCTCGAGCGCGCCCGGCACAACGAACAGGCGCAGGTCGAGATTCTCGAATCCCTCGAGGCCTTCCCGTCCACCCTGCCCGCGAAACGAGAATCGACATACGCGGGTTGGGTGTCGATCTCGGTGGGCTGCAACAACACCTGCACGTTCTGTATCGTTCCGGCCCTGCGCGGCAAGGAAATCGACCGCAGGCCGGGCGACATCCTGGCCGAGGTACAGGCATTGGTGGATCAGGGCGTGCTCGAGGTGACGCTGCTCGGCCAGAACGTCAATGCATACGGTGCCTCGTTCGCCGATCCGGACATGCCCCGTGATCGCGGCGCGTTCGCCTCGCTGCTGACCGCATGCGGTTCGATCGAAGGTCTCGAGCGCGTGCGCTTCACGTCTCCGCACCCGGCCGAGTTCACCGACGACGTCATCGAGGCGATGGCGTCGACCCCGAACATCTGCCCCACCCTGCACATGCCGCTGCAGTCCGGATCGGACCGAATCCTCAAGGCGATGCGTAGGTCCTACCGGCAGAGCAAGTTCATGGGCATCATCGACAAGGTCCGCGAGGCCATGCCGCACGCGGCCGTCACCACCGACATCATCGTCGGCTTCCCGGGCGAGACCGAAGAGGACTTCCAGCAGACCCTCGACGTGGTGCGCCGAGCGAAGTTCGCCAACGCCTACACCTTCCAGTACTCCAAGCGTCCGGGCACCCCGGCCGCCGACATGCCCGACCAGGTACCCAAAGAGGTTGTGCAGGAACGGTATCTACGCCTGATCGCGTTGCAGGAAGAGATCGTTCTCGCTGCCAACCAGGCGCTGATCGGTACCGAGGTCGAACTGCTCGTCGCCACCGGTGAAGGCCGGAAGAACGCGGCAACGCATCGGATGAGCGGCCGAGCACGGGACGGTCGACTCGTGCACTTCGCCGTCGACGCCGACAGGGCGAGCGGGATTCGCCCAGGTGACGTCGTCACGACCACGCTGACGGCCGCCGCTCCGTACCACCTCATCGCCGATGCCGGCGTGCTCACCCACCGCCGCACGGCAGCAGGAGACGCCCACGAACGCGGAGTGATGCCCAAGACGGCACCGATCGGCGTCGGCCTCGGACTTCCCTCGATCGGCGCACCGGCGCCGCTACCGGTAGAGACAGGATGCACCGCATGACCAACACAGACGGACCCGATCGCGTCGTACCCTCTCGATCCGCAGAGGAACTCGGACGAACGGAAAGAGCGGTGATGACCGAGCTGGACCCGGGAGCCCGGGCCATGGTCGTGGCCGGGCTGGTGCTGGTCCTGCTGGTCACGTTCGCGTTGCCGCACACCGGATCGGCCAGCGGGTTCGACGTGCTCACGGGCAGCGATGCCGCAGTTGCGGAATCCATCGCGCTGCCGTCGCGCGTCTTCGTGATGCTGGTGCTGACGTTCGGCGTGGTGATGTCGGTGCTCGCGCTCGTCACCCGTATATGGGCGCTGGCCTGGGCCGCCCTCGCTGGGTGTGCGGTGTCGTCGGTGTACGGAATGTTCTCGATCTGGACGCGGCAGACCGTGCCGGACAACCTGCAGGGTGCCGGACCGGGGATCGGCCTGATCATCGCGTGGATCGCCGTCATCGCACTGACGTTCCACTGGCTCAAGGCCGTGTGGAACAAGACTAACGCCCAGCTCGCCGCTCAGGAGCAGCGGCGCATCGCCGCCGCGTCGGGTGAGCAGAAGTTGCGACTGTGGGACGGCCACTCGGCCCCGTAGGCCCGAACGGCCGCCCCCGGCCAGGAGTGGAGTCAGCGAAACGACTCCGGCCGAATCGAGGCCGCCGGCGAATCACAACTCGTCGACGGCGCTCTCGGCTGCGTCGGCCCACTCGCGCCACTGCTGCGCCTGTGCAAGCGCACGCTCGGCGTCCTTGGTCTTGCCTGCTGCAGTCGCCTTCGCGGCCTGATCCTCGAACTGAGCCACCCGCTCGCGGAACTGCGCGGCGCGGGCGACGGCCTCGGGGTCGGAACGACGCCACTGCGACTCCACCGCGTCGTGGACGGACTTCTCGATCGCCCTCAGCTTGCCTTCGAGTTCCTGCATCTTCTCGCGTGGAACCTTGCCGATGGCATCCCACTTGTCCTGCAGGTCGCGCAGTGCCGAACGAGCAGCATCGAGGTCCTTGCTCGGATCGATG
Source organism: Rhodococcus sp. NPDC006774 (assembly GCF_040636045.1). Taxonomy (NCBI): domain Bacteria; kingdom Bacillati; phylum Actinomycetota; class Actinomycetes; order Mycobacteriales; family Nocardiaceae; genus Rhodococcus; species Rhodococcus sp. NPDC006774. Next base: position 33,770 of record NZ_JBEYIW010000006.1, on the reverse strand, counting down.
TGAGTCTTGGCCAGCAGAGCTTCCTTGGCCTCGGCGTTGGACTCGAACTCGGCGTCCCGCTCGGACGCCGCAGCGTTGCGGGCAGCGAAGAACACGTCCTGCGCGGCCTTGAAGTTCTTCCACAGAGCGTCGTCGGCATCGCGTGGGGCACGACCGGATGCCTTCCACTCCACCAGTAGATCGCGGAACGCGGCTGCGGTGGGACCCCAATCCGTGGACGACGACAAGGCCTTGGCCCGCTCGACCAGTTCTTCCTTGCGGGTCTTGGCCGCACCGCGCTCACGATCGAGATCGGCGAAGTGTGCGCCGCGGCGACGGTTGAAGTTCTCCCGTGCCTTGGAGTAGCGCTTCCACAGAGCGTCGTCGATCTTGCGGTCGACCCCGCGGATCGTCTTCCACTCGTCGAGGATTTCGCGCAGTCGATCTCCCGCGTGCTTCCACTGGGTCGATTCGCTGCCGATCTGCTCGGCTTCGACTGCAAGTGCTTCCTTGCGTGCAGTGTGCTCGGCGCGTTCGAGCTCCTTCTCGTGCTTGGCCACCGCTGCTGCAGCGTCCGAATGCTCGACGACCGCGTCGAGTCGCCTGGCGAGCAGATCGAGGTCGCCGATCACCGCCGCAGTGGGCAGGCTCTCGAGGAGTGCGGACGCTGCGGCCTTGGTCTTCTTGGCATCGCCCGTACCGGAGGTCAATCGGGCTTCGAGCAGACCGACCTCGGTGGCCAGATCGTCGTAGCGCCGACCGAAATGTGCGAGTCCTTCCGCTGCGTCTCCGGCCTGCCAGGACCCGATCTGACGTTCGCCGTCTGAGGTGGTCACCCACGCGGTGCCGTCGTCGTCGACTCGGCCGAACTTGCTGGGATCACTCACCGGCGCGACCGTCGGGATCGCGGTGGGGACGTGCGAGGGGGTCGGGTGAGGTTTGGCACCGGCCGAACCACCGGGACGCGGAGCACCTGCACCAGGGCCACCGGGCTTGGGTCCACCACCTGGCTTCGGTCCACCGCCCGGCTTGGGGCCACCTCCGGGCCTTGGTCCGCCGTGGCTCACCGCATCGGGCGCGGTGGCACCGGGGTTCTGGGCGGGTGCATCCGAGGGTGCAGCCTCGGGGGTGGTGGGGGTGCCGGCGTTCGGGTCGGTCATTGTTCCTCATCTCTGCCGCGCGTCACGGCTGCCTCAATCGCGATCTGGACACCATTGAACTAGGTGACGACCGATCGGACCATTGAAACAGCTCAGACGACTCGAGGTGGACTCGTCCGGCCAAGTCGCGTCACCGACTAGCGTGGTGCTCGTGTTTCGTGTCGCGGCCCTGGTGCCCTCTCCACCGTTGCTGGTCCCCGAATTGATGGGCGCGAGGGCGGCCGAAACAGCCGATCTTCGGACCGCCGCCGTCGGCGCGACGACACACCTGGCGTCGACGGTCGACCGCTGGATGGCAGTCGGCGTCGATCGCACGTCCTCCACGTACGGCGAGGCCACGGTCGGCACGTTGCGGGGCTTCGGAGTCGACGTGGTGGTGGGACTGTCGGGCGGCACAGCGCGGACTGCAGCAGACCCGGATCTGCCGCTGGCCGTTCTGATCGCCGGGTGGCTACGAGGAGTGGCTGCGCCCGACGATGCGGTCGAGGTCCGCACGATCCCGGCCGATGCGAGTACCGGGTGGTGCGCCGAGTTCGGCGAGGAGCTGCGCCGAGAGCTCGACGCATCTGCGGAGAGCTGGGGCGTTCTGGTGCTGGCAGACGGGGCGAACACCCTGACTCCGAAGGCCCCCGGATCGTTCGACGAGCGCGCGGAGGAGCTCCAGCGCAGCATCGACGATGCCCTCGCGACGGCCGACGTCGATACTCTGGCGGGTCTGGATGTGGACCTGTGCGCATCGCTCGGTGTCGGCGGCCGAGCGGCGTGGCAGGTGCTGGCAGCGCTCGCCGGAACCGATGCGACCACGACGACCGAGCTCTACCGCGGTGCGCCCTTCGGGGTCGGATACTTCGTGGGGACCTGGTCTCGTGACTGACGGGGCGAGCGATCGTGCCACGACTCCGATCGCGATCATCGGGCCGACGGCCACGGGAAAATCCGATCTGGCTCTCGATCTGGCCGAGGAATTCGGCGGCGAAATCGTCAACATCGACGCGATGCAGCAGTACCGGGGGATGGACATCGGCACCGCGAAACTGCCCGTCGCGGAGCGGCGAGGAATTCCGCACCATCAACTCGATGTGCTCGAGGTCACCGACATCGCTACCGTCGCGCGGTATCAAGAAGCTGCGGTCGCCGACGTCGAGGACATCAGATCGCGCGGATTGCGACCGATCGTCGTCGGCGGATCGATGATGTACGTGCAATCGCTGCTCGACGAGTGGGCCTTTCCGGCCACCGACCCCGTCGTCCGAGCGAAATGGGAAGCAGTCCTCGAACGCGACGGTGTCGAGGAGATCCATCGCGCGTTGACGGCGGCCGACCCCGAAGCCGCCGCGTCCATTCTGCCCACCGACGGTCGTCGCATGGTCCGCGCGCTGGAGGTGGTGGAGCTGACGGGGCAGCCGTTCGCGGCGTCGGCACCGAAGATCGGTGAACCACGTTGGGGCACAGTGATATTGGGTGTCGATCGCGACACCGTCGAACTGGACGAGCGGATCGCCGAGCGCACTCGGCTGATGTTCGAGACCGGACTGCTCGACGAGGTGGACGGGCTGCTCGCCCTGGGACTGCGTGAGGGCGTCACCGCGTCGCGCGCGATCGGGTACGCGCAGGCTCTCGATGTGCTGGCGGGGGAGTACGACGTCGAGTTCGCTCGCGAACGGACGTTCATCGGAACCAGACGCTACGTGCGACGCCAACGATCGTGGTTTCGCCGCGACGAACGCGTCCGTTGGCTCGACGGCACCTCGCCCACGCTGATGTCGGACGCCCTGTCCGCGATCGACCCCTCGTAGCCGAGCCCACGTAGACTCGCGGCCATGGAATTCGCCAAAGGCCACGGAACGCAGAACGACTTCGTCGTACTGCCGGATCCGGCAGCCGAGCTCGAACTCACCAGGTCGGCGGTCTCGGTGTTGTGCGATCGACGCCAGGGTCTCGGTGCCGACGGCATTCTGCGCGTCGCGCGGGCCGGTGTGCTCCGAGATGCAGGCGTACTCGATCGAATTCCGTCGGGTGTCGAGCCCGACGACTGGTTCATGGACTACCGCAACGGCGACGGCACCATCGCCGAGATGTGCGGTAACGGTGTCCGTGTGTTCGCGCACTACCTTCGGGTGCACGATCTCGAACAACGCGACCAGTTCGTGGTGGGTTCACGGGCCGGCGCACGCGCTGTGACCGTCCACTCGTTCGACGACACCGACGCCGATGTCACCGTGGCGATGGGCGACGTCACGCTGATGGGCTCGAGCTCGGTGACGCTTGCAGGCGGAACGTACGAGGGCGTCGGCATCGACGTCGGGAATCCTCATCTGGCCTGTGTCGACGGTGCGTTGACGCGCGAATCTCTCCGCGCTCTCGACTTGTCCGCGCCGCCGACACTGGACTCCGAATTCTTTCCCCACGGCGCGAACGTCGAGATCCTGACCAGGCTCGACGACGGCGGCGTCGAGATGCGCGTGTTCGAGCGCGGTGTCGGGGAGACGCGATCGTGTGGCACCGGAACAGTGGCGGCGGCCGCGGCCGCTCTGTCCTTCGAGGGCCTCGAGACCGGTGAGGTGAGTGTCGGTGTGCTCGGCGGTCGGGTACGTGTGAACATCGATCACGTCGGGGCCACCCTGCGCGGACCATCGGTGCTGCTGGCCCGCGGTGAGATCGACGACCGGTGGCTGAAGGCGCAGTCCTGACGATCGCACGGACCTCGGTCTCGGCGTGGACCGAAACCCGCGTGCATACGCTGGGGTTTTCGTGGATCATGGAGCTCGTATGACGAACTCACATGAAACATCCCCTGCGGGCGAACCGGTCGACGACAGTCGCGACGAGGTCGACGGTGCTCCCGATACCGAATCCGCCTGGACACGCGAAGAGTCCGACGCGTGGTCGAGGCGACTGGCTCGGTCTCCGCTGAACGACGAGAACTCGCCATCCTCCGGCGACATGCAGCTCGAAGACCGCACCGCGCTACGTCGAGTCGCCGGACTGTCCACCGAGCTCACCGACGTCACCGAGGTCGAGTACCGGCAGTTGCGCCTCGAACGCGTCGTATTGGTCGGAGTCTGGACGACCGGCACGGCCGCGCAGGCCGAGTCCAGCATGACCGAATTGGCTGCTCTGGCCGAGACCGCCGGCTCGGAGGTACTCGAAGCGCTGATGCAGCGACGCGACAAGCCCGATGCTGCGACGTACATCGGTTCCGGTAAGGCCAAGGAGGTACGCGACATCGTCCTCGCGACCGGTGCCGACACGGTGATCTGCGACGGTGAACTGACGCCTGCTCAGCTCAATGCGCTGGAGAAGGTGGTCAAGGTCAAGGTCATCGACCGCACCGCGCTGATCCTCGACATCTTCGCCCAGCACGCGACCTCGCGAGAAGGCAAGGCGCAGGTCGCCTTCGCGCAGATGGAATACATGTTGCCCAGGCTTCGCGGCTGGGGCGAATCCATGTCGCGGCAGGCCGGTGGACGCGCAGGCAGCAACGGTGGTGTGGGTCTGCGCGGACCGGGTGAGACGAAGATCGAGACCGACCGTCGACGCATCCGTGAGCGAATGGCCAAGCTGCGCCGCGAGATCAAGGGCATGAAGCAGGCCCGCGACACCAAACGCGAACAGCGCCTGAGCGGTACGGTGCCGTCCATCGCGATCGTGGGGTACACGAACGCAGGCAAATCCAGTCTGTTGAATGCGCTGACCGGATCCGGAGTGTTGGTTCAGAACGCATTGTTCGCCACCCTCGATCCCACCACGCGCAAGTCGACGCTCGAAGACGGCCGCGAGATCGTGCTGACCGACACCGTCGGCTTCGTTCGGCATCTTCCGACTCAGTTGGTCGAAGCGTTCCGCTCGACGCTCGAGGAAGTCACCGACGCAGATCTGCTGCTGCACGTGGTCGACGGATCGGATCCTCTTCCTATCGATCAGATCAAGGCCGTGCGCGAGGTGATCACCGAGGTGGTCCGCGAGCAGGATGCGAAGATGCCGCCGGAGTTGTTGGTGGTCAACAAGATCGACGCTGCCGATCCGGTGCAGCTGACCCAGCTGCGCGGACTGCTCGACGGCGCGCGGTTCGTCTCGGCCAAGACCGGCGAGGGAATCGACGCCCTGCGCGATCACCTGGCCGAGATCCTCTCCGAGCCGGACGTGCTGGTCGACGTCCTCGTGCCCTACACGCGTGGTGATCTGGTCGCGCGAATCCACACCGACGGCCGGATCGTGAAATCGACCCATGAGGAAGAGGGCACGCGCGTGGAAGCTCGTGTGCCGCAATCGCTTGCGGCAGCGCTCGTCGAGTTCACGGCGACCGTTCCCAGCGTCTGAACTCGGTGGGGCCACGGCTGGTGGTGTGCGGAGCGGTCGCGGCTGCGGTCGCTACGACGATCGCGTTCTCGGGAACTGCCTTCGCTGCGCCGATCGAGACCGAAACGTACTGTCGACCAACCGATCCTGGCCTCGCCGAGTTGTCGGGGCTGACCTCGATCGACGGGGTCCTCTACGCAATCGGAGACAGCGGAGCCGATGATCGGGTCGCTGTGCTCGGTGCCGACTGCGCCGTCGAGCGATGGATCGACGTTCCCGTCGACCCGTACGACGTGGAGGACCTGACTTCGTACGACGGCTCGCTGTGGTTGGCCGACATCGGCGACAATCAGATGCGCCGCGACACAGTGGCACTGACGCGGATGGACCCGGCATCGGGTGCGGGCGAGCTGTACCGACTGACCTACCCCGACGGCCCGCACGACGCCGAGACGATACTGATCGAGCCCGGTGGTAGGCCGGTGATCGTCACCAAGGAGCTCTCGGGCGTGAGCGGGGTGTACGTACCTGCCGGCGACGAATCCGTCGCCGATCTGGACAGCCCCGGGCCGACGCCGATGCGCAAGGTCGGAGATCTGGCGTTCACCGCAACGGACACGGTCGGTGGGCCGCCGTTCGTGGTCGGCTCGATTCTGGCGACCGGGGGAGCGGTGAGCGCCGACGGCACCGTCGCCGCGGTGCGCACCTACACCGACGCCTACCTGTTCCGCCCGTCGGACGGGGACATCGCGTCGGCATTGGTCGATCCGACAGCGTCTCGTGCCGTGGTGCCACTGCCCGATCAGCCGCAGGGCGAGGCAGTGGTGTTCACCGACGACGGTTCCTTGCTGATCGCATCCGAGGCAGGATTCGGCCCCACAGAGGCTGCGCTTCCGCCCATTCTGAGGATCCCCGACGCGGTAGCACTCGATATGTCCGCCCCCGAACCCGCTGCCGTGGTTCCGGTATCGCCGACCGTAGTTCCCGAACAGCCGGCGCAGACGCCGACAGCGACGGACTACTCGGAATGGGGATTCCGAGCGGCCGTCGCTGCCGGGGTGGTGCTGATCGTCGGAGCGGTGGGATTCACCGTCCGGCGATCGATGCGTTCTCGTTAGGCGTCCAAGTCTGCTTCGACGAGTGCGACCACTTTGTCGAGTGCTGCCTGGTCGTCGCTGGTGACCGTGACTTCGGTGCCCTTGGTGGCTCCGAGCGTCATGATCATCAGGGCCGAACCTGCATCCACCGGCTCCGAGTCGGCCACTGCGAGGGTGACGTCTACTCCGGCTTCGGCGACGGCGTCGGCGATCAGTGCTGCGGGGCGGGCGTGCAGACCGATCGAGGATCCGACGGCGACTGTGGTGCTGGGCATGGTGCTCCTTCGTAGTGGGGTTGTTGCGATCGTAGCGAGTGTCAGACGGTGGCGAGTGCGGGATCGAGTTCGGCGTCCGACGGGGCGTTCTTACCCTTGACGAACTGCTTGGCCGAGACGACCAGGAACGCGGAGACGATGGTGCCCGCTGCCAGCGAAAGGACGAACCACAGGATGTTGCCGATCGCGAAGAACACGAAGATTCCGCCGTGGGGTGCGCTGAGGGTGACGTCGAACGCCATGATCATCGCGCCGGTCACGGCGCCGCCGGCCATCATCGAGGGGATGACGCGGAACGGATCGGCCGCGGCGAACGGGATTGCGCCCTCGGAGATGAATGCAGCTCCCAGGAACCATGCAGCCTTGCCGTTCTCGCGCTCGGCTTCGGTGAACAGGCGTGCGCGAACGGTCGAGGCGAGTGCCATGGCCAGTGGCGGCACCATTCCTGCGGCCATGACCGCTGCCATGATGCGGAGCGATGCGGTGTCGGTGACCGACAGGCCTGCCGTTGCGAATGCATAGGCTGCCTTGTTGACCGGTCCGCCGAGGTCGAAGCACATCATCAGGCCGAGAATGATGCCGAGGATGATGACCGAGGAACCGCTGAGGCCGTTGAGCCAGTCGGTGAGTCCACTGGTGATCGCGGCGAGGGGCTTGCCGAGCAGCAGGAACATGATTGCGCCGACGATGAGTGTGGCGAACAGCGGAATGATGACGACCGGCATGAGGCCGCGCAGAACTGCGGGGATCTTCCACTTGCTGATCCAGAGTGCGACGAAGCCGGCGATCAGACCACCGACGAGACCGCCGATGAAGCCTGCACCCACCAGAACGGCCACCGCTCCTGCGGTGAATCCTGGTGCCAGACCCGGTCTGTCGGCAATGGCGTAGGAGATGTAGCCGGCCAGTGCGGGCACCAGGAAGCTGAAGGACAGAGCGCCGATCTGGAAGAGCACGGCACCGAGGTAGGCGGCGATTCCACCTTCGGGCAGCGAGGTGATGGAGTTGTTGACGACGATGTCCTCGGCAACTCCGGAGATCTCGTATCCGCCGAGCAGGAAGCCGAGAGCGATCAGCAGACCACCGGCAGCGACGAACGGGATCATGTAGCTGACGCCGGTGAGCAGGATCTGGCGGATGCGAGTGCCCCAGCCGAGTTCACCTGCGGAGTCGTTCGAGCCGGCGGCCACTGCGGTACCTCCGACGCGAGCTGCGTCCGGGTTCAGTGCAGCGCGCAGGGCTTCGGTGAGCATGACGTCGGGCTCGTTGATGGCGCGCTTGACGCCGGAGGAGATCACGGGCTTGCCGGCGAAACGCTCGCGGCCCTTGACGCCCACGTCGGTGGCGAAGATGACTGCTTCGGCTCCGGCGATGATCGAGGGGTCCAGCGGCGTGCTGCCGCTCGAGCCCTGGGTCTCGACGTGAACGGTGACTCCGGCGCGCTCGCCTGCGGCGACGAGCGAGTCGGCAGCCATGTAGGTGTGCGCAATTCCGGTGGGGCAGGCGGTGACTGCGACGATGTGCTTGGGGGCAGTCGACGCCGACGCCTCGGCCGGGGTGGCGGCAGCGCTGTGCTTGGCGGTGGACACAGGGGCTGCTGCTGCCGGAGCCGTCGCGGCGGGCTTCGCAGCGGGGTTGATGACGCCGTCGACGAGCGAGACGATCTCGGCTGCCGACGACGCGTTGCGCAGCGAGGTGACGAACTCCGGCTTGACCAGTGCGCGCGCCAGGCTCGAGAGCAGCTTCATGTGGGCCGAACCGGCACCGGCCGGCGCTGCGATGAGGAAGACGAGGTCGGCGGGGCCGTCGGGGGCACCGAAATCGACCTTGGGGTTCAGGCGGGCGAAGCCGAGCGAAGCGCTCGTGACCGCTTCGGAGCGGCAGTGCGGGATGGCGATTCCGCCGGGCAGGCCTGTTGCCGACTGCGCTTCGCGGGCCAGAGCGGCGTCGCGCAGAGCATCGGTCTCGGTTGCGCGACCCGCGGAAGCCAGAACGCCTGCGAGGCGTTCGATGACGGCTTCCTTGGATTCGCCGAGATCGGCGTCGAGGAGGATCAGATCCTCGGCGATGATCTGCTGATCTTCGGTGGGGGTGGACATTGCAGACTCCTAGAGACGATTCGAAGAAGGGGAGAGCGTGGATGGGGTGACGGACGTGGGGATGTCGAGCGCACGGACCGTCACCGAATTCGGGTGGGTCTGCTCGGGCAGTGGAAGCGTGGTGCCTGGAAGCGCGGTGGCTGCCGTTCCGTAGGCGACGGCGCGGCGAAGTTTGTCTGCGTCGGAGCAGTTCTCGGCATCGGCGAGGATGTAGCCGGCGAGCGAGGAATCGCCTGCGCCGACCGTGCTGACCGCGGTGATCGGGGGCGGGCTGGCGTACCAGGAACCGTCCTCGGTGACCAGTACGGCTCCGGCACTGCCGAGAGTGGCCAGTACCGCGCCGACGCCTCGGCCGAGAAGGATTGTGCTGGCGGCGATTGCGGCAGTGGGGTCACCCTGTGCTGCAGCGCTTTCCAGCTCCTCGGAATCGTAGCCGGTCAGTTGGGCAAGTTCCTCGGAATTGGGTTTCATCAAGTCCGGAGCAGATGCCGGGAACGCCGACGCGAGAGCGAGGAGCGGCTCGTCGGAGGTGTCGACGGCGACCTTCGCAGAGGTGGCCCGCAGTGCAACGACGAGCTCGGCGTACCAGTCGAGGGGCAGACCGGGCGGAAGCGAACCGGAGAGCACCACCCATTCGGCATCGACTGCGAGAGAAAGGATTCGCTCCCGCAGCTCGGCGCGGGTCTGTTCCGACACCGTCGCACCGGGCTCGTTGATCTTGGTGGTGGTGCCACCGACCTCGCTCACCGTGATGTTGGTCCGTGCCGGCCCCGACGTCGGAACCGCGGAATACCGCACTCCCTTCGCGGCCATCGCGTCGAGCAGGGGGTCGCCGACGTTGGCAGGGAGAACGGCCAACGCCTCGACTCCCGATCCACCGAGGACGCGAGCGACGTTGACGCCCTTGCCGCCCGGGTCGGTGGCCGACGTCGATGCGCGGTGTACTCCACCGCGGACGAGCGGTGCGTCGAGTGTGACCGTGCGGTCCATGCTCGGGTTGGCCGTGAGTGTGACCATCATGCGATCACCACCTCGATTCCTTTGTCGCTGAGATTCTTACGGTCGTTTGTCGAGATGTCGCTGTCGGTGACGATGACGTCGATGGATCCAACTCGGGCGAAGCTCACCAGATGCTCGCGGCCGATCTTCGACGAATCTGCAAGCACCACAACATGGTTGGCCGCTTCGACCATGGCGCGTTTCACTGCTGCCTCGTCACTGTCGGGTGTGGACAATCCGTGTCCGACGCTGATGGCATTGGTGCCGATGAACGCCACGTCCACGCGGAGCCATTCGAGGGCGCTCAGAGCTTCGTCGCCGACGGCGGCCTGGGTGGTACCGCGTACACGCCCGCCGAGCAATCGCAGGCTGACGTTCGACATCGTCGCGGCGCGAGCGGCGATCGGGACCGAGTTCGTCACCAACGTCAGCTCACGATCGTGGGGAAGCAAACCGGCGAGCCTGCCCGTTGTGGTGCCGGCATCGAACACGGCGCTACCGCCGACGGGAGGCAGGAAGGACAACGCCGCGGCTGCGATCGCGTCCTTCTGATCCGCGCGGGTGAACTCTCGCTCCGAGACGCCGGGCTCGAGTGTGGTCAGTGCGGATGCGGGTACTGCTCCACCGTGGACGCGACGGACGACTCCCATTCGGTCGAGAGTGGCGAGGTCGCGCCGCACGGTTTCGGTGGTGACGCCGTACGTGGCGGACAGATCGTTGACGGAGACGCGGCCGTGCGTACTGATCAGTTCGGCAATCGCGTGCTGTCGTTCTTCGGCGTACACCTGCGTCTCCTTCCCGGTTGATGTTGCTTTATGTTGTTTTACGCCCGTGTGTGTTGACATGTCAAGGCTTTGGAGTAATCTCGGTCACAACACAGGCAAGCGATTGAGTGCGCCACAGCTCGCAGAACAGATGCGATGACCTTTTGTTCACGCAGGATTCGAGGAGGACCACATGACGGGATCGGTTAGCACCGCGTCGACCGGACACGCAGACACGACAGTCGACGCTGCCGGGACCGGATCAGCGCAGACGACACTGCGCGGCACGCCCGTCGTGCCCGGTGTCGGATACGGTCCCGTCATTCGTCCCGGTGCCCGTCCGTCCATTCCCGCCGATACCGGCGAGGTTGCCGAGGCCGATCGGGAGTCGGAGAAGGCTGTGTTCGATGCCGCGGCAAACGCCGTCGCCACCCGATTGCGCGGCCGAGCAGAACTCGCGACCGGCGCTGCTTCGGAGGTTCTGTCCGCCAACGCCGCGATGGCAACCGATCGCGGGTGGCTCGGTGCCGCTCGCTCCTCGATCGCCAAGGGCAGTTCTGCCGTCACCGCAACCGCTGCGGCCACCGAAAAATTCGCTGCCATGTTCACCCAGCTCGGCGGTCTGATGGCCGAGCGAGTGACAGACCTACGCGACATCCGCGACCGCGTCATCGCCGAGATCCTGGGTGTTCCGGAGCCCGGTGTTCCCGTGCCTGACGAACCGTCGATCCTGTTCGCGGACGACCTTGCGCCGGCCGACACCGCGGGCCTCGACCCCACCCTGATCGTCGGACTGGCGACCTCGCTCGGAGGTCCGACCAGCCACACCGCGATCATCGCCCGCCAGCTCGGCATCCCGTGCATCGTCGCCGTGGTAGGGCTCGACGACATCGCTGCCGGTACGAACGCATCGGTCGACGGAACCAGCGGCCGCATCGACCTCGAACCCGATGCCGACTCGGCCCGCGCTGCCGTCGTGTCTGCCCGCGACGAGCTCGACCGGGTATCGCAGTGGGTCGGTCCCGGTACCACCGCCGACGGCCATGCAGTCGACATTCTCGCCAACGTCCAGGACGGTGCCGGTGCTCGCGCAGCGCGGTCCAGCGCAGCGGACGGCGTCGGACTGTTTCGTACCGAACTGTGCTTCCTCGACCGCGACTCCGAACCCACCGTCGACGAGCAGGCCGAGATCTATGCCCAGGTACTCGACGCGTTCGCAGGCAAGAAGGTCGTCGTGCGGACTCTCGACGCCGGCTCGGACAAGCCGCTGAGGTTCGCAACCCATCCCGACGAGGCCAATCCGGCCCTCGGCATTCGCGGCATCCGTATCGCCGAGGCCGACCGCGGGATTCTGTACCGCCAACTCGACGGCATCGCAGCAGCCGCGAAGGCGACCGATTCCTCCCCGTGGGTGATGGCTCCGATGATCGCAACCGCGCTGGAGGCGAAGGATTTCGCCGCCGACGTCCGTGAACGAGGACTGACGCCCGGCGTCATGATCGAGGTGCCCGCAGCCGCGCTCCTCGCCGAGCACATCCTCGAGCACGTGGACTTCCTGTCCATAGGCACCAACGACCTGGCGCAGTACACGATGGCCGCCGACCGCATGTCTGCACAGCTCGCCGGTCTCACCGATCCGTGGCAGCCGGCCGTGCTGGCTTTGGTGGCCCACACCGCTGCCGCGGGTGCCAAGGCAGGCAAGCCGGTCGGAGTCTGCGGCGAGGCCGCTGCCGATCCACTGCTGGCCTGTGTGTTGGTCGGGCTCGGCATCACCTCTCTGTCTGCAGCGTCGGCCGCCGTCGCGCATGTGGGTTCCAAATTGGCCACGGTCACGCTTGCTCAGTGCAAGGCAGCGGCCGCCGCCGCGCTGAAAACGGACAGCACCGCCGCTGCCCGTGAGGCAGTGAGCGCGATCCTCGGCTGACGCAATAGTCTTTTTCCCATCATGAGAAATCTGGGTTGGACGCTGCACGGAAACGGAAAGACCGTCGAGGCCGGAGCGGTGGTGGCACCGGACGAGCGATTGACGTGGCCGCGCACCGTCGGCATCGGGATGCAGCACGTCGTCGCCATGTTCGGTGCCACGTTGCTCGTTCCGACGATCACCGGCTTCCCGGTGTCGACGACTCTGCTGTTCTCGGGCCTCGGGACGGTGCTGTTCCTGCTCATCACCCGGGGGCGGGTGCCCAGCTATCTGGGGTCGTCCTTCGCATTCCTGGCTCCGCTCGGTGCCACGCAGGCCAACGGCCCGGCCGCGCAGCTCGGTGCCGTCCTGTGCGTCGGTGTCGTGCTGGCGGCCATCGGCTTCGTGGTGAAATTCGCCGGTCGGCGCGTACTCGACGCCGCCATGCCGCCCGTGGTGACCGGTGCCGTGGTCGTGTTGATCGGGCTGAATCTGGCCCCGGCCGCGACGACGTCGTTCGAGGCGCAGCCGCTCATCGCCGCAGTCACGCTGGTCGCCATCCTGTTGGCCACGGCGATCGGACCCGGACTGCTCGGGCGACTGGGAATTCTGGTCGGTGTCGTCGTCGGTTGGGTGTTCGCCGCTGTCACCGGCGGAATCGCGCAACCACGCCTCGACGCGCTGAGTGCGGCGAGCTGGATCGGCCTGCCCGAGTTCCGTGGACCGTCGTTCGAGCTGTCGGTGATCCTGGTAGCGCTACCGGTGGTGATCGTCCTGGTCGCCGAGAACGTCGGACACGTCAAGGCCGTCGCGGCGATGACCGGCAAGAACCTCGACGACGTGGCCGGTGACGCACTGATCGCCGACGGGTTGGCGACCACCCTGGCCGGAGCCGCCGGTGGCTCGGGCACCACCACGTACGCCGAGAACATCGGGGTCATGGCCGCCACCCGCGTCTATTCGACGGCCGCGTACTGGGTCGCGGCCATCACTGCGATAGTGCTCGCGTTCTCGCCCAAGTTCGGAGCCCTGATCTTCACCGTGCCCGACGGCGTCATCGGGGGAGCAACCCTGGTGCTGTACGGACTCATCGGGCTACTGGGCGTTCGTATCTGGACCGACGCGAAGGTCGACTTCACCGATCCGGTCAATCTCATGGTCGTTGCTGCGGCGCTCGTCGCCGGCATCGGTGACCTGACACTGGCTGTCGGATCGGTCGAGCTCGGCGGTATCGCGTGGGGTTCGGTCGGCATCCTCGTCGGCTACCCGATCGTCTCGGCGCTCGCGAGGAGTGCAGGCAAACGAGGTCGTTAGCGGGGTCGGTCACGGATCGCGCGCGTTTTGGTCATCGACCGCCTCGACACCGCGGACGTAGTGTTTGCCTGTGACGTCAGTCGTACCGGCGACCGAGATCCGTAGAGATTTCGCGTGGTCGCTGTCGGTATGCACCGAACAAGGAGACATTCGTGGAACGCACACTTTTCGAGCCCGAGCACGAGCTGTTCCGGGAGTCGTACCGGAAATTTCTCGATCAGCACGTGGCACCGAACCACGCGAAGTGGGAAGAGCAGAACATCGTCGATCGCGGTGTCTGGGTCGAGGCCGGTAAGCAGGGCTTCCTCGGAACGGCAGCGCCCGAGGAATTCGGCGGCGGCGGAGTCAAGGACTTTCGCTACAACGCCATCGTCACCGAGGAAACCACTCGCGGCGGCTACAGCGGCATCGGCTTCACCCTGCACAACGACGTCGTCGCGCCGTACCTGATCGAGCTGGCCAACGACGAGCAGAAGCAGCGTTGGCTCCCCGGATTCTGTTCGGGTGAGCTGATCACCGCGATCGCCATGACCGAGCCGGGTACCGGAAGCGACCTGCAGGGCATCAAGACCAAGGCCGTTCGCGACGGCGACGACTGGGTATTGAACGGCTCGAAGACGTTCATCACCAACGGAATCAACGCCGATCTGATCATCGTCGTAGCCTGCACCGACCCCGAGAAGGGTGCCCAGGGCTTCAGCCTGCTGGTCGTCGAGCGCGACATGCCCGGTTTCGAGCGTGGCCGCAATCTCGACAAGATCGGTATGAAGGCCCAGGACACAGCCGAACTCAGCTTCACCGACGTTCGCGTGCCCGCGGCCAACCTGCTCGGTGAAGAAGGCATGGGCTTCATCTACCTCATGCAGAATCTTCCTCAGGAACGGCTCTCGATCGCTGTTGTCGCCGCTGCGGCCATGGAATCTGCGCTGGACATGACGATCCGGTACTGCCGCGATCGCAAGGCCTTCGGAAAGTCGATCGGCAAGTTCCAGAACACCCGATTCGTGTTGGCGGAGTTGGCGACCGAGACCACCGCCACCCGCATCATGGTGGACAAGTTCATCGAACTGCTCAACGCGGGCACCCTGACCGTCCAGGAAGCCGCGATGGCGAAATGGTGGACCACCGAGAATCAGGTCAAACTGATCGACCGGTGCCTGCAGCTGCACGGCGGCTACGGCTACATGAAGGAATACCCGATCGCCAAGGCGTACATGGATTCTCGTGTGCAGACCATCTACGGCGGCACCACAGAAATCATGAAGGAGATCATCGGCCGCGGATTGAATCTGTGATCCGCTGATCCGAAGAACACGCGAAGGGCCGCAGCACACTGTGCTGCGGCCCTTCGCGTGTGTCTTCGGTGACGATCCCTACAGCTTGCGCATCACGGTGACGACCTTGCCGAGGATCGCGGCGTTGTTGCCCGGAATCGGCTCGAACAGCGGGTTGTGCGGCAGCAGCCACACCTCGCCCTTGGACCGCTTGAACGTCTTGACGGTGGCCTCGCCGTCGATCATCGCAGCGACGATGTCGCCGTTGTCGGCCACGGACTGCTGACGAACCACCACCCAGTCACCGTCGCAGATGGCCGCATCGATCATCGACTCGCCGACCACCTTCAGCAGAAACAGCGAACCCTGACCGACCAGCTCGCGGGGGAGTGGGAACACGTCCTCGACGGCTTCCTCGGCCAGGATGGGACCGCCTGCGGCGATCCGGCCCAGTACCGGAACGAACGTCGGGGTCGGCAACCGATCCTGTTCCTCGGACGCCGACGAACCGTCGACCGCGGCGGCAGCCTGATCGGCCTGCACCTCGTCGAGACCGCGGACGTCGACGGCTCGGGGACGGTTGGCGTCGCGCCTGAGGAAGCCCTTGCGTTCGAGGGTGCGCAGCTGGTGGGCAACGGAGGAGGTCGAGGTCAGACCGACCGCGTCTCCGATCTCCCGGATGCTCGGCGGGTAGCCGCGCTCGGTGACCGACGCGCGAATGACCTCGAGTACCTTCCGCTGCCGCTCGGTCAGACCCGCACTGATATCGGTGCCGACCTCCATGGCCTTGGAGGTCGGTTCCGCGGCCGGCTTTCCCGCCGCGGACTTGGTGGCGGTGGCCTTGGCTCCGGTCGTCCTGGAACCCGTCGTCGTGGAACGCGTGGTCGACCTCGTCGAGGTCTCGTCCTTCATGCTGTCGGCCTCCTGCTGGTGTCCTGGGATCCGGTCTGCGTGGTAGGTCTGCGCGGACTGGAGTTGATGGTGTCGACTCGTGTGGCGTGTGGTTTCTGACACGAATCTAGCGTGTATCAGCTGTTGAATCAAACATCTGTTCGACTCGTGTCGCGTTTTCTGCAGACTTTGTCGGAGGCTCGTGATAGAACTTCGAACAAGCGTCCATCGAACGCCTGATCGAACAATCGATCCAACGAGCGAAGTCGAGGTTCCGATGACCATCATCACCGATCGCCCCACCGCCGCCGGTGTCCGTGCCCGGTCCACTGTCGTCGAGCGTCGTCGCCGGGCGCGTCCCGTTCTGCAGAGTCCCATCGGGATGCACGGCGTCACGGCACCCCGTACGCAGAGCGCACCGTGCCTTCCGGTCCTCGATCCGTCGTGGACCGACGTCACCGATCGTGAGGACGCCGATCGCGAGTTCGACGCGACCTCCGCGCACTTCGCGGGCCAGCCGGTTCGGCTGCGATCGCTCGTGCTGACGGTGTTGGCGGTCCTGGTCGTCGCAGGTGGCCTGATCGGCATCGCGAACCTGCGGGCGGCTGCTCCCGATGCAGGTGCGCAGCCGGTCGGTGTGGTGGAAGTGCACGACGAAGCTCTCGTCGAGTACACGCCCGGCAGATGACCACCGGCCCCGTCGGGTTCGCGAGGACTGAGTATCCTCGACAGACTGCCCCGATGTGCGTGCTCGTCGTCGGAGCATCGGCTACGACGGAGGACCCCTCATGCATTGCCCGTTCTGCAGGCATCCCGACTCACGCGTGGTCGACTCGCGTGAGATGGACGAGGGCCAAGCAATCCGGCGTCGTCGCTCCTGCCCGGAGTGCGGCCGTCGATTCACCACCGTCGAGGCCGCAGTGCTCGCGGTCGTGAAGCGCAGCGGCGTGACCGAGCCGTTCAGCCGCGAAAAGGTCGTCAAAGGAGTCCGACGCGCCTGCCAGGGCAGAGACGTCGACAACGACGCGCTGAACCTGCTGGCGCAGCAGGTCGAGGACGCCATCCGTGCCGCGGGATCCGCGGAGATCCCCAGCAACGAAGTGGGGTTGGCCATTCTCGGTCCGCTCCGTGATCTCGACGAAGTGGCCTACCTGCGCTTTGCTTCGGTCTACCGCTCGTTCAGTTCGGCCGAGGACTTCGAGAAAGAGATCCACGAACTGCGCAAGCACCGCGAGTCCGCCGACATCGACTGACAGTTCCGCCCGTCAGCGACTCTGGTCCGAGATCGCCTTCTCGATGCGCTTCTCCGAGACCGGATACGCCGTACGAATCCCTTGGGCGAACAATCCCACCCGCAACTCCTCGATCATCCAGAACAGTTCCTGTACCCCGGAACTGTTCTTTCTGCTTTCCGGAAGCGAATCCAACAGTCGTCCGTACGACGCATACACCCGATCGAGTACATCCATCGCCGCCGCATCACGGCCCGCGCTGCTCGGCAGGGTTGCCAAACGCTTCGTCGCAGCCGCGAGGTAGCGCGGTAGGTCTGCCAATCTGCGAGAACCGAACTCGGTGACGAACCCGCGAAAGATCAAGCCGTCGAGCTGTTCCCGAACATCGTCGGCCGGCTCACCCGAGGAGGACTGGAGTTGCGCGGACAGTGCCAGGGCAGCGGTCAGCACAGGGCGAACCAGGGCGAGCACCGCGGCGGTGCGCTGCGGAACCTCCGCGTGGACGAGCGCCCTGAGCTTGTCGAAAGCCTCGGGATCTCGAACCGGTCCACCGTGTGCATCCATTGCCTCCTCGACCGCGAGAACCCGGCATTCCTCGAGGAGCGGATCGACTCCGCCGTACGGATTCTGGCCGAGAGCAAGACGTTCGGCGGTCGGCAGCCCGGCCAGCAGTGCCTTGGTTCCCTTCGGTGCCGTCGACAGCAGCAGAGCTCTGGTTCCCGACCTCATCGCTGCTCGCTGTTGGGCGGGGGTGCTCAGGACTCGAACCGCGACGCCCGGTCCTTCCGGCACCAATGCCGGGTACCCGGTGACCTTCTGTCCGCCCACATCACGGGTGACGGTCGACTCCAACCGCCCCAGAGTGCTCGAGGTCCATGCCAGGGACGGCGCACGCTCCGCGTCACCGACCGCGCTCGCGACCTGGCGACCGACCTCCCCGGACAATCCGGTGCGTAGAGCAGCGAGATCTTTGTTGCTGCCCAACACCTTTCCGGACGGATCGACGGCCGCGAACGTCATCTTCAGGTGCTCGGGCAGTGCCGCACCATCGAAGTCCTTCGCAGTGATGTGGCACTGCGCAGCCCGCGAGAGTTCACGTGCCAGGGCCGTCATCAGGGTTTCCGCGCGAGGCTTCATGACGGCCAACGCCGCGGCGGCGAAGTCCGGTGCCGGAACGACATTGCGCCGCAAAGCTTTCGGCAGTGTCTTGATCAGTGCCGTGACCAGCTCCAGTCGCATCCCGGGAACCAGCCAGTCGAAACCCACCGGCTGTACCTGAGCGAGGAGGGCAATCGGAATCCGCGCGGTGACACCGTCGGCCGCAGTGCCGGGCTCGAACTGATAGGTCAGGGGGAATTGGATCTCGCCCTGTCGCCATGCGTCGGGATATGCACCGGTGAGGACAGAGGCCGCGTCGGAGTTGACGACGGTGTCGGTGGTGAAGTCGAGCAGGTGCGGGTCCTGTCTGCGGGCCTTCTTCCACCAGGTGTCGAAGTGCCGTGCCGAGACGGCCTCCGGGGCGATGCGGGCGTCGTAGAAGTCGAACAGAGCGTCGTCGTCGACGACGATGTCGCGCCGTCGAGCGCGATGCTCGAGTTCGCCGACGTCGTCGAGCAGTGCCCGGTTCTTGTGGAAGAAGGCATGCTGGGTCTTCCATTCGCCCTCCACCAGCGCGTGTCTGATGAACAACTCCCGCGACGCCTCGGGGTCGATGCGGTGGTAATTCACCGGGCGTTGCGTCACCAGGGGAATGCCGTACAGCGTCACTCGTTCGTAGGCCATCGCCGATTCACGCTTGATCGACCAATGCGGTTCCGAGTAGGTCCGCTTGACCAGGTGGGGTGCGAGTCGTTCGGCCCATTCCGGTTCGATGCGGGCGGCCATGCGGCCCCACAGTCGACCGGTCTCGACCAGTTCGGCGGCCATGACCCAGCGCGGCGGCTTCTTGAACAGACCCGAGCCCGGGAAGATCGCGAAATGCGCACCGCGCGCGCCGAGGAACTCGCGCTTGTCACCCTCCCTGAGCCCGACGTGCGAGAGCAATCCGGACAGCAGCGACTGATGCAGGGCGGTCTCGGTGGAATCGGCGTCGGGCACCGTCCACCCGAGCCCGCGGGTGATCTGACGCAGTTGGCCGTGCAGATCCTGCCACTCACGAATACGAAGGTAGTGCAGGAACTCTGTTCGGCACATGCGTCGGAACTGGTTGGAGGACAACTCGTTCCGTTGCTCGCGCAGATAGGTCCACAGCTTCACGTACGCGAGGAAGTCGGAGTTCTCCACCGCGAAACGCGCATGCTTTTCGTCCGCCGCCTGCTGATGCTCGGCGGGTCGCTCCCGAACATCCTGAATGGACAGCGCCGCCACGACCACCAGCGCGTCGCGAAGAGAGCCGTTGCCGTTGGCCTCGACCAGCATCCGAGCCATCCGCGGATCGACCGGCAGCGCCGAGAGCTCCCGGCCGATCGGGGTCAGTTCTGCAGTGCCCTCCTTGGTGGCCGGCTTCAGCGCCCCGAGTTCTTCCAGCAGTCCGATGCCGTCTCTGATGCTGCGCGGATCGGGCGGTTCGACGAACGGGAACGCGTCGATCTTGCCCAGCCCGAGGGCGGTCATCTGCAGGATGACCGACGCCAGGTTGGTACGCAGAATCTCCGGCTCGGTGAACTGCGGCCGCGACTCGAAATCCTCCTCGGAATACAACCGGATGCAGATGCCGTCGGCGACGCGGCCACAGCGGCCGGCCCGCTGCCGCGCCGATGCCTGTGAGATCGGCTCGATGGGGAGGCGTTGAACCTTGGTGCGCAACGAGTATCGCGAGATTCGGGCCGTACCCGGGTCCACCACGTAGCGGATGCCGGGGACCGTCAGCGATGTTTCCGCAACGTTCGTCGAGAGCACCACGCGTCGGCCCGAGTGTGGTGAGAACACTCGATGCTGTTCGGCCGCAGAGAGTCTCGCGTACAGCGGAACGATCTCGGTGTTGCGGAGGTTGCGGTCGTTCAGAGCATCGGCGGTGTCGCGAATCTCGCGTTCACCGGACAGGAAGACCAGAATGTCCCCGTCGCCCTCGGCCATGAGTTCGTCGACCGCCTGACAGGTCGCGTCGACGGGGTCGAGATCGATCGTCGTGTCCCCGGCGTCGACGGTCAGTGGTCGATAGCGCATTTCGACCGGGAACGTGCGGCCCGAGACCTCGATGATCGGCGCGGGCACGCCGTCCCGCGCGAAATGTTGGGCGAACCGTTCGGGATCGATCGTCGCCGAGGTGATGACGATCTTCAGGTCAGGACGTCGGGGGAGAAGCTGCGCGAGGTAGCCCAGGATGAAATCGATGTTGAGGCTGCGCTCGTGGGCCTCGTCGATGATCAGGGTGTCGTACTGGCGCAGCAGTCTGTCTCGCTGGATCTCCGCCAGGAGGATGCCGTCGGTCATCAGCTTGACGAGCGTCGAATCCGAGGACTGATCGGTGAATCTCACCTTGTAGCCGATGGATTCACCCAGGGGCTCGCCGACCTCCTCGGCGATGCGCTCGGCCACCGTGCGCGCTGCGAGCCGGCGCGGTTGGGTGTGACCGATCGACCCGCGAATTCCGCGACCGAGTGCGAGACAGATCTTCGGAATCTGAGTGGTCTTACCCGAGCCGGTCTCACCGGCGACGATGACGACCTGATGTTCGGCGATGGCGGCAGCGATGTCGTCCTTGCGGAGACTGACCGGAAGCGACTCGGGAAACTCGAGGGTCGGCACCGCGGCCCGGCGGTTGGCCACAACCGTCTCGGCGCGGGCGACATCGCGTTCGAGGGCGGCGAACGCGTCGTCGGTGCGGGCCTTGTCCAGTCGCCGCCGTAGCCGGTTCTCGTCGCGGATGGTGACGTCTGCCAGACGTGTGGCGAGAGATTTTCGCTGACCGGACGGATTCGAGGTAGACATACTCACATCAGGATATCCGTATCGACGCAACCGTCGTGAATGCCGGCCGCGACTGTGCCAGGATCGGCGAATGAGCATCTCGCACGATGTCACTGTCGAACCGCGTACGCCGGCACCGATCAGGACGCTGCGGGTGCTGTTCGCTGCGCTCACCGCCGCGGCGCTCGTATCGATCGTCGTGGACGGACTTGCCACCCCGACGTTCTCGTTGGTCAACTACTTCAGCTACTTCACCGTGATCAGCAACGTCCTGACGGTGCTCGTGCTCACGATCGGCGGCGTGATCGATCCGCGGTCTTCGGGATTGCAACTCTTCCGTGGAGCGGTGACGCTCTACATGGTGATCACCGGGATCATCTACGCGGTGTTGCTCTCGAACATCGATGTCGGTGTGGCGGATCCGTGGACCAACAACGTGGTGCATCGCATCATGCCCGTGGTCCTTCTGCTCGACTGGATCCTCGCTCCACCGCGGCGGCACATCTCGGAGTCGCGCAGCCTGACGTGGTTGCTCTTCCCACTGCTCTACGGGACCTACACCCTGATCCGCGGACCCGTCGTCGACTGGTACCCCTACCCGTTCCTCGATCCACGTTCGCAGGGATACCTCGCGCTCGTCATCGGTCTGGTCGTGCTGACCGTCGCTTTCGCGCTGATGGCGCTGGCAGTCAATGCTCTCGGACGGCTCGCAGGACGGTGGAGGTACGGATCGGACTCGATCGAATCGGACTCCACTACTGTGTAGCGCATGTCTTCCGACCTGGATCCAGCCGCCACCACACACTCCTCCGCGCTGTGGCACGGCTTCGCCGACATGGGCGCCGTCACCGCCAGTGGCCCGTTCGTCGTCTCGCGAGGCGAGGGCGCGTACATCTTCGACAACGAGGGAACGAAGTATCTCGACGCGACCGCCGGTCTGTGGTTCACCAACGTCGGTCACGGCCGCCGCGAGATCGCCGATGCCGTTGCCACACAGCTGAGCTCGCTCGCCCACTACTCGAACTTCGGCGACTTCGTTCCCGAGACCACGCTGGCCTTGGCCGATCGTCTCGCCGCCATCGCGCCGGTGCCGGGCAGCAAGATCTTCTTCACCTCGGGTGGTTCGGACTCCATCGACACCGCCGCGAAGCTCGCGCGCCGCTACTGGGTCGAAATGGGACAACCGGCCAAGAAGATGATCGTCGGCCGGCAGAAGGCCTACCACGGCATGCACGTCGCCGGCACCGCGCTGGCCGGTATCCCGGTGAACAAGGAGAACTACGGCGAGCTGATGCCCGACGCCAGGACAGTGGCGTGGGACGACGCGAAGTCACTGCTGGCGCTGATCGAGGAGGTCGGTGCAGAGAACGTGGCTGCCTTCTTCTGCGAGCCGGTGATCGGAGCAGGCGGAATCTACCTGCCGCCGGAGGGCTACCTGCGCGAGGTTCGGCAGATCTGCCGCGACAACGACGTGCTGTTCGTCGCGGACGAGGTCGTCACCGGATTCGGCCGCATCGGCGGCAGCTGGTTCGCCTCCACCCGATTCGAGCTCGAACCCGACCTGATGACGACCGCCAAGGGCCTGACGTCCGGATACGTACCGATGGGTGCCGTGTTCATCGCCCCGAAGATCGCCGAGCCGTTCTTCGCGGGCGGCGTGTGGTGGCGGCACGGGTACACCTACGGCGGTCACGCAGGCGCGGCCGCCGCGGCGATGGCAAACCTCGACATCATCGAGCGCGAGGAGTTGCTCTCTCACTCCAAGCGCATCGAAGCGGCGTTGCACACCCACCTCGCGCCCTTGGCCGCACACGAACGAGTCTCGGAGATTCGCAGCGGGATCGGTGCTGTTGCCGCCGTGCAGCTCGCCGATCCGGCCGAGGCACTACCCTTCGTCAAAACGCTGCGAGCACACGGGGTCTCCGGCCGCGCGGCCGGTCAGGGTGCGATGCAGATCTCGCCGGCATTCGTCATGACGGACGCCGAGATCGAAGAGCTGGCCGCGCGGATCCTCAGCGCGCTCGGCTGAACCGAAGTCTGCCGAGCAGCTGCTTCCCCCGCGAGGGCGGGGGAGCAGGTGCCGGTACGGGCTCGTCGGAGACGGCTGCGAAACGTCGATGCAACTGCTCGCGGACTTCCTCGGGCGCATAGGCACGACGCTTGCGCTCAGATCGAACCACCAACGCCCCGGTGGCCGCGACACCGACCATCCCGGCGAGACCGAGAGCCTTCCACACGTTCATCCGGCCACCGTACCGTCACGAGATCTAGGGTGTGGACCATGAATCCGTCGCGAATCAGCCTCGATACCGCAGTCGAGGCCACCAGAACGGGCGACATCTGGATCTTCCGCGGCAAGTCGAGCTCCGATCGGGCAATCCAGGCACTGACCAACAGTCCTGTCAATCACGTCGGAATGGCCGTCGTGATCGACGACCTGCCGCCGCTGATGTGGCACGCCGAACTGGGAAAGTCGTTGCAGGACATGTGGACCGGAAACTTCCAGCGCGGCGTGCAGCTCCACGACCTGCGTGCGGCCGTCACCCAGTGGTCCACGAAGTACCAACAGCGTTGTTGGCTGCGGCAATTGGGCGGAGACCTGGATCGTTCCGCAGGCTCCGCTCCGGCAGTGACGAAGGAGCAGGAAGACGCCTTGCTGCGCACCATCGCCCGCATGGACGGAACAGCCTTTCCGACGACGGCGGCGCTCGCCGGTCGATGGTTCCGGGGCCGAGTCCCCGCACTGCGGCGCAGCGAACGCGAGGAAGCAGCCCTTGAAACCGCCTACTGCGCTGAGGTGGTCGCCATGACCTACGACGCGATGGGTCTGCTCACGGGCAACAAGAAAGCCAACTGGTTCGACCCGGGAAAGTTCTGGAGCGGCGACCGGCTCCCACTCGCCGCCGGTGTGCGTCTGGGCGAGGAGATCGAAGTGGACGTGCCCGTCACAAGCTGATCGACGCGTCCGCCGCGGTGCGTCCGCCCAATTCAACCCAGTCGCCGTCGATGGTGGTGCGCAATCGAGATCCGGCTCCCTGCACGATGTTCAGGCTCCGACCGAGTTCGCCGGTCAGCCGGACGGCGGCAGCACCGGTCGCTTCGTCCTCGACGATACCCATCATCGGTGCGAACATGCGCGATCGCAGCGCGCCGTGCTCTTCGTCGGTCCAGGCCCAGACGTAGTGGTGCCCGCTGTCGTACGCACTCGGGTCTGCTGCCGCCACCTCGGCCGCATCGCGGACCTGATGGAAGGTGAAGTGCGGAGTCCACTCGGCGCGGGCGCGAACCCAGGTGTGGTCCTCGTCGTAGCGGATGTCCAGCGGTGCGGCAGGGACGGTGAGGACATCGACCGGGTGTCCCTGCTCGCGCAGCCACCACGAGAGTCCGACCGTGGGATGCCCGGCGAAGGGCAGCTCGACGGCGGGGGTGTAGATGGATGCCGAGGCCGTACCGGATTCGCTGCGATCGACGAACACCGTCTCGCTGAAGCCGAGCTCGGCGGCGAACTGCTGCCTGTCCGCCTCGTCGACGTCATCCGCGGTCACGATGCCGAGGGGGTTGCCGAATCTGCCTTCGGCATCGGTGAACACTCGGACGACGGACACGTCGGTAGCCATGCCCGGACGCTACCAAACGCCGAACGAGGGACCCGCGACCGCGAATCCCTCGTTCGACGTACAGGTCGAGTCGACGCTCAGACGGCGGCACCGTCGAGGATTCGTCCTGCTTCGATCGCCTGCGCGACACCCGCGACGATCGACGCGGCGCGGATGGCCTCGAAGATCTTCTCGCGGTCGACGCCCTCGGCGCGCAGAGTCTTCTCGTGTGCCTCCAAGCAGTGGTTGCACCCGTTGACGGCCGACACCGCGAGCGACCACAGCTCGAAGTCGGCCTTGTCCACACCGGGGTTGCCGATGATGTTCATGCGCAGACCGGCGCGAAGGTCGTCGTACTTGCCGTCCAGGTATCCCTTGGTTCGGTAGAAGACGTTGTTCATGCCCATGATCGACGCGGCACCGAGGGCCGCGTTGTACGCCTCGGCCGACAGCGAATCGGCTGCGTCCTCGGCGATCTCCTTCAACGTCGTCGCGGACTTCGACGCTGCGGCCACCGACAGCAGGGTGCCCCACAGCTGCTGCTCGCTGAGCACCGTGGAACGGGCGATGGAACCGAGATTGAGCTTGAGGTCCTTGGCGTACTCGGGTACGGCGTTCTTCAGGTTGTCGATCGTCATGTCAGACGCTCGCCGTCAGCAGTTCGCCTGCGTCGATGGTGGGATCACCCTTCTTCCAGTTGCAGGCGCACAGCTCGTCGGACTGCAGGGCATCGAGAACTCGCAGGACCTCGTCCACGTTGCGCCCCACCGATCCTGCCGTGACCGACACGAACTGGATCTCGTTGTTGGGGTCGACGATGAACGTGGCGCGATCGGCAACGCCGTCGGCATTGAGAACGCCCGTGGCAGCAGCCAATTCGCGCTTGAGATCGGACAGCATGGGGAAGGGGAGCGTCTTGAGCTCGTCGTGCTGTGCCCGCCACTGGAAGTGAACGAACTCGTTGTCGACGGACGCGCCGAGGACCTGTGCATCGCGGTCCTCGAACTCCTCGTTCAGCTTGCCGAACGCGGCGATCTCGGTGGGGCAGACGAACGTGAAGTCCTTGGGCCAGAAGAAGACGATGCGCCACTTGCCTGCGTGATCGTCACTGGTGACGGTGGTGAAGTAGTCGTCGGGCTGCTGTGCGTTCACCTTGGACAGATCTCCGCCGATGACGGCGGTGAGGTTGTATGAAGGGAACTGATCGCCAATTGTCAGCAGTGCCATGTGTTCTCCTCGTGTCGAATGACTGTGTCGGTTTCGTATGTGGGCGGTCCGGTGGCGTGTGAACAGCCGCGCGGGCCCGGCCGACCGGTACGAGTGTGCCAAAAATGTCGTGAAAGGTAAACGTGATGAGTGGCACTAGACTGATAGGCGTGACCGATCGAAGCTATCAGCCGACCCTGTCGCATCTGCGGGCCTTCGTGGCGATCGCCCGACATCGCCATTTCGGCACTGCGGCAACACGATCGAACATCAGTCAGCCGTCTCTGTCGCAGGCCCTCGCTGCGCTCGAGCAGGGGCTGGGGGTGCAGTTGATCGAACGCAGCACCCGCAGGGTGTTGCTGACGTCGGCCGGCAGTCAGTTGCTCGGTCGTGCGACTGCGGCACTCGACGCCGTGGACGGATTGGTCGCTGCCGCAGCGGGATTGGGCGGCCGTCTGACCGGTGGCCTGCGGCTCGGGATCATTCCGACGGTGGCACCGTACGTGTTGCCGACGGTGCTTCCTGCCATGCGGGCCGAGTTTCCGGACCTCGTGCCCCGAATCGTCGAGGATCACACGGCCAGACTGCTCGACGCACTCCGGTCCGGTGCGATCGACGTCGCCGTTCTCGCTCTCCCCATCGCCGATCCGGGAATGATCGAAATATCCATGTACACCGAGGATTTCGTGCTCGCGCTACCTGCCGAGCATCCCCTCTCCGGGCGTCGGGATCTGTCGGTCGCCGACCTCCGCGGCCTCCCTCTGCTCCTGCTCGACGAGGGGCACTGCCTGCGCGAGCAGACCCTGGACCTGTGCCGCTCGGTCGACATCGCGCCCGATGCGAGCGATACGCGGGCAACGTCGTTGACCACGGTGGTGCAGTGCGTTGCAGGAGGGCTGGGCCTGACGTTGCTGCCGCGCCGCGCCGTCGATGTCGAGGTCGCTCGCGCGGGCCTGTCCACCGCCGAGTTCGCACACCCTGCTCCCGGCCGCACCATCGGTCTCGTGTACCGAGCCTCGAGTGCGCGCTCGGCCGAATACAGTGCGCTGGCAGGTCTTCTCGCCGCAGAGGTTCTCACCGACAACGCAGGTGGTCTCAGCCGGGCGTGATCACGATCTCGTCGAACACGATCTCGCCTGCCGCGTCGGACTCCGGCACATCGACGACTGCGTCGAGCGACCAGCCGTGGTCACCGTCGGGATCTTCCAACACCTGACGCACCGTGGTGGACTCCGCACCGACGCTCAGGGTGAACAACGCAGGGCCCCGGGCCGACGGGCCCGTTCCGATCGAGCCGTACTCGGCGAAGAACGGTTCCAGTTCCGCCTCCCAGTCGGGGCCGTCGTCGAGTTCGTCGAGAGTATTCCACTGTCGGCGCGCCGCCAGGTCCACTCGGCGGAAGATCGCGTTGCGCGCGAGAATTCGGAAGGCCCGCGGGTTGGCCGAGATCGGACGTGGCACATCGGATCCGTACGCCTCCACGAGCGCTTCCGGCTCGGCACCGGGGTCCGTCAGGTTCTCCCACTCGTCGAGCAGGCTCGAATCCACCTGCCGGACGAGTTCACCCAGCCACTCGGTGATGTCCTGTACCTCTTCGGTTCGAGACTCGGGCGGAACCGTCTGGCGCAGTGTGCGATAGGCGTCGGCGAGATAACGCAGGACGAGTCCCTCGGACCGCATCAGGCCGTAGTGGCTGATCAACTCTGCGAACGTCATCGCGCGCTCGACCATGTCTCGTACCACGGACTTGGGGGAGAGGCCGACCTCGGAGAGCCACGGATGGGTGCCACGATAGATCTCGAACGCCGGAACGAGCAGCTCTGCAAGAGGTTTCGGCCACGTGACCTCCTCTAGCAATTCCATTCTCTCGTCGTACTCGATGCCGTCGGCCTTCATCTGCGAGACCGCTTCGCCGCGCGCGGCGTGCTGCTGCGCCATCAGGATCTGACGCGGATCGTCGAGGGTCGACTCGATGATCGACACCACATCGAGGGCGTGGGTCGGTGATTCGGCGTCGAGCAGATCGAAGGACGCGACCGCGAACGTCGACAGCGGCTGATTGAGCGCGAAGTCCGGTTGCAGGTCCACCGTCAGTCGAGCATGTCGACCGTCGGCGTCCGGCTCGTCGAGTTGCTCGACGATGCCCGCATCGACGAGACCGCGGTAGAGCGAGAGTGCTCGCAGGATGTGCTTGCGCTGAGCGGGCCGGGTCTCGTGGTTGTCCTCGAGCAGGTGGCGCATGGCATGGAAGCAATTGCCGGGCCGGGCAATGACATTGAGCAGCATGGCGTTGCTCACCGAGAATCGGGACGTGAGCGGCTCCGGACTCGCGGCGATGATCCGCTCGAACGTCGGCTCGCCCCACGAGACGAAACCGTCGGGTGCCTTCTTGCGCTGCACGCGCTTGAGCTTCTTCGGATCGTCCCCGGCCTTGGCCACCAGACGCGCGTTCTCGATGTCGTGTTCGGGGGCCTCGACCACCACGGTCCCGAGTGTGTCGTAGCCGGCCCGTCCCGCACGACCGGCGATCTGATGGAACTCGCGGGCCCGTAGCTTGCGAGTGCGAATGCCGTCGTACTTGGTCAGTCCGGTGAACAGCACGGTGCGAATCGGGACGTTGATTCCCACACCGAGGGTGTCCGTTCCACAGATCACCTTCAGCAGTCCGTCCTGCGCCAGCTTCTCCACCAACCGTCGATATTTGGGCAGCATGCCCGCGTGGTGCACGCCGATGCCGTGCCGAACCAACCTCGAAAGCGTCTTGCCGAAACCGGTGGTGAAGCGGAAGTTGCCGATGGCCTCGGCTATCTCGGCCTTCTCCTGCTTGGACGCGACGTTGACGCTCGTCAGCGCCTGCGCTCGTTCGAGTGCCGCGGCCTGCGTGAAATGCACGACGTACACCGGCGCGAGATGCGTTTCCACCAGTTCTTCGATGGTCTCGCTGATCGGAGTGGTGACATACGAGAACATCAGCGGAACCGGACGCTCGGTGCCCGAGACGACAGTGGTCGTCCGTCCGGTGCGTCGGGTCAGATCGTCGCGGAAGAACGAGACATCGCCCAGGGTCGCAGACATCAGCAGGAACTGGGCCTGTGGCAGCTCGATCAACGGCACCTGCCAGGCCCACCCTCGATCGGGCTCGGAGTAGTAGTGGAACTCGTCCATGATCACCTGGCCGATGTCGGAGCCGGCACCCTGACGCAGGGCGAGGTTCGCGACGATCTCGGCGGTGGCGCAGATGATCGGGGCACCGGAATTGACCGACGCGTCGCCGGTCATCATGCCGACGTTCTGCGCACCGAAGATCTCGCACAGGGCGAAGAACTTCTCGCTGACGAGTGCCTTGATCGGCGCGGTGTAGAAACTACGAATGCCTGCGGCCATCGCGGCGTAATGGGCTCCGATGGCCACCATCGACTTGCCCGATCCCGTCGGCGTCGCCAGGATGACGTTGGAGCCGGAGACCAGCTCGATGAGAGCTTCCTCCTGTGCGGGATACAGGGTGAGACCGCGATCGGCAGTCCAGGTGGTGAACGTGTCGAACAGGACATCCGGGTCCACGCCGTCGGACCGATCGGCGGAGGCATCGGGAATCAGTTCGGTGAGAAGCACCTCTACAGGCTATGTGGAATGGACGGCCGGACCCGCATCGACACCGAGCGTCCGGTGCCGAGTCGACGCGTCAGGTGGCGCTGCGCTCGTCCGAACCCATCGCACCGAGAACGGCCATCCGGGTACTGGCGCTTCCGGTGATCATGTCC
The DNA here is from genome assembly GCF_040636045.1 of Rhodococcus sp. NPDC006774. Classification (NCBI taxonomy): domain Bacteria; kingdom Bacillati; phylum Actinomycetota; class Actinomycetes; order Mycobacteriales; family Nocardiaceae; genus Rhodococcus; species Rhodococcus sp. NPDC006774. The sequence goes on along the minus strand of NZ_JBEYIW010000006.1, from coordinate 4,012 downwards.
TCACCGACACCGGTGATGAGCAGGTTGCGCCACCGCACCTCGTCGAAGGTAAGCGACGGTGTGGAATCGATGAAGTCCTCGACGACCTGCAAGAAGCGCATCGGATCGTCCCGGAACGGGAAGTGTCCGGAATTCTCGAACACCTCCAACGTGGAACCGGGCATGGCCGAGTGCGCGAGGCGAGCATGACTGACCGGGATCACCGAGTCCTGATCACCCCAGACGAGCAGGACGGGAAGGTTCTCGGTGAGATAACACCGATCCAGCATCGTGACCACCTGGCCACGCCAGTCCACGACGGCGCGCAGGGTCCGCAGATACGCCTCGTACGTCGTCGGGGCCGGGAGCTCGCTCAGCACTCGGATCAGATCCGGAGTGTCGTGCAGAAGCGAACCGGGCCGTAGGGGAGAGCTGTGCAGTTTGCTCAGGAGGCCGCCTGCCAACTTCACCGCGGGGATCGCGCCGGGCAGGCGGAGCAGTTTGACCGCCTCGCTCAGGAACGGCATGGACGCCAGTCGAAGAATGGGGTGTACGTCCTTGGTGACGCCACCGGAGGACACCAGAGCCAACCTGTCGACCATGCCCGGGAACTGGTAGGCGAACTGCATGGCGACGCCGCCGCCCAGTGAGTGCCCGACGACGGTGACGTGCTCGATGCCCAACACCGAGAGCAGGTCACGCATCCCGTTGGCGTACGCGGCGACGGAGTAATCCGCACGCGGCTTGTCCGAGCGACCGTGCCCCAACAGATCCGGAGCGATGACGGTGTAGTTCTTCGCCAGGTGTGGGATGACTTCGTTCCACGTCTCGGAGTTGTCGCCGATACCGTGGATCAACAGCAGAACGGGACCTTCGCCGGCCATGCGGAATGCCCGCCGGTATCCGTGAATGGTCCGGAAGATCAGCCGTGGTTCTTCGTCGGGAACCGGGCGGAGCTTGCGACTGCGCGGATTGGTGCTCACCTGCGCCTCCTGAAATTCCCTGGTGCACCGCGCGCGGCGGCACAGAACGGCGACGCCGTGCACGAGTGTGTAGACGTACGTACCGGAGTACGTGTTGCTACGACTCTTGCACGAGATCGCGCTCGGGGCAGAACATCGAGCGTATTTGCGGTTACAGGTATGTTTCGATCGGCCCGGGCTGTCCGATATGCCCGCCGAAGCGATCGAGTTCTGTGACCACTCACACTGTTACCGCTCGGTGGTGTCCTCTCCCTCGTCGAGACCTGCCTGCTCGGCGAGGAAGCGCTCGAACTCTGCGCCGAGCTCGTCGCCGCTGGGCAGTGGTTCGTCACTGGCCAACAACGTCGACTGCTGCTCCTGCGCGGCAACGTAGGTGTCGTACTGACGCTCGAGCGCCTGCACCACCGACTGCACTTCCTCGTTTCCGGTGATGTGCTCGTTCACCTGTTCCCGGACTCGCGCCGCGGCCTCACCCAACGCGGCCAGCGGGAGATCCAACTCGGCGGCCTCACTGACGTTCTCGAGCAACGTCTCGGCTGCACCGGGGTAGTCCGTCTGGGCGAGGTAGTGCGGGACGTGCACCGAGAAGCCCATCGACTCGTGACCGTGCTGCGCCATCCGAAGCTCGAGCAGGGAGGAGGCGCTGCCGGGAACCTGCAAGTCGCCTGCCCAGCTGTTGCCCTCTTTGACCAGCTCCTTGTCGCTGGCGTGGGCCGTCACACCGAGTGGCCGGGTGTGCGGAATGGCCATCGGGATCGAGCCGAGGCCGATGGTCCGACGGACTCCGAGCTGCTCGGCCAGCAGGCGCACAGCGGTGGTGAACTTCTCCCACCGCAGATCCGGCTCCATACCGGCCAGCAACAGGAACGGGGTGCCGGTTCGGTCCTTGACGGCATAGAGGTTCAGCTCGGGAGCGTCGTAGTCCGAGAAATGGTCGGACTTGAACGTCATCGTGGGCCGTCGGGACCGGTAGTCGATCAACTCGTCGACGTCGAACGACGCGACCAGCTCCGATTCCAAGCTCTCGCGCAGATGAGTCGTCGCCAACTTGACCGCGTGACCTGCGTCGGAGAAGCCCTCCAGGCCGTGCACGAGGACGGGTCCGACGCCGTCGTCGGAGAACGTTTGCGGTGCCGGAAACTCCAGCTCGTACATCTTCGACTGTTCGGTCATGGCCGGGCCCCTTTCGGATCGACTCGTCGGTACCTCGACGCGAGATTCGAGCCAGAATACGCCGACCCTCGGCTCGCGCCGTGTACGCGCCGACGTCGAACGTGGCGAATCACTACCCGAGAAGAACAACCGGTTGCCCGCGGTTCATTCCCCGACGGTCGTTCGAGCTGCCGTCGCGTCGCTGCTCGGTGACACCGAGACGATCAGCGGTCGAAGTTCGCCAGCGCGCGGATCTTGTTGGTGACGTCGAGAGCTGCGACCTTGTAGGCCTCGGACAGCGTCGGGTAGTTGAACACGGCATCGACGAGGTAGTCGACGGTGCCGCCGCACCCCATCACCGCCTGACCGATGTGCACCAGATCCGTCGCACCCGACCCGAAGATGTGCACGCCCAGAATGGAGCGGTCCTCGGTGGAGACGAGCAACTTCAACATTCCGTACGAGTCGCCGGCGATCTGACCCCTGGCGAGTTCGCGGTACCTCGACACCCCGACCTCGTAGGGGACCGATCCCTTCGTCAGGTCGACCTCCGTGGCTCCGACGTACGAGACCTCGGGAATGGAGTAGATGCCGATGGGCTGCACGTCGGTCAGCTTGGCGCTGGACTCGCCGAACGCGTGGTACGCCGCCAACCTGCCCTGGTCCATCGACGTCGCGGCCAACGCCGGAAAGCCGATGACATCGCCGACCGCGTAGATGTGATCGACCTTGGTCTGGAAATGCTCGTCGACGAAGATGCGGCCTCGCGCGTCGGCCTCGAGACCGGCGTTCTCGAGATCGAGTGCAGTCGTCAACCCCTGACGCCCGGCCGAGTACATCACCGTCTCCGCAGGGATCCGCTTGCCACTGGCAAGCGTCGTCACCGTTCCGTTCGGGCCGACGTCGACAGCGGTCACCGCCTCCCCGAATCGGAACGTCACCGCGAGATCGCGGAGGTGGAACTGCAACGATTCGATGATCTCGCGATCGCAGAAGTCGAGCATCGAATCACGCTTCTCGACGACGGTGACCTTCGTGCCCAGGGCAGCGAACATCGATGCGTACTCGATTCCGATGACACCGGCCCCCACGACCACCATGGATGCCGGAATGAACTCGAGGTTGAGGATTCCGTCCGAGTCGAGCACTCGATAGTCGTCGAACGCGATGTCGGCCGGACGGGCGGGAGCGGTGCCGGTGGCGATCACCACGTTGGCGGCCTTGACCGTGATGCGTTCTCCCCGCATCTCGTCTTCGATCACGATGGTGTGCGCGTCGAGGAACTTGCCGACGCCGGTGATCAACTCGATGCGGTTGCGCAGCAGTTGCGAACGCACCACCTCGATCTCCTTGCCGATCACGTGCTGGGTTCGGGCCAGCAGATCGGCCGGAGTGATATCGGCCTTCACTCGGTAACTCGCCCCGTACAGCTCACGTTGATTCATGCCCGTGAGATACAGAACGGCCTCGCGCAGTGTCTTGGACGGAATGGTGCCGGTGTTGACACAGACCCCGCCGAGCATGTGGCCCTTCTCCACGATCGCCACCCGCTTGCCGAGCTTCGCAGCCGCAATGGCCGCCTTCTGGCCACCGGGGCCGGAGCCGATGACCACCAGGTCGTACTCCATGGGTTCAGACATTCGTCATAGGTACCGCTCGTACGCAAAGACTGCGTGCCCGCCCGGTCACAACCTTGTGAACTCCGCGATTCGGTGCATCGAACCCATGCAGATGTCGCCACGTGCTGATGCGTTGTGCAAGGCTGAACAGAGCACGAAACACCCGATTTACAGTGGAGGAACACATGCCGCAGCAGGTCCGCGCCGTCGTCGCCAAGAGCAAGGGCGAGCCCGTCTCCATCGAGACGATCACCATCCCCGATCCCGGGCCCAACGAAG